>NZ_AYTM02000002.1:3820695-4133891 GCF_000507185.2 Pseudomonas syringae KCTC 12500
ACTCACGCTACTGGTGATGTTCAGCCTGTGGCAGATGCCGCATTCGTATGCGATCGCCATCTTCCGCTTCAATGATTACCGTGCTGCGAAGATTCCGGTTCTGCCGGTCAAGCGCGGCATTCTGGTTACCAAGCGCCACATCATGCTCTACATCCTGGCGTTCCTCGTAGCGACCCTGATGTTGACCGTGGGTGGCTATGCGGGCCTCAACTACCTGGCTGTTGCAGCGGGTATGGGTATGTACTGGCTGTACATGGCCTGGAAGGGCTACAAGGCCGTTGACGATACTGTCTGGGCTCGCAAGCTGTTCGTGTTTTCGATTTTCACCATCACTGCCTTGAGCGTGATGATGTCGGTCGACTTTCAGGTGACAAAAGAATTGCTGGTGACTTACGCTTTCTGATTCCACTTGATGCGCAACATGAAAACCCCGTTCTGCGAAGAACGGGGTTTTTTTTGAGTGCCGATCTACACTGAATGAAAGACAGGGCATGTCGGCAGTTTTTCCGCGGCTATAAATGCCTGTTCACAGGACGTTTTTGACCTTTCATGGAAAATCAGGAGCGCTTGCCGCATGATGTGCCGTTTTCAAGCGACCTGTTACAGATATTCGGTTTCCGAGCCCGTCAGGGCTGATCATGATTATGGCTGCTACCCATGATGTCTTCAGAAAGTCAGAACCCCACGCCCAGCCCTTTGGTTTCCATCGTTGCCCCTTGCTACAACGCCGAGCGATTTCTCGAGGTCGCGATTCAGAGTATTTTTGCTCAGGACTACGAGAATTTCGAGGTCATCGTCGTTGACGATGGCTCGACCGACAACAGCATTGCGATGCTGGAGTCCCTGCAGCAACGCTATCCTTTCCAGCTCTATCGCCAGGCCAATCAGGGCGTCAGTGCTGCCCTCAACCATGGTCTGCGTTACGCCAAAGGCGTGTACCTCTCTACGCCGGATCTGGATGACATCATGCTTCCCTCATCGGTGCGGATTCGTGCCGAGTATCTGGACAATCATCCCGCGGTAGGCTGTGTCGGCGCACTGGTCAGCTACATGGATGGCGACGGCAAGGAAATCAAACGTCAGTCCCGCGATCACATCGAGCGGCTGACGTTCGATGACATATTGCGCGGAGCGGTGGTCGTTGGCGCGCCGGTCGCTCTGTACCGCATGAAGGCCATTAAGGATGCGAACGGCTATGACCCGCAGATAAGGGTGCAAGATTTTCAGGCAACACTGAAAATCGCTCATCTGGGCTATGAAATTCATGTGCTCCCCGAGATCGTCACGCGCTATCGACGTCACCCGAACAACCTTTCGCGCAAGTACAAGGTGTTGCTTGAGGCTGACCTGAAAAGCATCGAGCCCTATCGGGATCATCGCGAATACCAGAGCGGTCGTACTCAGGCCATCAACAAAGCCTTGAAATATGCCGCGGTCGCGGACAAGCGATATGCCTGGGGGCTTTTGTTTTCCATCCCATGGAGGCAGATCAACAGAACGACCTTGCGGCGCTGCAAGCGTTTACTCCTGAGCTATCGGTAAGTGCTGCCTGACTGTCCAAAAAAATGTGATTGAAGATATGAAATTTATCGAGCTGTTGAAAAATAGAAAAATACGCAAGCAGTTGCGCAAGATGGACAAGCTGGACAGGCACGCCGAAAAAATCAGATTGAAATACCCGCGTGCGGTCGTTGGCGTGGGGACTTATGGCATTCCGGATATTGTCGACTTTGGTGACGATTCGGTGTTCAGGGTCGGTGCTTATACCTCCATTGCCGAGGGTGTGAAAATTCTACTGGGCGGCGAGCATCGCACGGACTGGATTACAACGTACCCGTTCCCGGCGATGGTCGCGCAAGTCGCGGATATTCAGGATTACGCGCCGAGCAAGGGCGATGTGGTGATCGGCAGCGACTGCTGGATTTGCGCCAATGCAACCATTGTGTCGGGTGTCACCATCGGCCATGGCGCCATTGTCGCGGCAGGTGCGATGGTCGTTCGGGACGTGGCTCCCTATTCGGTGGTGGGAGGCAACCCCTGCAAATTCATCCGTTGGCGATTCGACGAAGACATTCGCCAGCTGCTGCTCCAGGCGGCCTGGTGGGACTGGCCTGTCGAAGAGGTCAAGTCCGTTGCACGAACGTTGTGCAGCTCGGATATGGACACGTTTATCGACTATATCCGCGAGCGCCAGGTAGCGCCTCCGCTCCCGGTCGGGTGAGCTCTGGACGCATGAGGCTCCTGCCCGCAAGCCTGCTTCAGAAATGCCATGTCGGTTTGCATTTATTTCGAGCCTCATGGCCCGAATGATCTGGCAGAATAAGGCATTGGCCTGACTCGACCAGGCAGTCGCTAAAATGATAGAGGGCGTTATGAGTCAAGAAAGCATCAACTGGGACACTCTGGGTTTTGATTACATCAAGACCGACAAGCGCTACCTTTCTCATTGGCGCGACGGTGCCTGGGATCAGGGCTCGCTGACCGAGGACAACACGCTGCATATCAGCGAAGGGTCGACCGCGCTGCATTATGGCCAGCAGTGCTTCGAGGGCCTCAAGGCTTACCGCTGCAAGGATGGCTCGATCAATCTGTTCCGTCCCGATCAGAACGCCCAGCGCATGCAGCGCAGCTGCTCCCGCCTGTTGATGCCCCACGTCCCGACCGATGTATTCATTGAAGCCTGCAAACAGGTGGTCAAGGCCAACGAACGTTTCATTCCGCCTTACGGTTCCGGCGGCGCGTTGTACCTGCGCCCGTTCGTCATCGGTGTGGGTGACAACATCGGCGTGCGCACGGCGCCTGAGTTCATCTTCTCGATTTTCTGCATTCCGGTGGGCGCCTATTTCAAAGGTGGCCTGAAGCCGAACAATTTCGTCATCTCCGGCTACGACCGCGCTGCGCCCAACGGGACAGGCGCGGCCAAGGTCGGCGGTAACTATGCTGCCAGCCTGATGCCCGGTTCTGAAGCCAAGAAGCACAGCTTTGCAGATTGCATCTATCTCGATCCGCAGACCCACTCCAAGATCGAGGAAGTGGGTTCGGCCAACTTCTTTGCCATCACCAAGGACGATGTGTTCCTGACGCCCAAGTCGCCATCGGTGCTGCCGGGGATCACCCGCCTGTCGTTGATCGAACTGGCGAAATCCCGTCTGGGCCTGACGGTCGAAGAGGGTGATGTGTTCATCGACCAGCTCGGCGAGTTCAAGGAAGCGGGCGCATGCGGTACGGCTGCGGTCATTACTCCGATCGGCGGGATTTCCTACAAGGACAACCTGCACGTGTTCTACAGCCAGACCGAAGTCGGTCCTGTCACTCAGCGCCTGTACAAGGAACTGACCGGCGTTCAGTCCGGTGACATCGAGGCGCCAGCCGGCTGGATCGTCAAGGTCTGATGAGCTGACCCGGATCGTTCCAGCGTCGAACGCTGGAACGATCCTCGACCCAATGCTCAGGCTTCAGGTGTTTTCCCTTCCTCAAGCGGCTCCTTCGCCGGCCCCAGCACGATCGCCAGATGCCGCAAGTCGTCGACCTCCAGGCCATAGCTTTTGCCTGACGGGCTCTGTGTGACCGTTCCCAGCGCATACACCGTGAAAAACTTCACGTCATCCGCATGGCTCAGCAGCTCACTGATGTAGCGGCTGGAGCGATAGGCCTGCATCTGCGCGGGCGATACGTAGAGCGTCACCAGTTTGCCGTCCAGACGGTCGAAGAACCTGAACTTGAAACCCAACCCGTACCGCTGCTCGACCAGACCGCCTCCGAACAGCACCCGGCCGTTATCGCCTGATTGCGCGTATTTGATATGGCGAAAATACGAGCGCAACGAAACCTCGCCCTGGCCCGGAATTTTCAGCTTCAGCAGCTTGAAGTCTTCCAGTGACAGCTCGGCCTTGGCCTGCCGATAGCTGTCTACCAGCCGCTCGAGGTTATTGGTGCGCGTTTCGCTGTAGCGAGCAGTTGGTGGCTTGGCTGGTTCTGTGACTGGAAGCGTTGCAGCAGGGCGCTGGGCGCCAGCATCGGGTTTTTCCGGGCCGGACGCGTCTTTGGTCGGCGCCTTGATGACCGGGTCGAAGATATCGATGTAGTCGTCCAGCTTGCGTTTGGCCTTGCGCAGGCGTGTCTGTACATCGGTTTCTTCGACCGGAACGTTCGGTTCTTCCTCTGCTTCTGCGCGCTCATCCACCCATTCGCAGCCCGAGTGATGGTCGTAATGCGGGTTGGCGCGAAAGTGCGCGGCGACGAAGGTCGGGTTGTCCTGTGGCTTCACGTCATAGCGAACCCCGGTAACCTTCGCCCCCATTGTCCTGCACGCCTCGGTCGAGCAGAGAAACTCGAAGCGTGCGCGTGGCGGCTCCTGAGAGAAGTATTCGCGTCGGGCAGCGGCGATCGACAGCTCCTGCTGCAGTTCGACACAGTACGCACGGGTGATGGGTTTGCTGGGCTTCATGCTCGTTTGGCTGCCTTCCAGTGAGAGTTGCCGTAACACGCTATTTCACCCGGACACGCCTTGCAACCATTGCACAGCAGGACGTCGAAGGCAGTGCCCGGCAAGACCGCTTCACACTCACTCGGCGGGCACTGCCAGCCATTCTCCCAGCGCCTGCTGATACTCGCCGGTGGCCTTGCTCAGGTGCAGCCATTGGTCCACGTAGCCTTTCCAGGTCACATCATCGCGTGGCAACAGGTAGGCCTTTTCGCCGTATTGCATGTACCGGGTCGGATTGACCGCACACAGGCCGGGCATGCGTTTCTGCTGGTAGAGCGCTTCGGAAGCATCGGTGATCATCACGTCAGCTTTCTTGTCCAGCAGCTCCTGGAAGATGGTCTTGTTGTCGTGAAATGCCAGGGACGCCTTTGGCAGATGAGCGCGAGCGAAGGCTTCATTGGTGCCACCGGCGGGTTCGATCAAACGCACAGAGGGCTGGTTGATCTGCTCGACAGTCTGATACAGGGCCTGATCGGCGCAGCGCACCAGCGGGATTTTGCCATCGACGTCCAGCGTGTTGCTGAAAAACGCTTTTTTCTGGCGTTCCAGACTCACCGAGATGCCGCCCATACCGATGTCGCATTTACCGGCGACCATGTCAGGCATCAGGTTTTTCCACGTCGTGGGCACCCACTGCACATTCACCCCCAGGCTCTTGGCCAGTGAACGGGCCATGGTGATATCAATGCCTTCGTACTCACTGTCTTCGCGCAGCAGGGTATAGGGCTTGTAGTCGCCAGTGGTGCAGACAGCCAACTGGCCAGTTTGCAGCACCTTGTCCAGATGCGAGGTGTAGTCCTGAGCCTGAGCCATGCCTGTGATACCCAGCAGCAGAGCGGTCAGGGCGCTGTATTTAAGATTCATCATGAGTCTGAATGCTCTCAGCGGTGCGGTCGATTTTATTGGAGTCGACAGATTGCTTCATTTGTCAGGTCGATGTGAAGCTGTAATCAAAACATGCCGTTGGCCGGAGGAGGTTAAATCAGGGGTTGAACATTTCGTAAAAAAGCGTAATGTTGTGCCCCATGATTCTTGAGCAAATCAAAGCGGTCGGCAATGACACTCGCATGTTGATCATGGAGTGGCTGAAAAACCCGCAAGCCCATTTCCCTCCCCAGGACCACGGTGATCCGGCGATAGGCGTGTGTGTGTCGCACATTCAGGCCAAGGCCAACCTGTCGGCTTCTACCGCGTCTGCTCATCTGGCCATCCTGCAACGTGCCGGGCTGGTTCAGGCAACGAGGATTGGCAAGTGGACCTATTTTCGCCGTGATGAGCAGGCCATCGACCGGTTTGCCGACAGGCTCAAGAAAGAACTCTAGGCTTTGAGCGTTATTTACACATTTCGTCATTTTGCGTAATGTTGAATTGATAGGAGATTGACCATGAGCAATAAAACCATCTACGTGCAGGCTGGCGGCGGCTACGATCAGGTCAGCGTTGGCGAAAGCGAAGTGCTTGCACCTAAAGCCGGTGAGATCACTGTGCGTCTGCACGCCAACTCGCTCAACTATCACGACTTCGCGGTCGTCACCGGCATGTGGGCACCGACGGAAAAACGCATTCCCATGGCCGATGGTGCAGGCGTCGTCACCGCAGTAGGCGAGGGCGTCAGCGAGTTCGCGGTTGGCGACTCCGTGGTCAGCACGTTCTTCCCGGAATGGATCAGCGGCGAGCCACTGGTTGAAGGTTTTGTCACGGTGCCGGGTGATGGCGTCGACGGTTATGCCCGCGAGCAGGTCACTGCCCGTGCCACCTCGTTCACCCTTGCGCCAAAGGGCTACAGCCATGCCGAAGCGTCCACGCTGACCACCGCTGGCCTGACCGCGTGGCGTGCGCTGATGGTTGATGACGCGTTGAAAGCCGGCGATACCGTCCTGGTGCAGGGCACTGGCGGTGTATCGATTTTTGCGTTGCAGTTCGCCAAGATGGTCGGTGCGACCGTTATCGCCACGTCGTCGAGTGATGAAAAACTGGAGCGTCTGCAAGCCATGGGCGCCGACCACCTGATCAACTACCGCAAGGACAGCAACTGGGGCGAGACTGCCCGCAAGCTGACCGGCGGCCGTGGTGTGGATCACATCATCGATGTGGGCGGTCCATCGACCCTGCAGCACTCCATGAATGCGGCACGGGTCGCTGGCCACATCTCGGTCATCGGCATCCTGAGCGGTGTTGCCGGTCAACTGGAGTTCGTCCCGGCGCTGGTCAAACAACTGCGCATGCAGGGCGTGCTGGTCGGCAGTCGCACCCAGCAACAGGACATGATCCGCGCCATTGATGCCAACGGCATGCGTCCGGTCATGGACCGTTCCTTCCCGATGACCGACATCGTCGAAGCGTTCCGTTATCAGGAAACCAATCAGCATTTCGGCAAGATCTGCCTGGATATCTGATCCGCACCACTGTGCTGTTAACTGAGCACCGTTGAACAGCGCTGGCCTGCCGACCTTGGTGTCGGCGGGCCAGTCGTGATGTTTTGCATTACTTTCCCCGGCGACCCCCGTTCATTTCCTTGCATCAAGTTCGCAGGTCTGTGGTCACATCCTCTGTGGCATGAAAGACGTTCGTGCTGTGCAGCCTCCGCGCTGCCTGGTGCCACGTTCAATTCGATTATCAGATCAGGGACGCATTGAAATTATGAAACCTCATCTTTTGCTAGGTCTGCTTGGCGTTTTCTCTTTCGGTGTTCAGGCTGCATCGCTGGACGTTCCGATCAATCTGGTCAGCGCTGATGGCGCGCCCAAACCTATCGGCAGCGTTACGGTGAGCGAAACGCAATACGGTTTGCTGTTCACTCCGAATCTGAAAGAGCTGCCTGCAGGCATCCACGGTTTTCATGTGCATGAAAACGGCAGTTGCGAAGCGGGTACCAAGGACGGCAAGAAGGTTGCAGCCCTCGCGGCTGGCGGTCACTTCGACCCGGCCAAGACCGGCAAGCATCTGGGGCCTTACGCCGATGGCCATCTAGGCGATCTGCCTGCGCTGTACGTGGCTGCTGACGGCACCGCGAGTTATCCGGTGCTTGCCCCACGCCTGAAGAAACTCTCGGAAGTCAAAGGCCACGCGCTGATGGTTCACGCCGGCGGCGACAACCATTCCGACCACCCCGCACCTCTGGGCGGTGGCGGTGATCGTGCTGCCTGCGGCGTGATCTGATGCCGCGTGCCTGCATCCGTTTCGGATGCAGGCACCAGGCACGCCAATGGTTACAGCTTTCTCGCGTGAGTAAGAAGGGCGCTACACCGTTCTCTCCACGACGCGGCGCAGAGCAATCACGCGTGCTTGAGCGCATCCCCATGATGCATCGCCGAATGACCGGTCTTGTCGCTTTTCACTTCGTACTGCGGATTGTCCTTTGAAGCGGGCCGATGTTTGCCCATGAACTCCACGTCCTGCACATGTACTTTGGTGACTTTGCCATGCACCTGGCCTGCCTCGGAGTTCCAGTGTACGGCGTCGCCAACTTTGAATGCGGTGGTCATTCAGATGTCCTCGAGTGGAGAGCGACTGATCTGCGGCGTTCGCTCGTTACTGTTCGGAGTGTTCGGCGGGGGAAGAATTCACTGTGTTTGATCGGGTGGTTGGCCTTTATCTTGCTCATGTATCTGCAGTTCGTTAAGAAGGAAGTGCTGACATGATGAAGTGGCTTACAGGTGCCCAGATTACTGATGATCAAACTCGGGTTGTGGTTGAAGGCATCTTGCAGCACCGCCAGGCTACTGCCCCTTGGACTTTCGGTCGAAGCGCGCTTTCAGGCGCATCAGCAGCTTGATCATATGAGCACTCCACTGCATCGCTTCGTTTTAAAAGGGGATTCTCGCATCATTGCTCTTGGTGTAAGTTGAAATGCTTCCTGATCAAACGATCAGAAAAATTCGCGCTTTGCCTGCCAAGGAATGCCTTCAACCATGAACCTGTCACTCAAAAAACTGGCTGCTTCCACCTTGATACTCGCCAGTCTCTCGTCGTTCACCAGTCTGGCAAACGCCACTGTCACTGCACAACAGAGCGCCGTTATCCTCAAGACATTCAATGATGCATCGGTAAAGGATTTCAAGCAGTTTCTGAACAATCTTGCCAGTGCTGATGTGGTTAAAACTGCCGATTTTGGCTCGGCCATCAGTGCCTTTCTCGACAACAAGCAACTTTCCGCAGCGCAACAAAACGACATTCATCGCTTGCTCGGTTTGTATACCCGCATGAAGTACGGCAGCGCGGCCACTGAAACCCTGCGTGAGCTAGTGGCTATTCCCACGGTTCGTGTCGACGGCGTTGCCCAGCATGAAAACCCGGCGTTCATAAAGATCGCCGACACGATCAAGCGCCTGGCCGAGCGCTTCAATCTGAAGTTTCGCAACGTCGATAACCGTGTGTATGAAGTCTCGCTCGATGGCGCGGGTGATGAAGTAGTTGGCATTCATGTGCATGCCGATGTTGTACCGGTCACGCTGGACAACTGGGTCTTGCCTGACGGCACTCGTCTGGACCCGTTCAAGGTGACGCTGATCGGTGATCGCATGTATGGACGCGGCACCGAGGACGACAAGAACGGTATTGTGGTTGCGCTCTATGCCATGAAAGTCATCAAGGAAGAAAAGCTGCCGCTGGCCAGAAACTTCAAGTTGCTGATCGATACCACGGAAGAAACGGCCGGCGACGCAATCCCTTACTATTTTGAGCGTAACCCGACGCCCGCCTACAACCTGGCGCTGGATGGCGGTTACCCGGTCGTGATTGCCGAAAAAGGTTACGGCACGGTCATGGCCAGCTTTGCCCGACGCGAGGCTGAAGGCGAGGGGGCCGAGATTGTTTCAATGACCGGGGGCATGGCCACCAATCAGATTCCGTCGAAGTCGGTCGCCACTCTGCTGACTGACAAACCTGCCGAGCTGGCTGCAAGCTTGCAACAGGTCAGTGCCGAGTACGTGAAAAGCAATGGCGGTGACTTCGAGGTCGATGCCAGGGTCGACGGCAAGGACGTCAAGCTGACTGTGACCGGCGTGTCCGCGCACTCATCGGCACCCCAGTCCGGCGTCAACCCGGTCGCGAGGATGCTGGACTTCATTAACAGTCTGCAGGGCAAGGTTGCGCTTAAACACAACCAGATCACCGATGCTGCTCGCTATGCCTCCGACAACTGGGGACTCGATTACCTGGGAAGCAAGTTGGGCGTGGGGTTCTCCGACGACTTCATGGGGCCTCTCACAGCATCCTTGACGTACGTCGCAATGGATGAAAAGGCATTCAAACTAGCGGTCAATCTGCGTGTGCCGAAAGGCAAGTCCCCGCAGGAGCTCAAATCCGAAATCGCCGAAAAGCTCGCCGCCTGGAGTACGAAAACCGCTATCAGGCCAGTGTTCGACTATTCCATCGCCGAGCCGATGTACCGCAACCCCGAGGGTGAGTGGGTCAAGGCGCTGCTCGCTGTGGCCAGTGAAAATCTCGGTATGGAACACACCTTTGGCACGTCGGCTGGCGCTACGTCGGTCCATTCATTGCCCAACGGGGTGCAGTTCGGCCTGGCGAGACCCGAAGTCAAATACACCGGTCATACGGACAACGAGTTCAAGACCACCGGCCAGTTCTTGCTGGATCTGCAGATCGTCACTGAGATGATGGGGCGTATCGGACAACTGCCGAAGCTCTGACACGACGTCCGGGCCTGTCGAAATGACAGGCCCGGGTTCAATGCGCAGGCAAACGAGGCGGGCAATGAGTAAAACCGAGTCTTGGTCTAAGCGCATTCCACCCGGTTGCGGCCCAGGCGCTTGGCCTGATAAAGCGCCTTGTCTGCACGCTGAATGAGGCTGGCGGCCGTTTCCCCGGCGCTGAGTTCTGCAACGCCCAGAGAAATGGTCACCGATCCGGTTTCCGGAATCACCAGGCTTTCAACGCTTTTGCGAATGCGCTCCGCGAGTTCGGCCGCCTGTTTCAACGAGCTGTCGGGCACCAGGATCAGAAACTCTTCTCCTCCCCATCGGGCGGCGACGTCCAACAGGCGGATACGTTGTTTGAGGATGGCCGCAACGCTAGTGATTACGCTGTCCCCGGCAGGATGGCCGTACCGGTCATTGACCGCCTTGAAATGATCGATATCGCAGATGATCAGGCTGAACGGCTTGCCCGACATACTTACCGCAGGTATCTGTCGCTCAAGCGTATGCTCGGCTGAGCGACGGTTATCCAGCCCGGTCAGCGGATCGCTGTGAGCAATCTCCAGCAACTTTTGTTCGCGGCCCAGGCGTGTGGTCACATCCTGGCTGATGCTGACATAGTGGGTGACTACGCCTTCAAGGTTACAGAGCGGCGAAATGCTGTGTTCCGCATAGAACAGCGAGCCGTCCTTGCGCTTGTTGATGAAGGTCGTGCGAAGCGGGGCGCCACTCTTCAGCGCTTCCTTGAATTGCGCATAGAACGCCTCATCGTGTTTTCCAGAGCTCAGCATCCGCGGGTTTTCGCCGAGGATTTCGCTGCTGCTGTAGCCAGTGATCTGCTGAAAGGCTTCATTGGCAAACACGATGGTGGAATTGCAGTCGGTGATGATAATCGGATCAAGCGCAGCGTTCAGTGCCTGCGCCAGCAGGTGTTGCTCACGCTCGGCGCGGATGCGCGGGCTGATGTTCTGCTGCACAGAGACAAAGTTGCACACCGTACCTGCATCGTCGCGCACGGGAGAAATTTTCCACTCGACGATGTAAGGACTTCCGTCCGCGCGGTAATTGACCGTCGACCCTTCGAAAAAAAGACTTTCGCTCAGGCATTCGCGCATCCGCTCGATCACTTGAGGATCGGTGTCCGGGCCTTGCAGGATCCGTGGTGAGGCACCGATCAATGCCTCTGCCGTGTAGCCGGTCATGGAGCAGAAGGCCGGATTGACGTACACGATGAAGGGGCCGCCATTGGCCAGATTGGCGTCGGTGATCAATACGGCATTGAATGACTGTTCAACAACGGCTTCAAGCAAGGCAAGACGCTGGCTGGATGAGGTCATCTGATTTCCTGTCGAGTGATCCGTTAATTGATCGCGGCTCTGATCAGATAATGTGTGACGCAATGCCGGTTGGACAATGGATGCAGTAAGTTGGACCGCAGGCACCGAGCACTGGTTGCACAGGCACTATACCGCCATGAATATACGGGTGCATGACGCCCATCACGACGGTATTCAGTACGCTGCGCAGAGCTTCCTGGATCAGTTACCAGGTCATTGGCAAGATTTTACAGGTAGAGACACATTACAAGACAGCATGCTCACGCTCAGGCTGCGGAATGGACGGGAGTCATTCCGGCCCATCAACCTCGGGGTAGATCAGGCCGTGCACTCGGCAGCGGACTTGATGATGTGCAGCAGTGCCTCTGAGCGCATCGGCCTGTTTAGCAGATAGCCCTGAAAGTAAGGGCAGCCCATTTTGCGCAGCAGGTTGTATTGTTCCGCTGTCTCCACGCCTTCCGCCGTGATATCCAGATTCAGCGCTCGGCCCAGCGACAGGATGCTGCTGACAATGGCTTTGCTGCGCTCATACGTCATCATTCGGGACACGAAGGACCGATCGATCTTCACGGCATCGATCGGGTAACGGTCAATGTAGCCGAGCGAGCTGTAACCCGTGCCGAAATCATCCAGCGCCACTCTCACGCCAAGCTGCCTGATCTGCCGGAGAACCTCGGCGATCGCGTCAGGCTGATAGAGAAACACTGATTCGGTGACCTCGATCTGAAGCTGGCCCGCGGGCAGGCCGGTGGTGGCGATGATCCGTGTCACCTGATCGACGAATCCAGGGTGGCTCAGCTCTTTCCCGGACACATTGACGTTGAGCCTCAGGTCCAGGTGAGAGAACTCCTTGCGCCAGGCCTGCACTTCGCTACAGGCCTGATGCATGACCCAGGCCCCCAGCTCATGAATGATCCCGAGGTCTTCGGCAATCGGGATAAAGGCATCGGGGGAAATGATGCCCATGGTGGCATGGTTCCACCTGACCAGCGCCTCGACCCCGACCAGATGCTCACAGGTGCCGCTGTAGATCGGCTGATAAAAGACCAGGAAATCCTTGTCTTCAAGTGCCTGGCGCAGCGCGTTCTGAATCACCAGCGTGTCGATCGCCGCTTCGCGCATCGAGGTGTTGAAGATGCTCCAGCGCCCTCTGCCCTGTTTTTTTGCGGAGTACATGGCAACGTCGGCGTCACGCAGCAACTCTTCGGGTTTGGTATGGCTGTCACCTGCGGTGACGATACCGATGCTGCACGAGATGAAAATGTCCTGGTTTTCGATCTGTATTGCCGTGTGCAATTGACTGACGATACGTTCAGCCATCTTTACGGCAGTCTCCGGCTGATCCTTGCCCATCAGCAGGATCGCAAATTCGTCGCCGCCGATTCGCGCTAAAACGTCATTAGAGCGAACGCAGGTCTGCAATCGATTCGCGACCGCCTTGAGCAACTTGTCACCGGCCAGGTGCCCCATGCTGTCGTTGACTACCTTGAAGCCGTCCAGGTCCAGAAAGAGTACCGTTGCCCGTTCGTAGCGGGGGTCGCGGATTTCAAAGGCCGTGGTCAACTCGTTCATCAGGTAAGCGCGGTTGAACAGTGAGGTCAGCTCATCGTGAAAAGCGATATAGGTCAGCTCTTCGGAAATGCGTTCGCGCTCCTCCAGCCGGCTCTGTAGCGCAAGCTTTTCCTCCCACTCCAGACGGGCTCGCTGAGCCAGTTGCTGAGACTCCTTGCGCTCGGTGATATCGCGCTGCACGGACACCCAGTGGGTGAACCAGCCTTTTTCGTTGGCCACCGGCACAATGCTCAACTCGACCCAGAACTTGCTGCCATCCTTGCGGGTGTTGAGCAGTTCGACCTCAACCGCCCGCCAGTGACTGAGTGCCTCACGAATGACGTCCAGTGTTGCCCGACTGGTTTCCTCGCACTGCAGGATGCGGGGCGTGCGACCTATGACTTCCTCTTCAGTGAAGCCGGTGATCGCCAGAAACGCAGGGTTGCAATAGACGATACGCGGGCCTGGCAGATCGATGGGTTCCGCTTCGGTGATAAGAATCGCGTCATTGGCGTTGATGACCACCGACTCAAGCAAGCGCAGGCGTTCGAACGAGGTGACCAGCGGGTTATTGGCTTCGGGATCACGTCCCGGTTGCAGGTAAGTACGAATATGAGCCGCCTGGGCCTGCAGCGCATAGCGTTGCGCAGCGCTCAGCACCATTGCGTCATCGCTGTTGCGCAACAGCATTGCGCCGAGCAATTCATGCCTGAAGCCACGGACAGCAACGTAGATCAGCGTAGACCCCGAGCTGTTGGTTTCCATCGTATTCGCCGGGCTGTCCTGACCGACCAGCACCACGTCGCCATACGACGAGATCATCCTCAACCATGCCTCATCCGCTTTGGGCAGGCTTTGACCGGAGCTGACCAATTGCTCCCAGCCTGTTGCGCTGGATACCATCAGCAAACCGGCGGTGCACGAGGCGGAGTGAGCAGCGGCCTGCAATACCTTGGCAACATCTTCAATATTCGTCGGTATGACGTGGTCGTGCTCATAGCCCTGTGGGTTCATCGATCACTATTCCTGAGTGGTGCGCATGTGTGGCCCGGATCATGTTTGGCAGCGCATAAGCGGCGGATCCGTCCTGTGGACCTCTTCCAGCTGCGCGCAGACATGGCCTGGTTGACTTAGCAGTTTTCAGCTGCGACTACGTACAGACTTGAAGTTGCTCACGATGTTTGGTCGAGGCGACGACTGACCCATTGCATAACGAGCCAGACGGTCATTCACCGGCGAATGCAGTAGGGAGTCATGTGTCAATACATCGAATACGAGATGATGGTTAAGTGCCATTACGTACTAATGGCTAGGACAGGGCTGGTTTGAAAAGGTTGCATGGGACGGTAGATGCCTGGGTAGACTGATCGATACGCCTTGTTTCAGTGTGTTCTGGTTTACGGTTTTTATACGTACGTGCAAGTCCACCCATGCGATGGTCTGTCAGATTCATGGTCCTCACGACTGGTAACACAGACGAGCATCGGCAGGTGTCGAGGAAACCTTTTTAGGGCTATGATCTGGTCGTTGAGGTTCATATTGAATATGCCGATAAGGAGGATTCATGCCCAGATCTCCAGAAAACATACTGTCTGAAGAAGCTATTCAGGAGCTGGAAGCCCAGATCCCGGCTAAAGCGTCCATAGCAACCAGAATGGCTTATGAGAAGGCAAAATCGTCCGGGCAGACAGTGTTGCTGTCCAAAGGAGGATTTATCGTCGCCGAATGTGCGGACGGCACGGAGAAAGTCGTTTGTGCCTCGAAGCCGAGACGCAAAGTAACCACCGGCTCTTTCAGGATCGGCCCAGGGTCCGCTACCAGTGCCCGTACCTAGGCTACGTGTCTTTGCCGGCCCAAACGGTTCAGGCAAAAGCACCATCAAACGCATACTTGATCCTGACCTGATTTATATTTACGTCAATGCTGACGACCTTGAGCGTGAAGTGGGTGACAACGGGTTTCTGGATCTTTCTCCCTTTTCGATTGACGCTGACCAGCAGGCTTTCCGGACGTTTTTTTCGTCCCACCCCCTCATCGAAAGAGAGCAGTTGGCTTGCCAGGCTGAGCATTTCGTCATCACCGCCCAATCGCTATTGATTGAAGGCATCACCTTCACGTCCTACCACGCCTCGGTGGTTGCTGACTTCATCAGGCATCAATTGCTTGATCAGTCCGCCAGCTTCACGTTTGAGACGGTCATGTCAGATCGTTCCAAAGTGGAGTTCATCAAAAAAGCCAAGGCAATGGGATACCGGACCTATTTATATTTTGTCGCTACCGAAAACCCGAGTATCAATATCAACCGGATCGCGATTCGTGTTGGCGAGGGCGGGCATAATGTCACTCCGGAGAAGGTGCATACTCGTTATCACAGATGCCTGGCGTTGCTGCCGGAGGCCATCCAGGCGACGAGCCGAGCCTACTTGTTTGATAACTCCGGAGATACGGCAGAGCTCGAAGCAGAAATCACAGATGCTTCGATTGTCGAATACAAAGTTGACGAAGTCCCGGAGTGGTGCAAAGTCTCTATTGAAGAGCTTGAACGGCTTATCGATCCGCAACCTTAGAAGTGTTTTTATCTGAGTACGAGCGCTTGGCTACCGATCGCAAAGCGCACATATGCTCACGCCTCATACCGCCGCCGCGCATCACTGAGCATGGAAATCGTCAGTTTGCGTACTTCCAGTTTGCTGATCTCTACATGGGAGCGAAGCAGCAATAATGCTTCGTCACGTTTACGCGCCTGAAGGGCATTGAGGATCGCGGCGTGTTCGAGGTAGGTATGTTCGATACGCGCGCTTTTGAAGAAGTCCAGGCGGCGCACGATGCGGATGCGCTCGGTCACTTCCTGGTGGATGCGGGCCATTTCCAGGTTGCCTGAAGCGGCCACCAGTTGGGTATGGAACTGTTCATCGAGGTCGGCGACTACTTGCATGTCTATCTGCCAGCTATCGCGATCGATCAACCAGTGTTGGCGCAGAACAGTGAGTTCCGGATGCACTTCGGCCGATGCACAGATGCGCTCGACCGCTGCGCACTCCAGCACGATGCGCAGATCGTAGAGCTGGTCGATCTGGTTGAAGTCCAGAGGCTTGACTGACCAGCCACGCCGGAACTCGACATCCAGATAGCCTTCGCGCTGCAGGCGGTAGAGCGCGTCACGCACTGGTGTTCGCGAGACCTGATAACGGTCGGCCAGTTGGGTTTCGGTGAAGCGATCGTAGGGCAGCAGGTAGAAGTCGAAAATCTCCTGCTTGAGCCGCCGATAGACGTCTTCAGCCAGCGCGTTGGTGGTGTTCGGGGAATTCAAGGGCGTGGCTCCAGGCTGCTCAGGTCAATGCTGACATGTGCGGCAACGACTTTCCAGCCGCCCGCCAGTCGCGCCCAGGTCTGCATCTGCCGACCAAGGCGCTGAGTGACGCCATCATGAAACTCGGTACTGACCGTGGCGAAGTCTTCACCGAAGGTGCTCACCACGGTACGCAGCAGCGTGCGTCCCGGTCCGACCGGCTGACACTGGCGTCGATAGCGAGCGATCGTGTCCGCGCCCAGCAGGTTCTCCGCGACGCCGTAGCGGACGGTCTGTTCGGAATTCCAGAAATACGCATCCAGCGTGCTCAGCTCATTGGCCAGCAGGGCGCGTTCGTAGTCGTGAAAGGCGTGGGTCACTTCAGCGACCACGTGGGGGAGGTTGATGTCCATCAAAGTGTGCTCCTTGTCAGCAGCGCCTGCTCCAGGTCCGTCAATGAGGTAACTCGGCCGACAATCCCGCCCTGTGCGGTGATCATCTCCAGCGTGGCCTGTTTGAACGCGGGAAAGTAGCTTTCGGTTGCGTCCTCGATCAGCAGGCAGCGATAACCCCGGTCGTTGGCTTCGCGCATGCTGGTCTGCACGCAGACTTCGGTGGTGACGCCGGCAAAGATCAAATGCGTGATTCCCGCTTCGCTCAGCCGTTGTTGCAGGTCGGTGGCGAAGAACATGCCTTTGCCGGGTTTGTCGATGACCCACTCGCCAGCGCGCGGCGCCAGGGTGTCGATAATCTGATTGCCAGGTTCGCCTCGAATCAGGATGCGTCCCATCGGACCGGGATCGCCGATGCGCAGGCCCGGCGAGCCATGGTCACGTTTGGCTTGCGGGCAATCGGCAAGGTCCGGACGATGTGATTCGCGGGTATGGATCACTGCCATCCCCTCATTGCGGGCCAGCGTCAGCAGGCGTTGCACGGACGGTACGATGGCTTGCAACGGTGCGACATCGTTGCCCAGCGCGGCACCAAAGCCGCCGGGTTCGAGGAAATCGCGCTGCATGTCAATGATCACTACAGCGGTACGGGATGTATCGAAGGCGAAGCGGTCAGGCCGCGCATTGACCTTGATCATGCCGGTTCCCCCGCGAGATGCTCGGCCCCGGCCATGTGTCGGCCCAGCTCGGTACGGTCGGCGTCCGCTGCGCTGGTTTCAAACACCAGCTCGCCGTCGTGAATGACCACGATACGGTCTGCCAGGCTCAGCAGTTCGTCAAGGTCTTCACTGAGCAGCAGGACCGCTGTGCCGCTGTTGCGAGCGTCGATCAGGCGCTGGTGAATGAGCGCGACACTGGCGAAGTCCAGACCGAATACCGGGTTGGCGACGATCAGCACCGCGACGTCGTGGGTCAGTTCACGGGCCAATACAGCGCGCTGTACGTTGCCTCCGGACAAGGTGCCGATCGGCCGGTTCGGGTCGTTGGGCGATACCTGAAATTGCTCAATCAGGCTGCGTGCCTGGACACCTGCTGCGCGACGATCCAGGCGCCAGCCTTGGCGGCAGAGCGGCGGCTGGTCGAAATTGCGCAGGGCCAGGTTGTCAGCCACGCTGAATGTACCGATGCAGGCGTTGCGCAGGGGTTCTTCGGGCAGGCTGAACACGCGCAGGCGCTGCATCTGTTCACGCCGCGCGTGGTAAGGCTGGCCGTCGACCGCTATCTGCCCGGCGCTGAAGGCGCGCTGGCCGAGCAGCGCTTCGGTCAGTTCGCGCTGACCGTTGCCGGAGATACCTGCAACCCCGACGATCTCACCCGGGTAAACGGCCAGAGACAGGTTTTTCACCGCCAGCGTGCCTTTGTCGCCAGGCACATCCAAGCCTGCCACCTGCAACTGCGGCGGGCGGGGCGCCATCGCCGGGCGCTCGGTGCTCACCCCGCGTACCTGTGCCTCGCCCATCATCCACGCCGCCATCTGTTGCGTGGTGGTGTCAGCCACTGCCGCGCTGCCCACCCAGCGACCCTTGCGCAACACAGTGACGTCATCGGCGTAGGTGCTGACTTCGCGAAACTTGTGGGTGATCATCAGGACGGTCAGTTCGCCACGGTGTGCCATCGCCTGCATCAGCCCCAGTACTTCGTCGGCTTCCTGCGGCGTGAGCACCGAAGTGGGTTCGTCGAGAATGACCAGTCGACGCTCCAGATACAGCTGTTTGAGGATTTCCAGTTTCTGCTTTTCGCCGGCCGCCAGGCTGCTGACCGGCCGATGGATGTCCAGCCGAAAAGGCATTTTTGCCATGAACGCTTCCAGGCGCTGGTGCTCGCTGGCCCAGTCGATACGCCAAGGCAGATCGCCGCGCGACAGCACCAGGTTTTCCGCCACGCTCAGGCCTGGCGCGACGGTGAAGTGCTGATACACCATGCCGATCTGCAACTGATGAGAGTCGCGCGGGGTGCGAATCTCGTGTTCGCGGTTGTTGATCAGAATGCTGCCCGACTGCAGCGGGCTGTAGCCGATGATGCCTTTGACCAGTGTGCTCTTGCCGGCGCCGTTCTCGCCGAGCAGGGCGTGAACGGTGCCGGCGCGGACCTTGAAGGACACCTCGTCGAGTGCGCGAAACGCACCGAAATGCTTGCTGGCACCAATCGTCTCAAGGCTCGGGGCGCGCATGTTCATGCTCCCAACAGGTCGCGAAGCATCGAGGAATGGCCGACGGCGCCGAACACGCCACCCTGCATTTTGACCATGCTCAGGGCCGCCGCATGGTTGCCAGGGTCGGTCGCCCCGCAGCAGTCTTCCAGCAGCAGGCACTCGAAGCCACGGTCATTGGCTTCGCGCAGGGTGGTGTGCACGCAGACATCGGTGGTGATGCCGGTCAGGATCAGATTGTCGATGCCGCGGGTGCGCAGGATCAGTTCCAGATCGGTGGCGCAGAAGGAGCCTTTGCCGGGCTTGTCGAGCACGATTTCGCCGGGCAGCGGTGCCAGCTCGTCGATGATTTCCCAGCCCGGCTCGCCCCGTACCAGAATCTTGCCGCACGGACCTGGGTCGCCGATTCCCGCGCCGATGCGCTGCGAGCGCCAGCGTTTGTTGGCGGGCAAGTCACTGAGGTCCGGGCGATGGCCTTCGCGGGTGTGGATGATGGTGAAGCCCAGCGGGCGCATCGCGGCGAGCAGCGCCTTGATCGGCTCGATGGGCGCTCGGGTTAGTGCCAGGTCGTAACCCATGCTGTCCACGTAGCCGCCGACGCCGCAGAAATCGGTCTGCATGTCGATCACGATCAAGGCCGTGTTGTGCGCATGTAATTGCCCGTTCCAGGGCCAAGGGTAGGGCGCCGATGCAATATGACGTTCGCTCATGGCGTTACTCCTTCCAACTGCTGGGGGTGGGGTTGAAGTCGCGCTCCGGGGCTGCAAAACCACACGAGCTGCCATCGGTATGCACGACGTCGTCTTCCCACGGTAGACGGTACTGGCCTGCGCTCAGATCGTGCATGTAGGTGTAAGGACAGTCGCGTGCGCCGCCCTTGACCGCCACATAGCCGCGATGCCCGAATTGATAGATGTTGTTCTCCACGCCCCAGTGCACACGGGCTTCGCGGACCAGATCGGGGCGCAGTTCGCAGCAGACGATTTCGTCGGCCCGGCCACCCCCTTCAGCCATGATCGTGCCGTCGAAGTCGACAAACATCGCTTCGCCCATGGAGTCGAACGTGCCGTCGGAGCCGCACATGCAGACGCTTGCGGTCTGCATCAGGTTGGTGAAGGCGTTGCTCTGATTGGTGATCTTCCACGAGTGGCGGATCGGTGCGGTGTAACCCGCAGTGCGCAGCATGATGTCGGCGCCCTTGTAGGCGCACTCGCGGGCCATTTCCGGGAACATGCCGTCGTGGCAGATGATCAGCGCCAGCTTGCTGCCGCGCGGTCCGTCGCAGACCGGAATACCCAGATCGCCCGGCTCCCACGGTTCGGCCGGCACCCACGGGTGCAGTTTGCGGTAGTACAGGCGGATCTCTCCAAGGTCATCGACGATCAGGCCACTGTTGAAGGGGTTGCCGTGCGGGTTGGCTTCCATGATCGAGAAGCAGCCCCATATCCGGTGCGCCTTGCACGCCTCGCGCAGCGCGATCACTTCCGGGCCGTCGAGGCTGCACATGATCTCTGGTGCCGTGCTCATCGACAGGCCGTGCAACGAGTATTCGGGAAATACGATCAGGTCCATGCCCGGGTTGCTGCGTCGCGCCTTGGCAACCATGCCGACCACTTTCTGTGTCTGCGCCCACAACGCCTCGCGCGTATGCGGATCGGGCAGCGCCAGTTGCGCCAGGCCGATCACCACGCCATTGGGCGACTTGTTCAAACCACCAAGACCACTGGCCATGCAATGCCTCCTCGAAAAGATCAGTTCATCGCGTCAGGCTGAGTTCGCCAGGCGCGCCGTTCAACGTGCGACCACGGCGACAGGTGGCGTACATCACCACCAGCGTCAGCGCATAAGGTGCTGCGGCAAACAGGTAATAGCCGCTGCTGATACCGACCGCTTGCAGGGCCGGGCCGATGGCTCCGGCGGCGCCGAACAGCAACGACGCCCACAGACACGCCAACGGGCGCCAACGGGCAAAGATCACCAGCGCCACGGCCATCAGCCCCTGACCGCTGGACAGTCCTTCGTTCCAGCTGCCGGGGTAGTAGAGCGACAGGTAGGCGCCGCCGATACCGGCCAGCCCGCCGCCGACCGCAGTGGCCACAATGCGTACCTTGAGCGGTCGATAGCCCAGCGCCTGAGCGGTTTCGGCATGGTCGCCGACCAGACGCAGCATCAGCCCCCAGCGCGTGGTGCGCAGCCCCCAGTGCAGAACGAACGCCAGTGCTGCACCGACGAAGAACAGCACATTGATGTTCAATGCCGAGCGCACGCGTTCTTCGCTGCTCCAGGCGCCCAGCGCCAGTGAAGGCAGCATGGGCGCCTGTGGCTGGATAAAGGCTTTGCCGAGAAAGAACGCCAGGCCGGTGCCGAGCAGGATCAGTGCGATGCCGAACGCGATGTCGTTAACCCGTGGCAACGAGCACGCCAACCCATGCAGCAGGCCCAGCAGAACGCCGACCCCGGCAGCCGCACCGACGCCCAGCCACGCCGAGCCGCTGAGGCATGCGACGGCATATCCGGACATGGCGCCAGCCACCAGAATGCCCTCCAGCCCCAAGTTGATCCGGCCACTCTTTTCGGTCAGGCATTCGCCCAGGCTGACGAACAGAAAAGGTGTGCCGACGCGGATGGCACCGGCCAGCAGGGCGAGCAGAAAGGTAGTCAGGTCGATATCAGCCATGTTGCAGTGCTCCCTTGTCGAGCGGCGCAGGCGCCGCCGTCAGCCTGATCTTCCAGGCGGCGATACGCCCACCCAGGGCTTCCCAGAGCAGCAGATTGGTGAACAGCAGACCTTCAAGAATCAGCGTGGTGGCGTCCGGCAGACCGAGCCGTCGCTGCAGCAGTCCGCCACTGGCTTCCAGCCCGCCGAGCAGGATGGCGCAGACGATAATTGCCAGCGGATGATGGCGAGCGGCGAAGGCCACGAGGATGCCGCTGGTGCCATAGCCTGCGATCAGCGCGGCGTTGGCGCTGCCTTGCACTGCGGTGACCTCGAACATGCCGGCCAGACCCGCCGCCGCACCGCCCAGCAGGCAACTGAGCATGATCAGCCGGTCCACGGGCAAGCCGATCATCAGCGCAGTACGCATGTTGCCGCCGACCACGGCGAGGGCAAAACCCTTGACGCTGTGGCGCACCAGTACATACGCCAGCAGACAGGCGACGACGCCCGCCACCAGGCCCCAGTGCACCTCGAAACTGTCGCTGATCGTGCCGATCATATAGGCATCGTCCAGCGGCGGCGTCGAAGGCTTGTTCAGGCTTGCCGGGTCGCGCAGGGGGCCTTCCACCAACTGCCGGAACAGTGCCAGGGCGATGTACGAAAGCAGCAGGCTGCTGATCGTTTCATTGACCCCGCGCCGCTGGCGCATCCAGCCACTCAGGCCGATCCACAGGGCGCCCACGGTCATTGCCGCGACGGCCATGCAGGCGAGCATCAAAGCGGCTGGCAGATGGCTGAGCCACAAGGGTGTCACTGCGGCAGCCAGCCCGCCCAGTACCAGCGCGCCTTCACCGCCGATGATGATCAGCCCGGCCCGTGCGGGCAGGGCGACGCACAGCGCGGTCAGCATCAGCGGCGCGGCGCGTTGCAAGGTGTTTTCCAGCGCGAACCACGAGCCGAACGCGCCTTCGCCGACCAGCTGCAGCGCCTGCCAGGCAGGCTTGCCCTGAACCGCCAGAAACAGCCCGAACAGCACGCACGAGGAAAACACCGCCAGCACCGTAGGCAGCCCCGGCAACAAAGCGCTGGCCAGGCGGCGCAGACTTATCGATGAACTCATGAACGTTCCTCAGAGCTGGCCAAGCACGCCTTCGACCAGGTAATTCATGCTCTCCAGAGCAATGTCGGTCTGGCCTTGGGCAACACCATCGGCAATCACCACGTTGCCCTTGTTGTCCTTGAGCGGGCCTTTGAAAATCACGAACTGACCGGCCATCATCTGCGCCTTGATGGCATCGGCTTTCTGCCTGGCGTCGGCCGTGACCGCAGGCCCGTAGGCAGACGTTTTCACGAAGCCTTCCTTGAGCCCGCCGCGCAGGAAGTTGATCATCGGCGCGCCGCTCTGGGCTGCTGCGACGTGAGCACGATAAGGCGTCTCCCAGTTCCATTCGGCACCGGTCAGGTAGCCCTTGGGCGCCAGCGCAGCCTGGCTGGCGTGGTAGCCACAGGTCATCACGCCGCGTTTTTCAGCCGTCTCGACGATCACCTTGGGCCCGTCGACATGGCAGGTCAGCACGTCACAACCCTGGTCGATCAGGCCGTTGGCAGCTTCTGCTTCCTTGACCGGCAGCGACCAGTCACCGGTGAAGATTACTGTGGTGACGATGCTCGGGTCGACCGAGCGGGCACCCATGGCGAACGCGTTCAGGTTGCGCAGCACTTGCGGCACAGGTTTTGCGGCGACGAAACCGAGCTTTTTGCTCTTGCTCATGTGCCCGGCGATCACGCCGTTGAGGTATTGCGCTTCGTCGATGTAACCGAAAAAGCTCCCCGCGTTCATCGGGTCGCGACCTTTCTGCCAGAGACCGCCGCAGTGCGCGAAACGGACGTCGGGGTACTTTTTGGCGACCTTGACCACGTGCGGTTCGAAATAGCCGAACGAGGTCGGGAAAATCAACGTGGCGCCGTCCTGACGGATCATGGCTTCCATGGTCTTCTGTACGGCCACGGTTTCCGGAACGTTTTCTTCCTCGATCACTTTGACGTTGGGCAGCGTCTTGATGATGGCCGCTGCCTGAGCGTGGGCCTGGTTGTAACCAAAGTCGTCGCGAGCGCCGACGTAGATGAAACCCACTACCAGCGGCGCATCGGCTGAATAGGCGCGACCGAAAGGCAGCGCTGCGCTCAGGCCGATAATGCCCGCCAACTTGATGAAACTGCGACGATCAACATTCGACATGTGTGCTACCTCGGGTCATTGAGCGATGGAAGATGTGTGCGCGGCGCGGTAGGCGCGCCAGCCTTTGTAGCCGGTGATGTCCAGCGCGCCTTCAAGGCCGCCAGGTTCACAGATGAAACCCTTGACCCACTGGCCGTCGGCCAATTGCAGGGAGCCGATGCCCAGTGGCGCGGGAATGGCCGCGACGAAAGCGCCGAACTGGCTCAGCGGCATTTCCCAGACTTCTATCTCGATGCTCGCGCCCTGTTCAGCGACGCGCACCAGTCCCGGCTTCGGCGGCGTCGTTTCTGCCAGCGCATACAGGCGGTAATCCGCGCTGGTGGTTGTGCTGCGCAGCAGACGCGCGCCGCCTTCGAGCAATTGCCAGTTGAGTGGCTGGCCAACGAGGTGGGCACCGACCACCGCAACCTGCACGGTCGGGCTGTTATAGGGCAGGGGGGCCATCGCCACGGCGTCACGCTGGTCAGCCTGGCCGAACAGCGGCTGCCAGGCGGCGGCGATCTCTGCCAGGCGCTGATCGGCACCGGCCGGGCCAATCAGCGTGATGCCCGCAGGCAATCCGTCCGCGCGACGATCTGTCGGGATGGCGATGGCGCACATGTTCATCAGGTTGACGAAGTTGGTGTAATAGCCGAGCTGTGAGTTAAGCGCGACCGGGTTGCCGAGCACCGCTTCGATGGTCGGCATGCACGGCGCGGTCGGCACCACCAGCACATCGATGTCGGTCAGCAACTGCTGCGCAGCGCGGGTCAGCTCTGCCAGGCGATAGCGGGCGTTGAACGTGTCCACGGCGTCGAATGAATCCGCGCTCTGCACAATGCCGCGTACCACAGGATGAATATCGGCCGCGTTGCTGGCGAAGAATTCGCCGATCGCAGCGCGGCGTTCCGCCACCCACGGGCCTTGATACAGCAGGGCAGCTGCCTCGGCGAACACGTCGAACTCGATGGTGCTGACCGTCACCAACGGGTCGTTCTGCAGGGCTTTAAGGGTTTTGAGGTAAGCCGCCTTTGCCTGCTCATCGCCGAAGAACTCGCAGTGCCGCGCGACGGCGACACGCCGAACCCTGCGCTGCACCGGCAATGCCTGCACGGCCACACTGGACGCATCCAGCGGGTCGTAAGCTGCAATGACCTGCGCGACCTGCCAGGCTTGCATGACATCCTTGGCAAAGATGGATGGGCAGTCCAGCGTGCGGCAGGCAGGCACGACTCCGCGGCTGCTGAACAGGCCAAGGCTGGGCTTGAGCCCGACGATGCCGTTGAAGCCGGCCGGCACGCGGCCTGAACCTGCGGTGTCCGTGCCCAGTGCAAAACTGACGTAGCCACGCGCTACCGCCACTGCCGAGCCAGAACTCGAACCGCCGCTGACGTAGGCCGGATCATGCGCATTGCGCACCGCGCCGTAGGGCGAACGGACGCCCACCAGGCCAGTAGCGAATTGATCGAGATTGGTCTTGCCCATCAGGATCGCGCCGCTGTCGAGCAGCAGTTGCACAACGTGAGCACTGTCCTCGGGCACGTAGGCGAACGCCGGGCAAGCAGCCGTGGTCGGCATGTGCGCCACGTCGAAATTGTCCTTGACCGCAAAGGGCACGCCGAACAGCGGCAACCGGTCATACAGCGCATCGCCCAGTTGTTCGGCGATACTCTCCAGCGCCTTTGCCCGCTCGACAAGCTGTGCCAGCGGGACGCGATGAATCCAGACCTCTGCCCGGTCATCCGCATCGATGTGTGCGGTCAGGGTGTGCACCAGTGTCGTCAGCGTGGTGTCGCCCGAGCGGAGCGCCGACTGAAGTTCAGGGATATCGAGTGCAGTCATGGTGGTGTTCATTCATGTATACAAGATGAACTGACGGGTTTGCACGTTACGGGCCAAGCTTGGTCCGAGGGCGATTTACAGGGAGGTTACCGGCAATTGGCAGGGTGTTATTCAGCAGTCATGCGTCATGTTTGCGCTTGAACGTGTCTGTGTGCACAAAGATGGGTCGTGTCAGCCGCAGGGCGAATGTACCGCCGCACGGCTGACATCAATGCAGGTTTCTCAGCTCTCGCAGAACCTGAGCCGGTTACCGAACGGGTCGCAGACTTCCAGGGTTTTCCCCCAACCTTGCTGGACGATGTCCGGGCGAGCATAGCCGTACTGCTTGCCGATCAGCTCATCGCGCAATTGCTCGATGTTCTGCGTCGGGATGAACACCGCCGCACCTGGACAGGCGTCACCGTGATGCTCGGAGAGGTGCAGGTTCAACCCGTTACGGCTGATGCCCAGATACAACGGCAGATCCGCTTCGAAGCGGTGCTCGAACTCGATGCTGAAACCGAGAAAGTCGATGTAAAACTCACGCGCTTTGCGTTCATCGAAGATCCGCAGGATCGGGATGGCGCTGGTGAAGATCACGGTGGCTGGCTCCTGTGCAGACATTGCTATTCCTTTATTTGAAATGATGGGCGTGCAGTCATTGATGCCAATGCACGCATTTATGCTATGCGGGCTGCTTTACCGGGAACGAGACGAACGGTTTTATTTCCTTGAGGACGAACATGCTCTGCATTTCCTTGATGCCGGGTAATCGTCTGACCACGGTCATGGCGAAGTCAGCAAAGGAATCCAGGTCGGGCGCTACGACCTGAAGCAGAAAGTCCGCATCGCCACCGATGCTGTAGCACGCCACGACATCTTCCAGCTGCATGACTTCCTTCTCGAATTTTCTGGCCTCGGCCTCACTATGACTGTCGATGCTGATACGAATGAACACCATGACGCCAAGCCCTATCTTGCGGCGGTCCAGAACGGCTCGGTAACCCTGTATATAGCGATGTTCTTCAAGCTGCTTGACCCGTCGCCAGCAGGGCGAGGCAGACATGCCGATCTGATCGGCCAGGGTCTGATTGGTGATACGGCCGTCCTGCTGCAGAGCCGTGAGGATCCTTACATCTATCGGGCTTAATGTCGGATGGGTCATAAATACCGTTACTCCTCATGTTGCAGGAAATTTATACCGGTTTTAGCCGTCCAGCCAGTAAGAACAGATAATTCTTTCCGCGTTGAAACACGTAATATTTTTCGACACAGGGGTTTGCCTGCTGGATCTCAGGCAAGCTCTCCAATCAGCGTCAAGTCTCAAGGAGTGCAACATGCTTGATCTGACTCAGGTTCTTACCTATTCGGCAGCGCTGGGCATCGCCGCCGCCATCCCTGGCCCCGGTATGGCCGCGCTGGTAGCGCGAAGCGTCAGCGGCGGGGCGGTGTCAGGCTTCTGCCTGCTGTCCGGGCTGATCCTCGGTGACCTGACCTATCTTTCATTTGCAGTATTTGGTCTTGCCATGATTGCCGAACACTTCAATGCGTTGTTTCAGGTAGTGCGATGGGGGGCGGCGATTTATCTGTGCTATCTGGCCTGGCAGTTCTGGTTCGCAGATCATCAAGCCATCGAAATCGGAAAATCAGCGAAGAAAAAAGAGTTGCTGTCCGCGGCCGCGTCCGGACTGACCATCACCTTGGGCAACCCCAAGACCATTGCCTTTTATCTGGCGCTTTTGCCGTTGGTCATCAATCTTGAAACGGTCTCTTTGCAGACGTGGGGGCTGGTTCTGGTGCCACTGACGGTGCTGGTACTGCTGGCGGTCGGGGCCGTGTTCATATTTGCCGCCTTGCGCATTCGACATTTGCTGTCGAGTGAGAGTGCGCAAAGAAAACTGTTTCGCGGTGCGGCGGCAATCATGGTAGCGGCGGCAGCTTCGATGCTGGTGCGCTGATCTGCCTGGAGGGTGGATGAGGCCGTTGACGACCTCATCCGGTCGCCGCTACAGCTCCTTCTTCAAATGCTTTTCGATCTGCTCCAGCGACTTGCCCTTGGTTTCCGGCAGGCACAGGAACACGAAAATCAACGAGCCAATGTTGATGGCGGCGAAGATGAAGAACGTCGGGTTGCCGATGGTATCGACTGCAATCGGGAATGTGAACGCTACCGATGCGTTGAACAACCACTGCATCGATACCGCTGTGCCGGTCAGCAAGCCGCGCACCTGCATGGGGAACAGTTCTGACATCAGCAGCCAGTAGACCGGCGAGATGCACATCTGCATGAACAGCAGAAACACCAGAATGCAGGCGAGGGCGGTGTAGCTCTGGGTCATGTTCTGCGGCATGAACTGCAACACGCAACCGAGCGCTGCCTGCATCAGAATGACGATGACCAGGCCGGTCATCAGCAAATGCCGACGCCCGTAGCGGCCGATGGCCCAGATGCCCAGCAAGGTTGCGATGACTGACACCACGCCGTTGCCGATCGTCGCGGTCAGCGCAGCGTTGGTGCCCATCCCGGTGTTCTTGAGAATGATCGGCGTATAGTACATGAACGCGTTCACCCCGGTGAACTGCGCGGTAAAGCCCAGACCTACACCGATCAGCAACAACTTGATGACCCAGCGCTGACGCAGCAATTCTCTTGCTTTGGGACGATGGCGAGCTTCTTCGTCCTGCGCTTTCATCTCGTCGATTTCACGCTGCGCGTCCTGTGTGCTGGGGCGCAGTTGCTCCAGCACATCCTGCGCTTCGTCGAAACGCCCTTTGGAGGCCAGCCAGCGCGGCGACGCAGGTACGAAGAACGTACCAACCAGCAGCAACACGCCTGGCACCATGGCGACGGCCAGCATGTAACGCCAGATCCCCGGTGTATGCAGCAAGGCCGCCATGACCGCACTCAGCACATAGGCGAGTAACTGGCCGCTGACGATCATCAATTCGTTACGGCTGACCAGCCGCGCACGCCGTGACGGGCCTGCGATCTCGGCGATGAACACCGGCACTGTGGCAGAGCCGCCGCCCACTGCGATACCCAGCACGAAGCGCGCTGCAATCATGAACGGAATCGACGGCGCAATGGCGGTGCCCAGTGCGCCGGCGATAAACAGCACTGACAGCAGGCGTAATGTGAGGCGGCGTCCGAAGCGGTCGGAGATATAGCCGCTGGCAAGCGAGCCGAACGCGGCGCCGACAATCAGTGACGCGGTGACCATCCCTTCGCTGTACGCATCCAGACCCAGGCCTCCCTGATCGGCGGGCAGGGTCATGAACGGCAGGGCACCGGCGATGATGCCAGTGTCATACCCGAACGCCAGCGCGCCCATGGTCGCCACAAGCACAGAGATAAAGATGAGTCGATTCGATGCAGCGCGTTGCCGGCCTTGCTGACCCGCCGCTGCTGAGGTGCTACTAGAAGACATGAATCTGAAGTCCTTGGCTTGAAACCAGCGTTGCGCCAGTACGTGGATGTCACGCTTAGGGCGGTGTCGGCCGTGCTAGTTCCCTACAAACCCGCTCAGGATTGTTTTCCTGGCGAAAGCCTTGAGCGTGAGACTGCTGAAACGATTAACTTTTGCTTGTCATAACGCCCCTGTTTTCCCCTTTTGCTGTCAATGAAATTCAGTTTTTTTGACTGGTAAAAGATGCTTTTCATTGATTTACAAGCCGTTTTTATCTGGCACATACGCTGCTGTCATTACTCACTCTCTGCGCCGCTCATAAGCGCTACAGTAAGGCCGCAATTGTGTGCAGCCTTTTCAACGAGGCTGCGTCGGTATCGTTTGAAAAGGAGGGCGCCATATGAACCTGGCTGAGCAGTACCGTGCCTACATCGCCTGCCTCAATGATCGTCGCTGGCAGGACTTGGGCAATTTCGTCGACGACGGCGTGCACTACAACGGCGAGCGGATCAGTCTGGCCGGTTACCGGGCGATGCTGGAAAATGACGTCAGGATCATCCCCGACCTGCGTTTCAATATCGACCTGCTGGTGGTCGAAGCACCACAGGTTGCCGCCCGTCTGCTCTTCAACTGCTCTCCGCAAGGCCGTTTTCTCGGGCTGGAGGCGCTTGGCGAGCGCATTGCCTTCAGCGAAAACGTGTTCTACACCTTTGGCGACGGCAAGATCGTCGGCGTCTGGTCGATCATTGATAAAGCGGCAGTGGAGCGCGAGCTTCGTGGCGAAGCGGCGAGCGTTTCGAGTGATAGAGCTACCTGAACGATTCCAGTACGTTCATCGAAGTAAAATCATTTCAGGGCACTCCGGGGTGGTAGCGCAGTCTTTTTTAGACACTCTCACCCGGCGGAGCCCGACATGATCACTGTCCATCACCTGAACAACTCACGTTCGCAGCGTATTCTGTGGCTGCTCGAAGAGCTCGACCTGCCCTACGAAATCAAACGTTATCAACGCGACCCGAAAACCAACCTTGCGCCACCCGAGCTCAAGGCGGTGCATCCGCTGGGCAAATCACCTGTCATCGAAGATGGCCCGCATGTGGTCATCGAGTCCGGTGCCATTGTCGACTACCTGATTCGCCGCCATGGCGACGGTCGTCTGCAGCCGGACCCTGCCAGCGCAACCTACGACGAATACGTGCAATGGCTGCACTTCGCGGAAGGCTCGGCGATTCTGCCGCTGATGCTCAACCTGTACGTTGGGCGTCTGGGTGACGCAGGTGCGCCACTGCATCCGCGTATCCAGTCGGAACTGGCCAACTACCTGGGCTATCTGAACGAGGCCTTGGGGCTGACTCCGTATCTGCTTGGCGACGAGCTAAGTGGTGCGGACATTCAGATGAGCTTCATCGGCGAGTTCGCCAAGGCCCAGGCAATGCTGCAGCCGTACCCGAACGTGACCGCGTGGGTTGAAAGACTGCAGGGCAGACCTGCGTACCGCAAGGCTTTGGAGCAGGGCGGGGAATATTCTTTCGCCAAGTAACCGCCGTGCCTGATATTCGGGCTGATCGTTCCCTACGCTCCCGTGGGAATGCAGTTCCCGACGCTCTGCGTCGCACGATGGCGCTTACGTGGTGGGTCAGCCTTCAGACGGGCTGTTGGAGTCCTGATCCGCTTCGGCCGCCAGCTTCACGCGGTCGGCCTTGCTGATGTATTTTTCCTTGCTCTGCGGGGCCAGTTTGGCGCTGGCCTTTTTGGCATGGGCCTTGAGCAACTGCTGGATTTTCTTGCGACGATTCATGTTCTTCAACTCGCTTGCACAGGTGCGAATCATAGCAGTTTGCCTGTCGCGCCATGCATGCAACTACCCGCCGTTCTGAACCATCTGCCACAACGACGCACCGACGCCGGTAATGCTCTCGCCGGCAATCAGGCCAGCCGCTGCGGTGATGGCGAAGCGTTCGGTAAGCGATGGCCAGCGACAGTTCACCAGCCAGGTGAGCACTGCACCGAGCGCCATCATCAACGACACCGAGGCGGGTAGTACGAAGGCCAGGCCCAGTGCTGCGGCGCTGGGCAGGTACCGGGCGCGGTGCGCGGGCAGTGTGCTGTCGAGGATGCCCAGCAGCAAACCGGCCAGACCACCGATGAAAATTGCCCAGCGGATGCTCGCCGACAGCGAGTCCAGACCGTGCGTCAGCGTCTGCGCCACCGCTTTCCAGGTCGCCACTGCCGGGGCTGGCCACTCTTCGGTGAGCAGCATCGATTGCGGGTCCGGGATCAGCGCCATATAGGCCAGGACCCCGACGATACTGCCGACGAAAATCCCCAGGGTCTGGGCAATCAACTGTTTGCGCGGCGTGGCGCCAATCGCCCGGCCTACCTTGAAGTCGTTCATCAAATCGGTGCATTGCCCGGCTGAACCGCCGGCCGTGTTGGCGCTCATCAGGTTGATCGGCACCTGACCCGGCGCGACGATGCCGAAGCTCAGTTGCGATAACTGCCCGATTGCGCCGATGGGCGGAATACCCGTGGCACCGACCACGCGCGCCGCCACGGCTGCCAGGCAGATCGCCAGAGGAATGGTCAGTAGGGCCATCCACAGGTTGATACCGAACAACAGCGCCTGCAGGCTGACGACCAGCAGGATCGCCAGCGCAAAACCGGCGGCCGGCCCGGGCTTGGGCATTGACCAGGGTGTTCCGCCGCTGGCTTTGGTAGAAGCGTGCAGTGTCCACAGGCGGATGGCCAATGAGGCCAGCGTCGAACAGACCATCAGGCTAACGCCCGGCCACAGCAACCATTCCACCAGCGCGGCGAACTGCGGGCCGCTGCTGTCGGCCGGTAGCGTCACCAGCCCCTGTTCCAGCAGCCACGGCGCCAGGCCACCCCAGGCTAGCAAGGCTCCGATCAGCAGGGTCAAGCCGACGCGAATACCGATAATCGCCCCGAACCCCACCAGCAGCAGCGAAGGGTCAGCGGTAAAGGTCAGGCGCTCCAACTGAGCGCTCGGCGACCAGCGCGGGAACGCCCACACGAACGTGTCGACCCACTTGGCCAGCGCCGACAGCAACGCAGTACTGAGCAGCACCTTGAGGCGCGTCGCAGCTTCACGGCCATGATTGTAGATGTGCAGGAGGGTTTCCAGAGTGGCCATGCCCTCGGGAAATTTCAGCGATGTGTCATTGAGCAGTGACGGCCGCAAATACCAGGCAATCCAGATCCCCAGAAAGCTCACCGAGAAGACCCAGGCGATCATCGGGATGGCATCCAGTTGCTGGCCGGTCAGCAAGGTATAAGCCGGAATCGGCGCGACCAGCCCGCCTGAAATGATAGACGCAGCGGCGGAGGCGACAGTCTGATTGATGTTGCTCTCATGCAGCGTCCACGGCAGCTGCGCGGACGAGCGCTTTGACAGCCCTTGCCAGATCGCATAACCGATCAACAACGCAATGATCGACATGTTGAACGACCAGCCGATCTTCAACCCGGCGTACACATTGGAAGGCGTCAACAGGATACCGAGTACGACCCCGGTAATGACCGCGCGTAGACTGAGCTCACGCTCGACAGGGCTGGCAAGAGGGGGCGCTGGTGAGGTCGAAAGCATGCGAATTCCTTTCGGCAATGAGACAAGGCAACCTATAAAGTGAGCGCCATATCGGCCGAAGGTTCATATGGCAGGCATCGTTGGGTGGTGGCGTGAAGGCATCCGTTTGTTCCGGTTTTCGCCGACCGGTTACGCAGGGTGCCTGTTGCAGGAACCTCAGAAATCAGAGTGCCGGAAGGACATCGCCACGCACCCTTTGGTGAGTTACAGGCGGTGAGTTACAGGCCGTGAACCAGAATATCCAGCCCCTCGTCAGTGTGTGGAATCTGGAAGTAGCGGGTGATGAGCCTGAACTGCGCATCTGTAGCCGCAAAGTCATGCTCGGCTCTTTCGTTGCGGGCATGCAGTCTGGCAAGGCAAATATCGTCCTCCACATCAAGATAGTGCAGTCGATGCTTGACCTGCGCGTCATCAGCCAGGCTGCGAAGCCACTGGCGGTCGGCGAGCGTATTGGCAGGGAAATCCAGAACCACGCACATGCCCGAATTCAGCATGTCGATAACCAGAGGGCCGATGATGTCGCGAATCCGATGGGCCAGGCGCACGTAGTCCGCCACTGATGTGATCTCGTCAGGGTAGAGCCGAGAGAGCCATTGATCTTCACTCAGCAGGATCGCTGAATGTTCGGTCGCGATTGATTTTGCCAGTGTCGATTTACCGGATGCGATCTTGCCGCACAGGAGGTGAAGTCTGGTGGCGAGCATCAACGTGTCCTTACTCTATGGGTGCCTGTCAACCAAGCACATTCAGCCCATCATTGAAATGGCACTCGCGATCATCACCGCCAAGGTTTTCCGGCAGGAAAGCGGTGAGGTCGTAGGGCAAAAACAGCGTATCCAGCGCCAGAGAGAACGGCACGTCTATCAGCCATGGCCAGGTCGATGTCACATCTTTAGTACCCCATGCCCAGCCGTGTCGTGTGCCGGGATAGACGCAACGTTCACCATCGAGGTGATACATCAGGCTCCAACAGCCGCTCAGTGAGATGGCCGTAGCGAGTAACAGGCATTGCTTGAACATACATTCCCTTGTTTCCGAATTGATGCAACATGTGCGTCATTCTAGTCGCATAACCCGGCGGCGATCATCCTGCGCATGGCGCGGGCAATATCTTGCGTAGCCTGCGTGGTCTGCTCCCCCGGCAACTGATCGAACATATGCGGCACGCCTGGGTAGACATGCAATTCCACCGGCACCCCCGAGCGCGACAGGGCCAGCCCGAATGACAGGTCCTCTTCCAGAAACAGATCGAGTGCGCCGACGCAGATGAAAGTGGGCGGTAGATCGCTCAGGTCGGTGGCCAGTGCGGGGGAGAACAGGGCCTTGCGATCATCGTCCACTGCGTAGGCACCGCGCAGGCATTCCCAGCAAAAATGATTGGCCTGACGCGACCAGCTGAAAGTGCCGGTAGTCGGGTTGGCTGGCGGAGCGTCGGGTGTGCCTGTGCGGTGATCCAGCATCGGGTAGATCAGCACCAGGCCGGCGATGGTCCGCAGACCTCTGTCTCTTGCCAGCAGGGCGAGCGCGGCAGCAAGCCCGCCGCCGGCGCTGTGGCCCATGATCACCAGATTGCTGGTGTTCATGCCCTGCGCCGCTCCGTTGCAGAATATCCATTCCAGCGCTGCGTAACAGTCCTCCAGCGGGATCGGGAACGGATGCTCGGGGGCAAGCCGGTAATCGACGGCAATGACGATTGCCTGGAGCTCGACGGCCAGCTTGGCCAGGTCATCATCGGCCATCTCCGGGCTGCCCAGTACAAAGCCGCCGCCATGGATATACAAAATGACCGGGAGGTCGGTGTGAGGGTGTGAAAGGTCCGGGCGATAAAGACATAGCCTGATGCCATTGTCCGGATCGGAGGAGGTCCAGTGTTGCTCGCCGCGCGCTGTGGCGGCGGTGGCCCAGGTGGCGCTGACGCGAGCCCTGATGTCGGCAAGGGTGTGCAGCGTCCAGTTGCTCGACGGCTCGTCCATGAACCAACGATAGGCCGGGTCCAGTAATTCATTGGCGTTCAATACGTGCTCCCGAGGCGCAGGGAGATCAGCCCCTGCGCCTGCCAGTGCTTAAAGCCACGCCTTGATCTGCGTACAGACGGCGGGCGTGGAAATGCCATAACGGTCATGCAGTGTAGGCAGCGCGCCAGCGTCGAGAAAAGCGTCCGGCAGGGCGATCTGCCTGAACGTGGGCGTCACGCCATTGCGCAGCAGCACCGTCGCCACTGCCTCGCCCAGCCCGCCAATGACCGAATGGTTTTCGGCCGTCACCACCAGCCGGCCCGGTTTTCTGGCTTCAGCGAGTATGGTCTGCTCGTCCAGCGGTTTGATGGTGGGGACGTGCAGCACTGCCACGTCGATACCGTCAGCCTGCAGCTGCTTGGCCGCTTCCAGTGCACGCATGGTCATCAGGCCGGTGGCAATGATCAGCACGTCGTTGCCAGTGCGCAGTGTCTTGGCTTTGCCGATCTCGAACGTGTAGCCGTACTCGTCCAGCACCAAGGGTACGTTACCGCGCAGCAGGCGCATGTAAACCGGGCCTTGATGCGCTGCGATTGCCGGAACCGCCTGTTCGATTTCCAGTGCATCACAGGGGTCGACGATCATCAGATTGGGCATGGCGCGAAAGATCGCCAGGTCGTCGGTGGCCTGATGGCTGGGACCGTAACCGGTGGTCAGGCCCGGCAGGCCGCAGACGATTTTGACATTGAGGTTGTCTTCGGCAATCGCCATACAAATGAAGTCATACGCGCGTCGGGAGGCGAATACCGCATAAGTGGTCGCAAACGGTACAAAACCCTCCCTGGCCATGCCGGCCGCTGCGCTCATCAGCAACTGTTCGGCCATGCCCATTTGATAGAAACGTTCGGGATGCGCCTTGGCGAAGATGTGCAGGTCTGTGTATTTCGACAGGTCAGCCGACAGTCCGACGATGTCCTGACGTTGCTCAGCGAGCGCCGCCAATGCATGGCCGAACGGAGCCGGGCGAGTGGCCTGACCCTCGGACGCGATAGACGCGATCATCGCCGAGGTGGTCAGTTTTTTCTTCGTGGCGCCGGACGGAGCCGGTGTGTGATTGGCAGAGCTCATACGGTCTTCCCCTCGTCGAGGTTATTCAGTGCGACGTCCCATTCATGCTCATCCACACGGATGAAGTGGGTCTTTTCACGGGTTTCCAGAAACGCCACGCCCTTGCCCATTTTTGTGTCGCAGATGATGACCCTGGGCTGCGTACCGGCGTGCTGGCGCGCGTTGTCGAAAGCTGCGACGAGCGCGTCCAGATCGTTGCCGTCGACCCGTTGGCTAAACCAGCCGAACGCCTGCCAGCGATCGACAATGGGTTCAAACGCCAGTACTTCACTGGAGTGGCCATCGGCCTGCTGGTTGTTCACATCGATGATCGCGATCAGGTTGTCCAGCTTCCAGTGCGCGGCGGACATCGCCGCTTCCCAGGTGGAGCCTTCGTTCAGCTCGCCGTCCGACAGCAGGTTGTAGACGAAGGCACTGGAGTTCTTGCGCTTCAAGCCCAGGCAGGCCCCCACCGCAATGCCCAGCCCATGACCCAGTGAGCCACCGGTGATTTCCATGCCGGGGGTGTAGGTGGCCATGCCGGACATGGGCAATCGGCTGTCGTCGGAGCCGTAGGTTTCCAGCTCATCGAGCGGAATGATTTCCGCCTCGATCAACGCCGCGTACAGCGCAATGGCGTAGTGACCGATCGACAGATAAAAGCGGTCGCGCTGTTCCCATTCAGGGTCTTCAGGGCGATAGTTCAGCGAGTGAAAATAGGACACGGCGAGCAGGTCCGCAGCGCCCAGCGCCTGTCCGACATAACCCTGGCCCTGAACCTGGCCCATGCGTAATGCGTGCCGGCGAATGTTATGAGCGCGCTGCGCCAGCGAGGTGGAAGGCGCAGATAAAGTAGTGGCTGTCATGGTGATTACTCCGTTGACTCAACGATTGACCGAGGCGGCAGGGATGCGCAGTACCAGATACGCGCCGATGAACAGCACGCCGGTAATCAGGTACATACCGATGGCGCTTGAGCCGGTCGTGGTGGTGATCCAGCCGATCAGATAGGGCGAACAGAAGCCGGCGAGATTGGCGAAGCTGTTGATTCCGGCGATCCCGGCGGCCGCCGATACCCCGCCCAGCAGGGTGGTGGGCAGCATCCAGAACATTGATGATGCCGAGAGAATGCCCGCTGCAGCGAGGCACAGGCTGAGCACCGACAGCAGCAGATTGCCGCCGAACAGCGCCGCCAGACTCAGCCCGAGCGCGCCTGCGATCATCGGGCCGACCAGGTGCCAGCGGCGTTCTCGATGCTTGTCGCCGCTGCGCCCCATCAACAGCATCACGACGATTGCGCACAGGTAGGGAAGGCTGGTCATCAGACCGATATGCAGCGGGTCTGAAACGCCCGCATTGCGAATCAGCGTCGGCAGCCAGAAGGTGATCGCGTACTGGCCCATCACCACGCAGAAGTAGATGCACGCCAGCAGCCATAGACGCTTGTCGCGAATGAAGGCGCCTACCGACGCGTGTACCACTTTCTGGTTGTTGTCCTCTTGCAGCTCTTTGTTGACCAGTTCCTTTTCTTCAGCGGACAACCATGTCGCCTGATGCACGCCATCCTTCAGATAGCTGAGTACCAGCAAGCCGACGATCACCGTCGGGATCGCTTCGAGGACGAACATCCATTGCCAGCCGGCCCAGCCATGAACGCCTGCGAAGCGGGTCATGATGTAGCCCGACAGCGGGCCGCCGATCATCCCGGACAGCGGGATGGCGATGAACCACAGCACGGTCATGCGCGCGCGGCGATAAGAGGGGAACCAGTACGTCAGGTACAGCAGCAGACCGGGTGCCAGACCGGCTTCCGCCACCCCGAGCAGAAAGCGCAGGGCGTAGAACTGCCAGGCAGTTTCGACAAAGGCGAAGAGCGCGGAAATGATCCCCCAGGAGATCATGATGCGGGCGATCCAGCGTCTGGCACCGACCCGGTGAAGGATCAGGTTGCTGGGCACCTCACAGAGGAAATAACCGATGAAAAACATGCCTGCACCCAGCCCGTAGACGGTTTCGCTGAAGGCCAGGTCGTTCATCATCTGCAGCTTGGCGAAGCCGACATTGACCCGGTCCAGGTACGCGCACAGGTAGCACAGCATCAGGAACGGCATCAGTCGCCAGGCGGTCTTGCGGTAGGCATTGGCGCGCGTGGTCGACACCGCGTCGAGGGTCATGGTGGTTATCATGATGGTCTGATCTCTTGTTTTTATAGATCGCCAGGCAACCGCCTGGCGTATCGTCGATCCAGAACAAACACAGGCTGTTTGCCAGCCCGTCCACTCGCGGTCAGTGAATCAGCATGCCGCCGTTCACATCCAGCGTTATACCGGTGAGGTAGGACGACAGGTCGCTGGCCAGAAACAGCGCAGCATTGGCCACGTCCTGCGCCGCGCCCAGACGACCCAGCGGGATGCCATCGATGATCGCGTGGCGTCGCTCGTCCTGCATCAGGCCGCCGGTGATATCGGTATGGATCAGGCCGGGGGCGATGGAGTTGACACGCACCTGATCGGGTCCGAATTCCCGCGCCATTGCTTTGCCAAGTCCCAGCACGCCGGCTTTCGCGGCGCTGTAATGAGGCCCGCCGAAAATGCCGCCGCCGCGCTGGGCGGAAACCGAAGACATACACACGATACTGCCCGAGGACTGGGCACGCATGGTCGGGATCACCGCTTGCGACATGAGCAAGGTGCCGCGCAGGCTGACGTCGAGCACCTTGTCGTAATCGGCAGGGCGGATGTCCAGGGTCTTGATGGGCTGTGTGATACCGGCGTTATTCACCAGGATGTCAATGCGACCGTAGTGCGCGATGATTTTGCTGACGGCCTCGTGAACCTGGTGTTCGTCGGCGACGTTGGCTGCCAGGCCCAGATGACCTTCGCCCAGTGCGGCGGCGGCATCGCGTGCTGCGGACTCGTCGAGATCGATGATCACCACACGTGCGCCATGGTTGGCGAAGGTGATCGCAGTTGCGCGACCGATACCGCGCGCCGATGCCGCACCGGTGATCACTGCAATTTTGCCTTGAAGAAGCATGAGGGTTACCTCTGATTATTGTTATGGGTTCGATTCGGGTGATCGATGACTTCAGAGTGTTCCCGGTGTCGGTCCTGAGCAATGCCGCAAAAATCACTGGATGCTGAAAAAAATTCACCTCTCGTCAATTCGGCAGGTGAGTGGTTGAATGAACGAAATTCAAATAATCGGACACAGCGGAGCATCCATGCGGCCTGATGACGAGGCACCTCTGAGCCTGCCACCGCTGAAAGCGCTTCAGGCCTTCGAGCAGACGGCGCGTTTTGGCAATTTGGCCAGAGCCGCCGAAGTGCTGGACCTGACGCCGTCGGCAGTCAGCCACCAACTGGCTCGTCTGGAGGCCTTGATTGGTCGCCAGCTGTTCGTTCGGGCCGCGCGTGGTGTGACCCTTACGCCGGTGGGTGAGCAGTATCTGAAAGATGTCTCTGGAGTGCTGCACAGCCTCGCCGTCGCCACCGAGCGTGCCACCAGCGATGTCAGCCTCGATTGCCTGCGTCTGCATTCTGCGCCCAGTTTCGGGCTGCTGTGGCTGATGCCGAGGCTGGAAGCCTTTCGGGTAAGCCACCCGGACATTCAGATCAACCTGTCGTGTTCTTACGAGTCGCTGCATTTCAGCAGGGACAAGATCGACGTCGATATCCGGCATGGCAGGCCGAACTGGCCGAGTTATGAAGTGCGCACCTTGCGTGATGAGAAATTCGCTGTGCTGGCGTCTCCGCAGCTGTTGGCGCGCCGTCCGGTGGAGAGCGCCGCTTGCTTGCTCGACCGCGAATTGATTCTGTCCGAGGCCACACTGCTGAAGTGGCCTGAATGGTTTGCCCGGCATGGCCTGGCTCGCCCGGAAAAACCCTACGCGCTGAGTTTCGACCGCTCATACATGACACTCGAAGCGGCCAGCCACGGGCTGGGGTTTGCGCTGGAAAGTACGTTGCTGGCGCAAAAATACCTGGCCACGGGCGAGCTGATCGAAGTTGCCCCTCAAGCCCTGACTGCACCGGTCGCTGCGCACCATCTGGTATTCCCCAAGGCGCACTCCAGCTTCCCCAGAGTCAGGCGATTTCTTGAATGGATGGAAGGCGAACTGGGGCAGGGATTTGTGTTTTGAACCGTGCTGCCTGTGGTCTGGCAATGGGATGCTCAATGTCCCGGGTGGCGTGCCAACGTTGAATATCGGCACGCCAGCCAAGCGCTTCTAAACGACCAGCCGATGCGGTTGCCAGGCGCTGTCCTGCTGGTCTTGCGCTTCAATCACCAGACTTTGCCTTGCCGGTGCGTCAAACATCGAGCGCAGGTTCTTTTCGATGGTGTTGCACAGGTCTTCCATGCGGATCCGGTGCTGGCTGGCGCCGAACGGAGCTTGCAGGTCAGTGCCGATGCGGTCCATTGCCAGCAGCATGCAGCCGACCACCGTGGATATCGCCGGGGTGAACCAGCCCAGAGTGGTCACCATGCTCAGCGGCATGATGATGCAGAACAGCGTGCTGAACAGTCTGGGGAAATAGACATACGGGTAAGGCAGCGGCGTATTGGCGATACGCTCCATGCCGCCCTGGCAGTTGGACAGTTCGACCATGGTCGACTCCAGTCGCGCCAGACGGATGCTGTCGATTCGCCCTTCGGCAAATTCTTCGGAGATCATGGCCGCCGAGCCATTGAGGATGTCATTGGGAAAGTTATTGCTCTCCTTTGCGCGCTGAATCTCGGAAACCGGTAACAGCCCTTCGAGTTTTGCTGTGCTGACATCGCCTTTCAAATGAGCGCGCAGTACCCGCAGGTAAGCCACGTGACGATTGAACAATACTTCTTTCACCGGGTTGCCACGCTCGTTGGCATTGCCTTCAATCAAGGTCAGTACCTGGCGGCCATAGCTGCGCGAGCTGTTGACCATCGCGCCCCATAACGTGCGTGCTTCCCACCAGCGGTTGTAGGCGCTGGAATTGCGGAAGCTGATCAGCACGATAAGCGCCGAGCACAACAACGTAAGCGGCATCAGGGGGAGATCTATCCCCGCACCCTGGATCAACATGAAGTCCATGGTCACGGCCACGTCCCAGAGCAGAAGCCAGAACAGTGACCAGCCAACGTAGGTGACCGTTCTGCTGATGCACCGCCATTTTTTTTCAAAAGGACCAGGCATTGCGGCACTCCTTTGCTGGGTTGGAAGGGGTTTGGCGCGGTCAATCAACACACCACGCTGCAAACTTACTGACCGAGGCTTAAAGCTCGCTTAATTCTCCATGGTGGCGAAACAGTTACGCCTGTCTTGACCATTTCAACAGCTGGAACCCCCGGCACCCTTGCGACCACACAGCCTTGTCGGTCTTCTTCGCTGACGGGCTCCCGGACGTTTGCAATTGTTACCACTCTCGGACCGACGCCCCATTGCCTTGCCTGTTCGCAGGCCAGTCGTCCGGCCAGACCCGTCTCGTCGCGTTGCTACGCAACTTACGCAATAGAGAGGGAGTTTCAATGCACATCAACCGAAACGGCAGCCCGCAGCCCAGCATCGAGCTGGAGCGCTTTTATTCCGCATCGCAATCATTGGCCTCCAGTTCCGTACGCGAGCTCAGCCCTGCCGAGCAGACCATGTTGGATTCCATTACCGATTACCTGAAAGATCATGTGTTCGCTGCGCACAAACTGCCGTTGAGTGAGTCGACCGTCGACCAGGATGCCGTTCGTGCGCACAACGAGCAGATCGACAACATTATCGACTCTCGCGCCAGACGTTTGCTGGACGAGGGGGATACGCCTGCCACCATTGCCGACACCTTCGCCAAGGCGGAGAAGTTCGACAGGATGGCAACCACCGCTTCGACCGCGCTGCGCGCCACGCCGTTTGCCGCTGCGTCAGTGCTGCAATACATGCAGCCTGCCATCAACAAGGGCGACTGGCTGCCGACGCCGCTCAAACCCCTGACGCCATTTGTGTCCGGAGCGCTGTCCGGGATCATGGATCAGGTCGGCACCACGGTCATGAATCGCGCCACGGGCAACCTGCACTACCTGAGCACCTCGCCTGAGAAACTGCATGATGCGATGGCTGCTTCCGTGAAGCGTCATTCGCCGGGTGTCATGCGTCAGGCGGTCGATCTGGGCATTGCCGTTCAGACTTACAGCGCGCGTAATGCGGTGCGTACCGTACTGTCGCCAGCACTGGGATCCAGACCCGCCGTGCAGGGTGCGGTCGACATCAGCGTGTCGGCGGCAGGCGGCCTGGTGGCCAACGCGGGGTTCGGCAATCGGATGCTCAGTGTGCAGGCGCGTGATCACTTGCGCGGCGGTGCATTCGTGCTCGGCATCAAGGACAAGCAACCCAAGGCAGACTTGAGTGAAGAAACCGACTGGCTCGATGCCTACAATGCGATCAAGTCAGCCAGCTACGCCGGCGCGGCGCTGAACGCCGGCAAGCGGTTGGCGGGTCTGCCGCTGGACGTCGCCACCGACGGCCTGAAAGCAGTGAGAAGCCTGGTGTCGGCCACCGGTCTTGCGCAAAACGGGTTGGCCCTGGCAGGCGGCTTTGCCGGCGTGGGCAAATTACAGGAGATGGCGACCAAAAATATCACTGACCCGGCCACCAAGGCGGCGGTCAGCCAACTGACCAATATGGCCGGCTCGGCAGGCGTTTTTGCGGCCTGGACCACCGCAGCGGTCGCAACCGATCCCGCAGTAAAAAAAGCCGAGTCGTTCTTGCAGGATACGGTTAAATCGGCGGCGTCGAGTTCGACCAGCTATGTAGCCGACCAGACCGTCAAGCTGGCCAAGGCGGGCATTGACGCGAGTGGCGAAGCGATTACTGCGACCGGGGCATCCTTGCGTGACACATTACGTCGTCGCAATGCTCGTGAGCCGGACATCGAAGAGGGTGGCATTGCAGCGGGTTCACCGAGCGCGGTGCCGTTCCAGCCAGGGCGCTCATAAGCGTCTCCAATCATAGCCGGTAAAGGAAAGGGGCGCCCTCTACGGAATGCGCCCCTTTGCTTGTTCCTCATGTATGCGTCGTATCAGAGCTCGGTGTGCTGGGTAGACGCCTTGGTCTTGTCATAGGCGTGCTTGACGTCGGTCATGGCGATGTCGCCAGTGGCCAGTTTCAGATCGTCACTGTCGCTTTTGACGAGGGCGAACTTGCCATGGGTCGCGTCCACGCCATTGAGCTCGACACTCATGTCATCAAACTGCTTGCCACCATTGGTGCGGACCAGCGTACCGAAATCGGTGGCCTTGAAACCGTCGACTTTCAGGTGGGTATCGGCGTTGAGCTGAATGACCTTGTCATCGGCACCGTTGGCGCTGCTGTTAGTGATGTTCAGGTTGGTGACCTTTGCGCCTCCTTCGCCCTTGACCGTGATCATGTCTTCACCGACGTTCTGGGCGTGCACGTTATCAATGGTGACTTGCTCCGAGTTTTTGGCATTCACGTGGATGCCGTCGGCTTCGTTCTCGCCCAGGTTCACGTTTTTCAGTACAGCGCCTTCGGCCAGTTCGAACAGGGGCTTCTGATGTTCGTCCTGGTCGCCGGTGCCCATCGACTTGTCGGCGGTAAAGGTTGCACCGTGGCCGTCATACACCTGGTCAGGACCGACTTTGATGGTGTCTCTCACGACATTGACTTCGCCGGATTGCTCAAGAGAGCCCGTTGTATCCGAAACCGTTCCGTTGCCCGAGTTGCGGCCGGGATTGGCCAGTTGCGGGGTGACTTGAGGTGTTACGCCATCACCGCTGTCGCTTCCGTTGTCGGTCGAAGGCGTGCCGCTGCCGTCTGCGCCAGTCGACGCATAGCTGCCGCCGCCGTCACCTTCAGTGGCCGGGGATGTACCGCCACCATCGCCACCACCCGACGCCGCTGTTGTACCGCCGCCGTCACCGCCTGAAGTCGCCTCAGTACCGCCTCCGCCGTCGTCCCCGCCTGAAGCCGCCTCAGTACCACCGCCACCGCCTTCGGTCGATGGTGTACCGAGTCCGCCATTGTTCTGAAACGGGTCTTGCCACTCGTTGGCGTCCTGACCCGTGTCCTGTTTTTTATTGAGGTTCATGAGCATTTGCAGCAGCGATGTGACGAGCGCGCTGAGCAGCTTGACGACATTGGATTGAGGGTCAGTTGCAGCATTGCTGTCGGTGGGGCTTTGAACCGTATTGTCGGGTTTTCCGAAACTGACGTCTTTCTGGCTGGTAGTGTCGAACAGCAGGGCACTCGGGTCGACGGCCTGTGCAGTGCTCTCCTCGCTGAACGTATTGGTCTGCGGGCTTTTGCCGCTCAGCGCCGAGAAGTCCAGCTGGGTTGAAGCGGGTTGGTAGGAGGTGGAGGAGTTGATACCGATGCTCATGGTGCTTTACCTCGATGGGATGGACATATGAACCAGCGTCGTCTTCCGGAGTTACCGGCGTTGATCGCCGCGTCCTTGTCGGGTTCTATAGGTCGATGAGGACTCTGCCTTGGCGTTGCCCGAAGTGAGTGGCAGCACGGGGGGATGGGTTCCCGTTTGTGTGAGTTGACTGGCGATGACTCCGCTGCACCGGGCTGGAGAGGCCGACTCGCGCCAAGGAACCAAAACGCCTTGCCCTCCGACTCAGTGCGCACACGCCAGCAAAAAAATGGTGTGGACCCACAGCGCACCGAGAGGCTGATAAACACACGGGGGGCTGTGTCCCTGGCGGCCCCTTTTTGTGGAACCGACAACGCCAGGCAGCCACTCAATGCCTGGTCAGCTCAGGCTTTTCTTAAAGGACTATGACGATGAATACCTCGCAACATGAGTTTTCCCGTTTCATCACTGCGCTGGGTGCCCAGCTTGGCACTTCGCTTACCTGGCAGAACGGGGTATGCGCGCTGTATGACGGCCAGGACAACGAAGCCGCCGTCATCGAGTTGCCCGAGCACAGTGAGATGGTCATCTTTCATTGCCGTGTCGGGCGATGCCCTCAACGCTCTGCCGATTTGCAGCACTTGTTGAGCCTGAACTTCGACGTCGCCCGCTTGCACGGTTGCTGGTTTGCCGTCGATCAGGGCGATGTGCGCCTGTGTGCGCAACGTGAGCTGGTTTCGCTCGATGAGCCAGCCTTTTGCGACGTAACGCGTGGCTTTATTGCTCAGGCACGCGAAGCCCGCGCATTTCTGCACGCCTGAACAGGCGGGGTTGCACGCAAAAGCGTCGCTTCCATGCGGCGCTTTTGCGTTGTTTCAGCTATCAGCTTTTGACTTCGAAGCCCGACAGTTTCAACTCGCCTGCCGCCTCTTTCAGCGACGCCGAGGGCCGCGACAGCTCCCCGTCGAACGTGTAGCCAATGGGTTTGTCCTGATCTTCGCCATAGATGAAATTGATCCGCCCGAGGGTCTTGTTCACGCTCAACGACGCCCCGCTGTTGTAGCTGATCAGTGGCGTGGGTGACGTGAAATTCTCGGTCTGCGGTGGGGCATGGAACACCACCAGCCTTCTGATCCTCATGTTGTTGCGATTTTCCAGAAGGCCGGAGAGTTGGGTCTGCGTCAGCGTACCCCTGCGGCTGCCTTCGTCGATCTCGTCGATCAGCGAGTCTTTCGGTTCAAGGCGTACCCGGGCGAGGGTGCCCTGGCTGTTTTCAAGCTGCTTGACCATGGCGCTGAGCGTCGGGTCCTGACGCATGTACTCGGCGACCCTGGCCGCGTTGCCGGGCGCACTGGCTTCGCGTATCGACCCCATGATTCTGGTGAGGATGCTTTCCTTGCTCAGGCCGGACAGGCTGGTCTTGCTGGTTTGGAAGCGGGCATTGTCCAGCACACTGTGATTGTTGATCGACGCTTCGTGTTGCACGCCCGCCCGTTTCAGGTCTCGAAGCGCCTTGTATTGCGTGTCGTTCTGCGACGGTTTGTCGGCAAACAGCGCTTTGAGCCCGTCAAGTCGAGCCTGAATGGCCTGCTCAGGGTTCATGTCGGCGTAAAGAGCGTTCAGCGGATCCTTCAGGTCTGCAAGGCGGGCGGTCGTGGCTTTATCCTTGAAGGCCGCACCGAGACTTTTCGATAGTTTGTCCAGGCTCTCGGTGGTCATCGGGGTCGCTACGTTAAAGCGGAACTTGACCCGTTTGACGGTTTTGTCATCAATGGTCACGTTCGCTGCGACCCCCAGGTTATTGGCTGCCGATTGCGTCGCTGGCGTCGGCCCGGCAGCGGAGGCGGAGGCGGGTGTCGCTGTGGCGTTGGTATGTGTGCCACTGATTTGCCCGCGTGCCTGCCCGCCGACGTTCAGGCTGTTGAAAAAGCGCGGCCGGTTCTTGCCGCCTTCGCGCAGCTCTGTCTTGTCGTTCTTCTGGGTCAGGGAGTAATCGGTGTAGCTCAGCAGGTTGACCGTGACATTCGCCGCCACGCCCAGACGCGCAACTGCGGAAAGCGGCGCGCTGTCGGCCTCCGACAGACCGAAGCCGACGCGCATATCAGCGCTGAAGCCTGTCGTGATATCGAAATTGAAGCGGCGCGCTTCATAGGTTTCGTGGTCCTTGACCTTGTTCAACAGCTGCAAGGGGTTGAGCTTGCCTTCGAACAGATCGTCGACGAACCCGTCGATTTCGTCGTCCGCCACATTGAAGATCACCCCGGCACGCTGGCTGGCGGCAGCGGTTGCGGTCACGTCTCCGCCAAGACGGAAGTTCGGGGTCATCTTGCGGTTGTTGCCGATATCGACGCTGCGGGCAGGGTGGTTGTCGTCGAAGAACCCCGGCCAGTAGTCCTTGCCGCCGCCCACGCCGCCGCTGATGTTGCCGGCCGCTTCTCTCATCAGGTACAGGGTCACGCCACCTTCGCAGCGTTCGGCACTGAAGAGGTAGTTGCGATTGCCGGTAGCGCCGGCGGTCGGCCACGGGCCTGTCGACTTGTCGGCCAATACGGCGAACGGGCTGGTGAGGTTCAGCCCGTAACTGCGTTGCACGCCGATTTCATCGTCGCCATGCTCCAGGTTTTTGAGCATGGCCTTGAGCGTGTCGGCCAGTTCGGACTGATCCTGGCTGCCGGTTGCCGCGCGCATATTGACGCTGACCGCGTGGTCGGATTTCTTGAGCGCGTTCGAGAACGCCTTGACTGCGTCATACGCGCCTTCCAGTGCTGCGTTATCGGTAAAGCCCATGTCGGTGACCTGCTTGACCGGGTTCTCGCCATAGGTCACATCGCGTAACGAGGTCAATTCCGCTTGCAGCCTGGGCAGGTCGCTGCTGCGTGTCAGCAGCTCAACCTTGCTGATCAGCACGCCGAGGTCTTTCAGGGTGACCAGATCCAGCGCCAGACGGGCCTTGCTCAGCCCGTGATCTTCGTTGGCATCGCGGCGCTGTCCCAGACCGATATCGGTTTTGGTGTGAGAAAGCTTCACTCCGTTGTCTTTCAGCCGCTTGAGCGTTGTGGCCGTCGGATTTTCTGCGGATGGGGCGACTTGCGTCAGGGCGTCATCCAGCTCTTTCACGAAATCATGGCCGGAGCTTTTGAAGTTGAGCATCGACCCCAGTTCAGCCAGCTTCTTGCCGAGCTGAGTGCGTTTTGACGACTTTGCCACTGCGCTGTGCTGGTTGAGCACACCGTCGTTCTGCCTGAGGTTTTTGAGCTTGCCGTAGTCCTTGCCAATGTTCTCCAACGCAGTTCTGGCGTGCTTTTCCAGTTCGTCGCGGAAGACTTCGAGTTCTTTTGCCAGCTCAGCGCCCTCAGGGCCAAGCTGCAGGCGCGCAATGCGCGCTTTCAGATCGTTGCCCGGAGTCGGGGGTGCGCCGCCGGCTTCATGAATCAGTTCGAGTTGTTTGAACGCGATCAGCTCTTTCTTATAGAGCTCCTTCAGGCCCTCGCGACCATGATAGCGATGCTGGATGTTGTTGCCGACGTTCTTCATCCAGCGAGGCGGTTCCAGCGTGTGCTTGTAAACGTTGGCGCGAATGGCCTCGCTGGCGGTGGGGCGATTGCTTTTCTCCATGCCGCTGCGCCCGAATGCATTGATGTCCAGCTTTGCTGTCAACCCGGTGCCTGGAATCCGCCAGGTCTTGTGCGCGCGCGTGATGCGGTTGTAAACGTCGTTCAAGCCGTTTTTTTCTACGGGACGCTGTTCGAACGCTTGCCACTGCCCCTCTTTGAGTTGCATCAGGCCTTGACCGGCGGCGTCCTCGACCTGGACGCTCAAGCGATTGTCATCATTGCTGTACAGCGCTTTGACCGGTTGGCCGTCAGGCGCTGCAAGAGGCGTCCATTTAGCGGCCAGCTGGCCTCCGAATCGGGTTGCCTGCCATGCCTCTCGCGGCATGCGATACAGCTTGCCGGTGCTGCTCAGCGCGTAAAGGTTGTGCTTTTCGTCCAGTGCCAGTTCCTTGATGTCACCGTCAATTGCGGACGTATCCAGATCAATGGGTTTGTGGTCCTTGCTATGGGCCGTCAACCTGTTCTGATCATCGAGCGCGACAAAGCGCTTGTCGCTGACCATGGCAAAAGCGGTCACGACCCGATTCTCCAGCCCTGCGATTTCCTTGCCCATCGCCACTTTGGTCGAGCGCGCTATCTGGGCCAGTGCCGTATTGTGGTCGAAGGCGACATTAGGGTGTTTAGGGGCCACGTCGAGCCTGAGCAACTTGCCACCTTTCAACACGTAGGCGTTGCTGTCGGCTCCGCGTTGCAAGCGATCGACATCCTTGATGCCTGCGTCTTTCCAGCACTGCGGCGTCGCGTCCCAACGCTGGATGCGACCGGCGCTCAAACCGACCAGACCTGCACGGTCGAGGTGCAGGCGGTCGGCCCCGACGGGCGCAGGCATAACCGTCAGGCCGCGTGTGTTGTCCAGAACCAGCGCATTGGTCAGGTTCCAGCCGCTTTCCAGCTTCGCACCCTGCTCGTCGAGCGCATGGGAGTGCACCTCGCCCTGACGATTCCTGATCAGTGCGTGCACGCGACCGTCATCGCCGCTGATGAATCCGCTGACGCTGTTGTGGCCGCCCATTGGTTGGTCGTCCAGCCTGTAGCCGGCCCGTTCGGGCATCAGGCGCAACGTTGCATCGTTGCTTTCGAAGGCGCTGCGATCAGTGCTGTAAAGCCTGCCCTGCGTGTCGGCAATAAATAGCCTGTCGTTGCTCAGGGCGACTTCGGCGGCTTGTGCCTGACCGCCGTCGAGTTCCAGGGTTTTGGTTTTTTTCGGGGTCAGCCCACCAATCACCGGACTCATGTCGGTCAGCAGGACGGTCTGCACGTCCGAGCCGCTGAGCAGTGCCGCGCTATCGTCAGGTGCGACCGAAAATGACTTCAGGTCGTTGAACTCGGCGTGTGGCATGAACGGGCTGGAGAGATCGACGACCACATCGTCACTTTTGGCGTAGACCGAGCCGTTGCCTCCGGTTATCAGGCGGTTGAAAGCGATGTTCTCGATTTCATCCACCGGCTTCCAGCGTGCGGGGAGCGGTTCGAACTGGTACAGCCGGTCTTCGTGCACGCGCAGGCGGTCGCCGTTGGTGGTCTGATGGACGTCGGTGAGGTGAGCGATATGTGCCTTGCCCGGCAACTCCTGGCTGCGCCGCCCGTCAAGGGTGTCGAGATGAATGTGGTTTTCTTCACGCTGCATGTTCACCGGCGGAGGTTTTCCGCCCGGTACCGGCAGTGTTGGCTCACTGCTGCGGATGACGGCCAGCGAGCTGTCGCCCTGCGCCAGATGCAGCAGATGCCCGTTGGCTTGCAGAAGTTGGTGGCCCTGCGCGCCTTGCTCACTCTGCTGCGCCAGATAGGTTTGTCCGGGCTTGGCGAGTATGTCGTCCAGCAGCGCGGCCATGCCGGGCGTCTTGAACGAAGAGAAATCCGGCTTGCCGTCGGCACTCAGCCTGACAGTGGGCTGTGGTCGCGCATTGCGTATCAGTTGCTCACTCCTGAGCTCGGAGCGCCCGCTGGTGCCATGTTCCAGCCCGGGGTTGCGCAGCGCGAGCGGCCCGTCAGGATCGCCGGCTTTGGTGCCGGAACCGCTTGCCGCGTTCGTGTCGACAGGCTGCATTGACTGGCGTGTACCATCGGAGCCTTTCAGGCGGCCGCCGGGGGTACGGCGTTCGCGCATAGCGCTGGCGACCGCCTCTTCGTCAGTCATGGGCTCTGCGGATAGTTGTTCTGAAGCGCTACGCGTGAGCTGATCCTGCGGAAGATTGAACGTGACACGGCGATTGTTACGGGGGGCAGTGTCTGTCCGCGTCGATTCTTCTTCTATTTCATGCGTCGTCGTTCCTGAAGCGTTCGCCCTATTCGTACGGGTGCGCAGAATGGACTTGGGGAGATGATCGCTGTGCTGTGGCGGGTTATCCGGCAAACGAGTGCCATGAGCGGTGTTTCTGCTGGCCTCGCGACTGGAGCGCGGCGCTGAGCTTGAGTTGGGTTGTGTACTGGGCGGCCTTGCTGCCGACTGCCGGGGTGTCCTGGATTTCTGAAAAACCTTGCCGACACTTTTCAGCAGCCGTTTTCCCATGCTCCCTAGGGAATGTGATGAGCGCTGGGTCGGCTGTTCGGTTTGCTGCCGGAGATTTGAAGGGTTGTCGGCTCTTGCTGTCGCTTCTGGCGCAATGACGTTTCCGGTATCGCGGTTGACCGTTGGTACCTGCACGGTGCATCTCCCTTTCCTTTTGCCGCCCGACGACGGCGATTGTGTAACCCTTTGAAAAGTCCTTCAGTTCCTGTGTGGCATGGGAAAGGCACCGGTTCCAAAGAAAAACAGCTGGCTGAAACGTTTCAGGCTCGTGCGTACGCAAGCGAAATATGCCTTGCAAGGAACTGGAAAGGCGGGCGTGCCACGTAGGGGGACACGTTCAGGACATTCCGCACATGGCCGCCGTTGCCCTCCACGTTTCGTCTCCTCGCTTGCTGGCGCGTTCGGTACAGATCGCCGTTCTGGCCCTGGGGGCGCTGTGCGTGGGCTGTCAGTCAGTCGATGACTCACAGTCGCGCCTTGACCGCTTGCCGCGACTGGTCGCCGGGCTGGGGCACAGGTCTGACGACGCGCAGGCCGACCCTCGAGCTGTAACGACTGTTTCCGATTTGCCCGTCTACAACGGTGAAGACGTTTGGCAACGGGTGGCGCAGCGATGCCGGCTGGTGGACGGGCAGGGCGTTAATGAACGTATCGCTCGCCAGCGTGACTGGCTGCTGAACAATCGCGGCTTCCTGACCGGGGCCAGCAAGCGTGCCACGCCTTACCTGCATTTCATTGTCGAACGTCTCGATGAGCGCAACATGCCATTGGAGCTGGCGCTGCTGCCCATGATCGAGAGCTCTTACAATCCCTTGGCCAACTCCCCGGCGGCCGCAGCGGGCCTCTGGCAGTTCATCCCGTCTACCGGTCGCCAGTTCAACTTGAACCAGAGTGCTACCTACGACGCCCGCCGCGATGTCGTCGCGTCAAGCAAGGCGGCGATGGACTATCTGACTCGCCTGCATGATCAGTTCAATAACGACTGGCTGTTGGCACTGGCGGCCTATAACGCAGGCGAGGGCACGGTTGCACGAGCGATTGACGCCAACCGTCGGCGTGGCATGCCTGTCGACTACTGGCATTTGAATCTACCCCGTGAAACCCAGGATTACGTTCCGCGCCTGCTGGCACTCTCGCTGGTGGTGCGCAATCCAGGCGCCTACGGCGTGCAACTGACGCCGGTCGCCAACATGCCGTATTTCGATGTGGTTGAGCTCAACCACACGGTAGACCTGACTCAGCTCGCCGCCACAACCGGGGTAGATGAGGCGCAGTTGTTACGCCTCAACCCGGCATTCCTGCGAAAAAAGACCCCGGATGGGCCGGGACGTTTGCTGATTCCCAAGACCCACACGCAGGTCTTGACGGCAGGTATCGAGCGGATCACCGGAGAGTCGCCGACAACCGCTGTGATCCCGGCAAGCCCCGGAAAGCGTGTGATCGAGCGCCAGCCAGCGTCACAGTTGGCCGAGCGCGCTCCGGTGCCTGGACCGTTGCAAGCAGCAGGGCGCGAGCAGACGGCAGGCCTGATGCAGGTGCTTGAGCGCGAGCCTGCACCGGAATCGGTACAACCGGTCAGACGTGAACCGCAACCGAAAGTCGTCCAGGTTGCCAGGCAGGAGCCCTTGCCCGGCCCAGCGCAACCCGTTCAGGCTGCCGACCAGGTGACTGTGTCCGAATCCATCCAGCCAGCGCGTCAGGCGCCACCGCAGGCGACAAACGAGCGTTCGCTGCTGGACCGTCGAATACAAAAGAGGCTGTACATCGATGACCGTTCGTCGCCACGCAAGCGCGACGAAATCGCGTACCGCGATGAGCCGCGTGAGCTGCCGAACGGTCCTCGTGTCGTGGTGTACGCAAGCGATCCACGCCAATAACCTCTCGATTTTTTTCTCCTGAGCGCTTAAAGCACCTGAAAATTGCCCTTTTTTAGTGCTTTTTCGCGTTACCAGCGTGTGCCCAAAACCTGCGAATGAAAAATTCTGCTCCTTTTTTTGCCTTTATAGGGGCGTAAAAAGGGGGGCGGACCAAGCTTTACCAAATATGTTTCTCAATGGCTCACGCAAACTTTGTAAAGAATTGTAAGGAAATACTTACACATTTTTTGAAACAATCTCAGTGATGATGAGGTATCAGCACTGCTTATGGTGGTAGGCCTTCACAGCGCTATAAGCGTGGATTGCCAGATTGTCCTACAGTGAATCCTTTCAGCTAATTAGCCATTTTCAAAACCTGCACATCCACATTCTCAAAAGGTGACGCGTTCGGTTTGCCGAATGCGAGGATGGCAAAAAGCTATCGCGAGATGCCCCCAAAAACTGGGACAATTCAGGATCCAACCAAGCCAGAGATGCGACCTCGTTCGGAAATCCGACTGAACTCTTGTTTATATCAGCCCAGTTGTCGGGTTCTGTCTTGCAACCGGTTCTCCCTATTTGGACGTGTGGAGTAAGTTAAACGTTAACCGGTTTTTTCTTGAGTGTGTTAGTTGTGGGTGTATGGAAAGTTAATACAGTACGTTCGTACAAATGGCTGTTGTGGGGTGCTCATTTTTTATGGCTGTAAAGAACTAAAGTGCTGCGGCGCCTATTAAGTGTGCTATCAGGTTCATGGGGTGGCTATCTGTTTTTTCTGCGATTGGCAAGTTACAAATTTTTCGATTTCATTATGACCCATGATCGGGCATAGGGCTGGATTCCCGTGCAGCCACGGGGGCTGCAGCGACGATTAGCCAGCGTAAGTCTATGATAATTTTGGAATAAGGATATATTAATAGGGTCATTTCAAAGCGCTTGCGCTATACCGAGTGGCGCTTAAGGCGCTGTCGCTACTTGATAGTGATTCTCGAATTTGTGAAATTTTTCACAGTCGCTGGGGAACTAAATGGCTATATGTGTGCCTTGTAAGACGTGGTATTAATATCCCGCCTTCCTCCCGCTATGAGAGTGATCGATGAGCACAGACATTGATAACGACGTTCGAACGTGTTGGAACGTAACTGCATTATCGGCTGGTCATCAAATTGCAATGAACAGCGCGCTACTGGATATGGACTTGCTTCTTTGCGGGGAAACCGGCACCGGCAAAGATACCCTGGCCAGCCGGATTCACGAGCTGTCGAGCAGGACCGGGCCCTTTGTCGGCATGAACTGTGCGGCCATCCCCGAATCGTTGGCAGAGAGCCAGTTGTTCGGCGTGGTCAATGGTGCGTTCACCGGCGTGTGCCGGGCTCGCGAGGGCTACATCGAAGCCTCCAACGGCGGCACCCTCTATCTGGATGAAATCGACAGCATGCCGTTGAGCCTTCAGGCCAAGCTCTTGCGGGTGCTGGAAAGCAGGGGCGTCGAGCGGCTAGGCTCGACCGATTTCATACCACTGGATCTGCGAGTGATTGCTTCGGCCCAGCGTCCGCTGGATGAACTGGTGGAACAAGGACTTTTTCGTCGTGACCTGTTTTTCAGGCTCAATGTGCTGACACTGCAGTTGCCAGCCTTGCGCAAGCGTCGCGAGCAGATTTTGCCATTGTTCGACCAGTTCACCCAGGACGTCGCCGCAGAAGCCGGCCGCTCCGTTCCAACGCTCGACAATCGACGTGTACAGATCCTGTTGAGCCATGACTGGCCCGGCAACGTGCGCGAACTGAAGTCGGCTGCCAAGCGATTTGTCCTGGGGTTGCCGTTGCTGGGCGCTGAGCCGGTCGAAGCGCGTGACCCGGTAACAGGGCTGCGCATGCAGATGCGCGTCATCGAGAAAATGCTCATTCAGGATGCCTTGAAGCGACATCGGCACAATTTCGACGCTGTGCTCGAGGAGCTCGAACTGCCCCGGCGCACCCTCTACCACCGCATGAAAGAGCTGGGTGTTGCTTCGCATATCGACCTGGTAGCCGAGTCCTGAATCGCTGCTGCGCTCGCGCAACGCTGATGCCATTGGAGTCATGAAATGAATCTCGACGATGAGTTTGACGATCACCTGGATGCGGAGCGCGTACCCAATCTGGGGATCGTCGCCGAAAGTATTTCGCAGCTCGGCATTGATGTCCTGCTGTCGGGCGAGACCGGTACCGGTAAAGACACCATTGCCCGGCGCATTCACAACATGTCCGGGCGCCAGGGGCGCTTCGTCCCGATGAACTGCGCAGCCATTCCGGAATCGCTCGCCGAGAGCGAGCTGTTCGGAGTGGTGAGTGGGGCCTATACCGGCGCCGACCGTTCCCGAATGGGCTACATCGAGGCGGCGCAGGGCGGAACCTTGTACCTGGATGAGATCGATAGCATGCCGCTCGCCCTGCAGGCCAAGCTGCTGAGGGTGCTTGAAACCCGTGCACTGGAGCGTCTGGGTTCGACCTCCACGATCAACCTGGATATCTGTGTGATTGCCTCGGCCCAAGCCTGTCTGGACGACGCCGTCGAAGAGGGGAAGTTTCGACGCGACCTGTACTTTCGCCTGAACGTACTGACCCTCAAACTGCCGCCGCTGCGCGATCAGCCCGAGCGTATCCTGCCGTTGTTCACCCGATTTTTGGCGGCGTCGGCCAAAGAACTTAACCTCGCGATTCCCGATGTATGTCCGTTGCTTCAGCAGGTACTGACGGGGCATCGCTGGCCCGGCAATATCCGCGAGCTCAAGGCCGCTGCAAAGCGCCATGTGTTGGGCTTTCCTCTGCTCGGGGCTGACTCGCAGACCGAAGATCACCTGGCGTGCGGGCTCAAGTTCCAGCTGCGAGCGATCGAAAAGGCCTTGATTCAGCAAGCGCTCAAGCGCCACTGCAATTGCATCGACGCGGCCAGCCTGGAGCTCGATATTCCACGTCGTACGCTCTACCGCCGCATCAAGGAATTGAGCATCTGATTTTTTGCAGAAGATCTGGAACCGATTCCCGGGCACAGGCCACCTAGGTGTACCAAGCAATTACGCTGGTACAGACGAAGGGGTATGACGTTATGACTATCATGAGTTCTCTGGCGGGTGCAGGTCGCGGTGTCGTCAACACGATCGGTGGTGCCGCTCAAGGCATCAACAGCGTAAAGAGCAGCGCCGACCGTAATGCTGCACTGGTGAGCAACACCGGCAGCACTGACAGTATCGACGCGACCCGTTCCAGCATCAGCAAAGGCGATGCAAAAAGTGCCGAGCTTGATGGTACTGCGAACGAAGAGAACGGCCTGCTGCGCGAATCGAGCATGCTGGCGGGCTTTGAGGACAAGAAAGAGGCGCTTTCCAACCAGATCGTCGCAAGCAAGATCCGGAACTCGGTCGTCCAGTTCTGATTTCTTGAAGCCCCTTCGCACCTGAGGGGGCTGCTACTTTGAGGAGGTTGTGATGCAGAGTCTCAGTCTTAACAGCAGCTCGCTGCAAACCCCGGCAATGGCCCTTGTCCTGGTACGTCCTGAAACCGAGACGACTGGCGCCAGTACGTCGAGCAAGGCGCTTCAGGAAGTTGTCGTGAAGCTGGCCGAGGAACTGATGCGCAATGGTCAACTCGACGACAGCTCGCCATTGGGCAAACTGCTGGCCAAGTCGATGGCCGCGGATGGCAAGGCAGGCGGCGGTATCGAGGATGTCATCGCTGCGCTGGACAAGCTGATTCATGAAAAGCTGGGTGACAACTTCGGCGCGTCTGCGGACAACGCCTCGGGTACCGGACAGCAGGACCTGATGACTCAGGTGCTCAGTGGCCTGGCCAAGTCTATGCTCGATGATCTTCTGACCAAGCAGGATGGCGGGGCAAGCTTCTCCGAAGACGATATGCCGATGCTGAACAAGATCGCGCAGTTCATGGATGACAATCCCGCACAGTTTCCCAAGCCGGACTCGGGTTCCTGGGTGAACGAACTCAAGGAAGACAACTTCCTTGATGGCGACGAAACGGCTGCGTTCCGCTCGGCACTCGACATCATTGGCCAGCAACTGGGTAATCAGCAGAGTGGCGCTGGCGGTCTGGCGGGGACGGGTGGAGGTCTGGGCACTCCGAGCAGTTTTTCTAACAACTCGTCCGTGACGGGTGATCCGCTGATCGACGCCAATACCGGTCCCGGTGACAGCGGCAATAGCAGTGGTGAGGCGGGGCAACTGATCGGCGAGCTTATCGACCGTGGCCTGCAATCGGTATTGGCCGGTGGTGGACTGGGCACACCCGTAAACACCCCGCAGACCGGTACGGCGGCGAATGGCGGACAGTCCGCTCAGGATCTTGACCAGTTGCTGGGCGGCTTGCTGCTCAAGGGCCTTGAAGCGACGCTCAAGGATGCCGGTCAAACCGCTACCGACGTGCAGTCGAGCGCTGCGCAAATCGCCACCTTGCTGGTCAGTACGCTGCTGCAAGGCACCCGCAATCAGGCTGCAGCCTGACCGACAACCGCCTGACGGAGAACTCACGTGACCATTTCCCACCTTGGTAATGTTAAAAGCATCTCGCCGGAACTCGGGCAGGATGTGCCACAGGGGCTCGTTTCAGAACCGGCCCAGGCGGATGTCGACATCTTCACCGCTGCCACGCAGCCGGACGGCGTTTCGAGCGGAGCGCCGCTTTCCGAACATATCGCCAGCGCAATTTCCGGCGGTCTGGGCGAAACCGAAAAAATGTCTCAGCAAGCGATGCGATCGATGAAAAAAGCTTCCGGCACGGGAGACGCGCTGGATATCGCGGCGATGACCAGGACCCTGTCGCAATGTTCGTTGCAGACTGCGCTCACGACCAAGGTGGTGAGCAAGACTGCGCAGGCGCTCGACAAGCTGACTAACTTGCAGTAGAGGTTTCCGTGAAATTTCTGAGCGCAGGGCTGCTGCTGATTTGCATGGTGTTGCTCGGCGGCTGCAGTGATGAAACCGATCTGTTCACCGGCTTGTCCGAGCAGGACTCCAACGAGGTCGTTGCCCGTCTTGCCGATCAGCATATCGACGCGCGCAAACGCCTGGAAAAAACCGGCGTTGTCGTCACCGTCGCGACCAGCGATATGAACCGCGCCGTCAGGGTGCTCAACGCTGCCGGCCTGCCACGGCAGTCTCGCGCCAGTCTGGGGGATATCTTCAAGAAAGAAGGGGTCATTTCGACCCCGCTCGAAGAGCGCGCCCGCTACATCTATGCCCTGTCTCAGGAACTCGAAGCGACGCTTTCGCAGATAGACGGCGTCATCGTGGCCAGGGTGCACGTGGTACTTCCGGAACGCATCGCACCGGGCGAACCAGTGCAACCTGCTTCTGCTGCGGTGTTCATCAAACACTCCGCAGCGCTTGACCCGGACAGCGTGCGTGGGCGCATTCAACAGATGGTCGCCAGCAGTATCCCCGGCATGTCGACGCAATCGGCAGAGTCGAAAAAGTTTTCCATTGTGTTCGTACCGGCTACCGAGTTTCAGGAAACCACACAGTGGGTCAGTTTCGGACCGTTCAAGCTGGACAGCGCCAATCTGCCGTTCTGGAACCTGATGCTTTGGCTGGTGCCGGTTGGCCTGGCGGTGTTGCTGCTGATCATCGCGCTGCTGTTGCGCAGTGACTGGCGCGCCTCGGTGCTTCGGCGGATCGGCTTTGCCGGCCGTAGCCGCTCGACCGTACCGGCGCGCGCGTGATGGACCTGACCGCCGAGGACTATTGGACTCAGTGGTGGTGCAATCCCTGGCCATGGGCGCATGCGGGCTGGCAAAGCCGGTTCGCCGAGCGCTGCGGACTGACCGTCAGCGACTGTGAAGCCCTGATGGTCAGCCGTCACAGCGTGTTCCTGCAGAGTGTCGGCATCACGCCAAGTCAACCGCCGATGCCTGCAGCGCCGGTGTTGACCTGGCTGGCACTGACGACCGTGCAGCGTGATCAGGCGCTGGATCTGGCGCAACGCATCTGTTTTTCCCGTAACGAAAGCGACGGACATGACGGACAGTGGTGCTGGTCCCTGACCAAGGCGTTGCGCCCCGGTGTCTGGCTGGATCTTGAACATGAAGATGCGCGCTTGCTGTTGGGTGCCTGGCTCGGGCCTGAGTATTGGCCGCGATTGCGTCTGGCCTGGGCGCCCGATGAGGTCGCCGACAGCCCTTGCTCGGCCCCCGAAAATAAACTTCAGACGCTGTGGCAGGCTGTTCTATGGCGTGTCACTGCGGCCTGAATATCCGCTTTCCTCTGCACCAGGAATTTCCCCATGCTTGCCAAACGCAGTATTACCTTGACTGCCGACGCGGTGCTGCCCGAGCCGGTATTGCGCCGTGAAGACATCGCCAACAGTCTGCTGGCTCGCGATATTCTGACGGACGCGCAACGTCAGGCGGAGCAGTTGCTGGTACTTGAGCAGGCTAGAGCCGATCGTCGGCATCAGGAGGCGCTTGCGCAGTTCTGGGAGCGCGCCAATGCCTTTCTGGACGAGCTGCACGTCCAGCGCGAAGCCTTGCAGCAGCAGGCCATGACTGCTGTCGAGGAGCTGTTGACTGAGGGATTGCGCCAGTTGCTCGACGAAACGACCCTTGCCGAGCGCGCTCGGGCACTGGTCAGGAACCTGGCAGCCAGTCAGCTCAACGAAGCAGTGGCCACGCTCAGCGTTCATCCGGAGATGGCCGAGCCAGTCGCCGAATGGTTGGCAGAGAGTCGTTTTGCCGAGCACTGGGAGCTCAAACGTGATGCGACGCTGACCACTGAAAGCCTGCGCCTGAGCGACGCCAACGGCGCGTTCGAAATCGATTGGGCAACGCTGCGCAACGGGTTGGCAGGCACTGAGCCAGCTGCCTGAAACAGACTCTTGCGGCGAAAATGGAACCGCTCCACCTGTTTGCTCCACTCAAGGTTTGAACCTTTCTGCTGGAGCATCCGGACATGATAAATTTCAAATCCCTGCAAAATAACCTCGATTCCACGCTCACTCGCGCGTTGTCCGACGTGGATGACGTGCTGGACGGGGGCAATGGGCATTTCACCGCCGACGACATCGATGCCTTCAGTGAGGCGAGCCAGCAGGCTGCGGTCAGCTCCAACATCGCTGATCAATGCCAGCAGGCTGGTTATAAAATGACCAAAAATGTCATCGATGGATTTCAGTGAGTTCGAGGAGGTCGTCGGCCTGTGGCGTGATCAGCGTCCGGCGAGCCCGCTCGACTGCTGGGTCGACGACGCCAACGCACGGCTGGAAATGGTGGGTGGCGGAGTCCGTTGCAGCATCGAGTTACTCGACCCCTATGACGCCAACGACCCTCAGCGTATCGAAGCATTGCTCAGTCATGGCGGTGCCAGCCTGGCGTGTGCCTGTGACGGCGCGTTCGCCATCGATCCGCAAACGCGCTGCATGGTGCTGGTCAGCTGGATGCCTGGCCCCTGCAGCCTTGCCGATCTGCTGAACCGTCTGGAAAGCCTGGCCAATCAGCGCGCGGCCTTGCTCAGCCTGATGCACACCACTCTGGTCAATTCTGTGCCCGCCTTAGCCGGGCGCACGACCCTCAATCACCGGCAACCGGGAGTTTGAAATGCGCAAGGCCTTGATGTGGTTGCCTTTATTGTTGATCGGGCTGTCCCCCGCCACGTGGGCGGTGACCCCCGAAGCCTGGAAACATACGGCTTACGCCTACGATGCCCGGCAGACCGAGCTGGCGACAGCGCTGGCCGACTTCGCCAAAGAATTCGGCATGGCGCTGGATATGCCGCCCATTCCGGGGGTCCTCGATGACCGGATACGCGCTCAGAGTCCGGAAGAGTTTCTCGACCGTCTGGGCCAGGAATATCACTTCCAGTGGTTTGTGTATAACGACACGCTGTACGTCAGCCCCTCTAGCGAGCACACCTCGGCACGCATCGAAGTGTCATCCGACGCGGTAGATGACCTGCAGACTGCTTTGACCGATGTGGGGCTGCTGGACAAGCGCTTTGGTTGGGGTGTACTGCCGAACGAAGGCGTGGTTCTGGTTCGCGGCCCTGCAAAATATGTGGAACTGGTGCGCGATTACAGCAAGAAAGTCGAAGCACCTGAAAAGGGCGACAAGCAGGACATCATCGTATTTCCGCTCAAATACGCCAGTGCCGCGGACCGCACCATTCGCTATCGCGATCAACAACTGGTGGTCGCCGGTGTCGCCAGCATTCTCCAGGATTTGCTGGATACCCGTTCTCATGGCGGGTCCATCAATGGTATGGATCTGCTGGGGCGAGGCGGTCGCGGTAACGGTCTGGCGGGCGGTGGCGCCCCGGACGCTCCGAGTCTGCCGATGAGCTCCAGCGGCCTCGATACCAATGCGTTGGAGCAGGGCCTCGATCAGGTGCTGCACTATGGCGGCGGCGGCAGCAAAAGCGGTGGAAAAAGCCGCTCTGGCGGTCGGGCCAACATCCGCGTAACGGCCGATGTCCGTAACAATGCTGTGCTGATCTATGACTTGCCCTCACGCAAGGCCATGTACGAAAAGCTCATCAAAGAGCTGGATGTTTCGCGCAACCTGATCGAAATCGACGCCGTGATTCTCGACATCGATCGCAACGAGCTGGCAGAACTGTCCAGCCGCTGGAACTTCAATGCCGGGAGTGTCAACGGGGGTGCCAACATGTTCGACGCGGGCACCAGCTCCACTCTGTTCATTCAGAACGCCGGCAAGTTCGCTGCCGAACTGCATGCGCTGGAAGGTAACGGCTCAGCCTCGGTGATCGGCAATCCATCGATTCTTACCCTTGAAAACCAGCCGGCCGTGATTGACTTCAGTCGCACCGAATACCTCACTGCGACGTCGGAACGTGTGGCCAATATCGAGCCCATCACCGCTGGCACCAGTCTGCAGGTGACTCCGCGCTCGCTGGATCACGATGGCAAGCCTCAGGTGCAACTGATCGTCGATATCGAGGATGGTCAGATCGACATCTCCGACATCAATGACACGCAGCCAAGTGTGCGCAAAGGCAATGTCAGTACCCAGGCCGTCATAGCCGAACACGGTTCACTGGTCATCGGCGGTTTCCATGGCCTTGAAGCCAACGACAAGATCCACAAGGTTCCGTTGCTGGGCGATATCCCCTACGTCGGCAAGCTGCTGTTCCAGTCCCGCAGCCGTGAATTGAGCCAGCGCGAGCGCCTGTTCATTCTGACGCCAAGACTGATTGGCGACCAGGTCAACCCGGCTCGCTATGTGCAGAACGGCAACCCTCACGATGTCGATGACCAGATGAAAAGGATCAAGGAACGGCGTGACGGCGGTGAGCTGCCTACCCGCGGCGACATTCAGAAAGTCTTCACGCAGATGGTCGATGGCGCTGCGCCAGAGGGTATGCATGACGGCGAAACACTGCCCTTTGAAACCGACAGCCTGTGTGACCCGGGCCAGGGCCTGACCCTCGATGGCCAGCGCTCGCAATGGTATGCACGCAAGGACTGGGGTGTGGCTGTTGTGGTAGCGCGTAACAATACCGACAAACCGGTACGCATCGACGAGAGTCGCTGCGGTGGTCGCTGGGTCATCGGCGTCGCCGCCTGGCCCCACGCATGGCTGCAACCGGGCGAGGAGAGCGAAGTGTATATCGCGGTACGTCAGCCACAGATATCAAAAATGGCCAAAGAGAGTCGGCCATCACTGCTCCGGGGGGCAAAGCCATGAAGATCAGCAGCGTTGCAGTCGTGTTGGTGGTGTTCGCTACCCTGATCGGGTGCGCCACCCACGGTTGTTCGGGAACTGCCTGCAAACGCCCGGACTCCACCAGCCGTGAACTGGTCATCTGGTGGCCTCCGGACATGCGTGACGGTCTTGATGATCAAGACCACGAGCGCGATTACACCGTCGTGAAGTTAAGGGACTAGACATGATCGAGGTCGAGGAGAAAACAGCGTTCTACTACAACGTTGCGGCGCAGAGTCCCGCGGTGTGGCCGGTGGCAAACGGAGTCTCTTTTGTCAGCCGGCGCGAGCATCATGACTGGGGCATTGCGCTGCACATCGAGGGGCGAGCGCTGCGTCCCGAACAACTTAGAGAGGCGCTGCAACTGAGGTTCTCAGAAGCCGAACGATTCAATGACTACTTTCTGTTCCTGGATATGCGGCGTGATTTCGTCGTGTGGCACGCGGTGAGCGACGCCCCCCATGCCGTCACCAACCTCGATGATATCCGGCGAAACGAATTGATACTGGCAGGCCTGGATCATCTGGTTTAGGAGATAACACCCGCATGAAAAAAAGACCGCCCCAGTGCAGATGGGTCGGTCTTTTTTTGCGCAGATGCAATCTACAAGCGTCAGGCAGTCACTGGTCGTGCGGAGCTCGGTCGGTTTTCGACACTGCACAGCGGTCACCCCGGCAGCGAGCACTGCCATCCGGATGGGGCAACCAGGCCAAATGCGGACGCCAGCGACAAAAAAGACGATAGCCAATATCAAGTAGCGGCCTGGTCAAGCGCCATGACAACGGTGCAGCCCAGACACCCAGCCCTGCTGCTCGCCAGCTCCAGAGCGTAGCGTCCAGGCCTGTGACCCATGTCCCATCGTCAAATCGGGCGTGCAATGATGATTCCATCTGCGCAAGCGTGAACCCCACAGATCCGGCATCAAACGCTTCACCACTGATATCGACAAAACGAAGGCGATCGGGTTTGGCGCGCGCACGCAAGATCTTGATTTCGCGCGCGCAGAGTGGGCATTCACCGTCAAAATAGAGGGTCAGGGGCCAATGGGTTATCTTGTGCATCGATGCTGTGTCCCGTACCGGTTGTGCACAAGGTAGTCCCAAACATCCAGGCCGACAATGGGCAATGCGGCCCGGTGTGACTCTGTCGGTTATTCATGCGGGTTTCGACGTTCACCAGATGACGTCGGTTCAGGTGACTTGGCCGGAAGTACGCCTGTGGCTAAACAGCCATCACAGCTCGACTTCGACCTGAATCACTTCATCGGTGACTTCGTCCAGTTGCCGAACCACTTTGTAGATGTGGCCGACAGCCTGCAGTGTGGGGCGGGGGATATATTTGCCCACCTTGGAGCGGTATAGCGTCCGGGTCAGCCAGATGCTCTGCACCACCGGGATGCCGGCTTTTTTGGCGCGGGCAATCAATGCCAGGGCTTCCTCGTCTTCACCTTTGCAATGAATCAGCGGCAGAGGCGTTTCGCCTGGTCGGTAATACAGGGCCACCGCATAGTGGGTCGGGTTGACCAGCAGCATGTCGGCGTCTTCCACCGGCTTGGGCGCAGCGCTGGGCTCCTGATTGAGGATCTCCTGGGCCAGTTGCCGACGATGGCCTTTGACGTGCGGGTCGCCTTCCGATTGCTTGTACTCTTTCTTGATGTCTTCGTGGCTCATGCGCAGTTTTTTCGCATGGAAGTATTTCTGCATGGCGAAGTCGATCATGGCGATCGCCAGCAGCAGCCCCAATATCACTCGCAAAATATGCCTGAACAGCTCGACCAGGGCATGCCAGTAGGTCGTCAGATCGCTGTTGGCCAGCAACACCAGGGTGCCCAGCACAGGTTTGACTTGCACATACAGCGTCGCGCCGATGGCAATGGCCTTGAGAACACTGAGCAGCAGGTTGAGCAGGTTTTGCCCGGAAAACATCTGTTTGGCGTGGGAGAACGGGTTGATCTTGTTGGGATCGATTTTCAGCGCCTTGGGCGCGAACAGAAAGCCGATCTGCATCCAGCTGCTGATCAGGCGCATCAGCATCGCTATACCGACGCTGCACAAGGTAAAGCTGAGCAGTACGGTGAATCCTTCGCTGGCGATCAGCTCGACCGACGCGGCAAAGCTGCGGTCGATGCCTTTAAAGGACAGCGACAACAGTGCCTCCAGTCGGTTGACGCTTTCATCAGCCAGGGCCAGGGTGATTTCACTGACGGCCATCAACACCAGCAGTTTGCCCAGGTCCTGACTCTGCCCGACCTGACCCTTTTCCCGCGCGTCGCGCAGTTGCTTGGGCGTGGCCTTTTCGGTTTTTTCGCTCACGGCACTTGCACCAGAAGCGTCAGCAGCGACTTCAGATCAACCAGCTTCAACAATTGACCTGTGCCCAGTTCCAGCAGCGTCGGCAGATAGATCAGCAGAAAAGCGAGGCCGGCCATACTTTTGGCTGGCATGGCGAGGATCGAAACGTTCAGCTGTTGCGCATACAGGCCGATGATCGCGAACGCTGCTTCGATCAACAGCAGCAGCGCGATGAAGGGCGCGGCGTACAGCAGCATGTGCTGCATCGTCTGGTTCAACTGCTCCAGAAAGACATCCAGGCCGCCAGCGTTCATGCCCGGCATCCAGGCCGTCGGAGGCCAGACGCTGTAGCTGTCCCAGATGATCTGAGTCATCAGCGAAAGCCCCCCGGTGAGGATTACCAGCATGATCAGGGTTTCTTGAAACAGTTCGCCCAGTGGCGTGGCGTCAGGGCCCAGCGCCGGGTTCAACTGGCCGCCGCTGAGCGCACCGCGCTGGCTATCGAGCAGCGCGCCCACCGAGGCGAACATCCAGAATGGCGCATACAGCAACAGCCCCAGTAGCGTGCCGAGTACCGCTTCCTTGATCAGCAGGCCGCCGATTGCGAACCAGTTGTCGTCGAGGGACTCCAGAGCCTTGCTGATGGCCGGTGCCGGGATCATCGCCATCACCGCCACGACGGCATAACGCAACGGGCCTTTCAGATATTTGAAGCAAAAGGCTGGCACCAGCAGCATGCAGGGCATCAGCCGTGCCATTGCCAGTCCCATGCCCAGCATGAATTGAAAGGCGCTGTGCGCGTCGAAGGGCATTTAGTGACTGACCCCGGAGCGTGCAATCAGGTCGAAGGCCATATTGATGAACTGGATCAGCTCGACGCCGATCCAGCGGCCGGTCATGGCCAGGGTCAGTCCAACGGCCCCCAGTTTGATGCCGAAGGGCAATGTCTGATCCTGAATCTGCATGAGTGCCTGCAGCAGCGAGGTGACCACACCCACGAGCACCGCAACGGCCAGCGGCGGGGCGGTCAGGATGACGACCAGAAACATGCCTTGCTTGAACAACGCCAACGCTTCCATGACCGCCTCACATGTAGGAATAGAACAGGCTGTCGAGCAGACGCGACCAGCCCGATACGAGCACGAACAGCAGCAGTTTGAGCGGCAGCGACAGTGTCATCGGCGAGACCATCTGCATGCCCAGTGCCAGCAACAGGTTGGAGACAATCAGGTCAATGACGATGAAAGGGATATAGATCAGAAAACCGATCTCGAAACCGGCCTGCAGCTCCGACAGAACAAAGGCCGGGATCGCCAGCAGAAGATCGTTTTTGTTGGCCTGATCGGCCATTTCCTTGGGCCACATGCGCTGGGTATTTTCCAGCAGATGGGCTACGACATCCGGGTCGGTGTTGCGTGTCATGAAGCGTTGCAGCGGCTCGATGACCACTTTGAGGCTGCTCTGCAGTTTGTCGGCGTTGCTCAGTTCCAGCGGGTGTTCATGCACCCGCTGCTGTATGTCGTGCGCCACCGGGGCCATGACAAACATCGTCGCGGCCAGGGCGATGCCATACAACGCCATGTTCGGCGGCACTTGCTGAACGCCGATCGCGTTGCGGGTGATCAGCAGCGTCATGGCGATCTTCAGAAAGGCGGTGCAGACGATCAACAGGAACGGGATCAGCGACAGCGAGCCGAGAAACAGCGCCAGCATGATCGGGTTGACGCCCTCCATGATCATGAGCGCGCCACCAGCCGGGTAATCTGCAAACCGAGGCGGCCTTCGACGTCGACCAGCTCGCCTTCGGCAACCACCTGCTCGCCATGGCACAGCGTGGCGTGGCCTGGCGCGATGCCGCTGACTTCGAGAATGGTTCCGGCGTCCAGTCGGCGCAGTTCGGCAAGGGTCAGTCTGAGCTCGCCGCAGCGCAAGGTCAGGGCCAGCTCCAGTGAGTCGAGCATCGGCGACTCGTTGTGTTCTCCCGACGCCTCTTCATGCTCCGCTTCGCTGTCCGCATAGCCGAATGCGTGCTCGGCGTGCTCGTCGTCACGCAGTTGCTGATCAGCCTGTTCAGGCACCGGTTCTTCATAGTCGTCGAGCATCTCGACGTCGTCCTGATACAGATCTTCAGTACTCATGGTGACTGTGCTCCTCATGACCGAGCTGCAGAAAAAGATGCTGGGCCTGTTGGTCGGTGCGGGCCGCCCATTGACGTCCAGCGAGTGTCACGGACCCTTGTCCGGCGCTGTCGAACCGGCAGCGGGCGGGTAGCACCACGTCACCGGGGCGTAGCGAGGCGATTTGTTCCCGAGTCAGTGACAGTTCGCCGACGATCAGTGGTGTCGCCACCGACCAGGATTCGTCCACGTTACGATTCAAGACTTGCCAGTCAGCCGAACCCAGAAGCCTGAGCAGGGTGGCGGGTGCGGCGTGCAGGTGGGCATCGAGTCGTTCGCTGCCCAGTCGCACGAGAATCCTGCAGCCGATGGCTGGCTCGGTCGGGGCGTCTGAAAACGGCGCAACAGGCGCCAGCAGATCGGCGATCACCGGGCTCAGGCGCTGGTTGAATAACTGCCAGTACCAGGCCTGGTACTCGCCGCCGAGCGTTAAGGGCACTTCGCCCAGCAGGCTGAGCAACGCTTCGGCATCGCTTAGCAACAAGGGGCCGACCGCCGTATTCAACCAGACACCGTCTGCCGGTATCCGCGCGTCTTCGTGCTGCGGCAGCAGGCTCAGTTCGGCGTGCCAACCGCGGGCGCTGAAGCCCAGGCGTCGTCCGGCGCCGAGTGCGCGTGTGGCTTGGGCCAGCAGAGCGTCGACCTTGCGCAGACGCAGGGCGCTCATGCTGTGAAGTCTTCATGCATGTCCAGCTCGACGTCCTGACCAAGCGCCTGTGCCAGCGATTCCCGGCATGCGCCGACCTGGCCCTGCAAGCGCTTGAGAACGTCACGTCGGCCAAACCCCAGTTGAATGCTCCAACGGTTTTCGGATTTGCTGGCGTTGACCCGCACGCTGCCCAGATTGGGCATGAGCAGGCTGAACGCCAGCGGACCGTCCGGCTGATCGGGCAAACGCTGCGCCAGCTCGTCGATCAGCTGAGTCGGTACGTTTTCGGACTGTGCAGAGAAGGCCACACCGCTGCCTCCGAAGCCCTGCTGATCCGGCTCTTCGCCTACCAGCGGTATCAGCAGTTGCGAGAAGAACATGCCGTCGGCGCTCATCGGGCTGTCGGCCACTGAACGGTTCAGCGCGAAACGAACCTTCTGCACATCGCCCCGTGGTGCTCCGGTAAAGGCTGGTGGCTGGTCATCGGACCTGGCGGGCTGACGCAGCGAAGGCAGGGGGCGCGAGGTGGCTGGCGGGGCGCTCGGCGCGGGTGGCGCTTTGGCAGGGGTTTTGATCGGTGCGGTCATCGTCACTTAACCTTCTTCGTTGAGCGTCTCCTCCATGCAGGCGAGTTTCTCGACCGCGCGCTGAGACGCCTTGGCTTGCAGCCGTTTCTGTTCAAGCAACGCCTGTTGTTCAGCTACTCGCATTTGCTGTTGCTGCACGTCCTGGCGGATGTAAGCCAGGCGGTCGAGCATGGTTCTTTCCTTTTCGTGCCAGCCGTCGACATCAGTCAGGCTGAGCGTCTTTTGCAAATGCGCATGGGACAGACTCTCGCGGCGGCGCTTATGGTTGTCGCGTTCCTGATTCAGCGACGCCCTTGTCTCTGCTAAGTGGTCGAGCATCGATTTCAGTTCCAACTGCGCCTGGCGATGGGCACGCTCGGCACTGGCCTGACGGTGTTGGCGCAGTGGCGTGAGCAGACCGATCACCTGCTGCAGAGCGACCTGTTGCGGGTCGTCTTCCAGTGGTTCGTCCATGGCTACTCCGGCAGTTGAGAGGTGAGTTGCAGCAGCCTGTCGAGGGTTTCCTGCAAGGGCACGGGTTCACGCAGGTCCTGGCGCAGGAACGCGTTTATGGCCTCGTTCAGTTGCACGGCACAGTCGGTGACCGGGTCGGCCCCGGCCTGGTATTCACCCAGGCGCAGGAGCATTTCCACTTGTTTATAGGCAGCCAGTAACTGGCGCAGGCGATTGTTCGCCCGTTGATGTTCGCGACCGGTGACGTTGCTCAGAATCCGGCTGATGCTGGCCGACACATCGATCGCCGGGTAGTGCCCGCGCTCGGCCAGTTTGCGCGACAGTACGATGTGCCCGTCGAGCAGCGAGCGCACTTCGTCGGCGACCGGATCGTTCATCGAGTCCTGTTCGATCAGCACCGTGTAAAGCGCGGTGATCGAACCGTTCTCGCTCATCCCGGCGCGTTCCACCAGGCGTGGCAGCAGGGTGTACACCGAGGGTGGCAGACCGCCGCGCCCCAGCGGCTCGCCCGAAGCAATGCCGATTTCCCGTTGCGCGCGGGCGAAGCGGGTCAGCGAGTCGAGCAGCAACAGCACTTTCTGGCCTCGGGCGCGAAAGGCTTCGGCGATGGCGGTCGCGGTGAACGCAGCGCGGGCGCGCTCCATGCTGGAACGATCGGATGTTGCACAGACCAGCACCGAGCGGCGGCGCAGGGTTTCGTCCAGTTCGTGGTCGAGAAACTCGCGCAGTTCGCGGCCCCGTTCGCCAATCAGGCCGAAAACGATGACGTCACAATCCATGTTGCGCGCCAGTTCGGCCATCAGCGTGGTCTTGCCGCAGCCTGCTCCGGCGAACAGCCCGACACGCTGGCCCTCGCCGAGCAGAATCGCGCTGTCGATGGCGCGTATCCCGGTGGGTAACGCCCGGGTGATACGCGGTCGCTGGGTCGGCGGCAGGGCGTCGGCGATCACCGGCAGCGTCGTGCGGCGGTCCTCGGGGCCGGCGAAAGCGCCGAGGCAATCGCCCATCAGCGGGCGCCCGAAACCGTCCAGTACACAGCCGAGCAGGCTGTCATCGACGCCGATCCGGTGTGCCACGCCCAGCGGGCGGATCGGCGCGCCGACCTGAATACCGTCGGGTGGGCCCAAGGCACTGAGCAGCGTGCATTCCTGGGTGAAGCCGACGATTTCGGCCAGCAGCAACGAGCCGTCGGCTTTGCTCACTTCACACAGATCGCCGACCTTGGCCGATGGAATCTTGCACTCCAGCAGAATTCCGCGCACGGCGCTGACGCGGCCAATGACGCGCACCGCGCAGTACTGGCTCAAACGCTTGGCGTGCGCGTCTTTCCACAGGTTCAGTGCTGCATTCACCAGTTCACCTCGATATGGCGATTACCGTCGAATTGCAGGCGCTGATTATCGATTCGGGTGAGGCGCAGGCCATCCACTTCGTCACCTACGTAAACCCGTCGACCGTCGGCAGTCACCAGATGCGCATGCGGCCCGGTCATGATCTGAACCACCACAAAGGGCAGGGTGTTGCGATTGCTGCCCACGTTGTCCAGAACGGTTACCGGCGAGTCGTACAGGGTCTTGAAGCGCTGAAGCATGCGCTGGTAGACCAGCAGCGATTCTTCTTTCAGATCGCCGTTTAGGACCAGCCCGTCGGGCGTCTCTTCTACGCTGACATCAGTCAGCAGGCGGTCGCTGAGCATGGTGCTCAACTGGTGGCGGACGTCATCCGCGCTGCTCAGACGTATGCGTTTGTCGGTCACAGGGTTTGCAGCCCTGGCTGGCGCCTTGGGTATATCGGGCGAGGCCTCTGTCGTGGCGGCCGTCAGGTGTGCCGGGCTCTGATCCATCGCAATAGCGGGCGGGCGGGTCAGGCTCCAGGCGCTGCCGATGACGCCCACCAGCAGCCCGGCGATGATGCCCGTGGTGCGGTTGAGAAACTGCGAGCGGGACTTGACCTTCTCCAGCGGCACGTCGTTGCGTGCCGGCCCGGATTCGGCCTCAGGCTGTTTGGGAATCACGGCGGGCACGGAGGGCCATTCATCGCCCGCAGACGAAACGCACAGCCACACCGAACCCAGCATGAAGGCGTTGTTGAGCGTCAGGTCGATGCTCGGCCGGGCGTTGCCCTGTTCGTCGCAGACCGCGCCTTGTTCAGCGTTCAGTGTCCAGTTGTCGTCGACACGTTGCAGGCGGCAATGCAGGCTTTCCACGCCCGCATCGTCCAGCGCCAGATCGTGTTGTCCGGCAGAGCCAATCGACCATTGCTCACCGATCAGCGGTAATGCCGCGCCTTGGTGCTGGCCGTTCAGTACGCGTAATTCAAACATCTGAAAGTCTCCGTGCGTTCAGGCCTTGCAGGCTCAAGCAGCATGCTCGTTGTCCAGCGGCTCGAGATCGTCTTCAAGGTCGAATCGACCCATGACCTTGACCTTGGCCGCATTGCTGATTTCCGCGAAAGATAGTACGGGTACATGGTAGAACTCCTCCCTCAACAAGGTACGCAGAGGGCTGCGCAGATCCTGTGCCACCAGCAGAACCGCCTGTTCGGGAGCTCGTACCGGGAAGGCAATGTGCAGCTGTTGCACGAGCATCTGGCTGATCTCGTTGCTCAGCGCGAAGAATGTTTCGGTTTGCGTCTGGCGCAGGCCATCCCGCAACAACCCCTCGCTTTCCGGCGTCAGCAGCCACACTTGCAGGCCTTCGGCACCGCAGTACTGGTGGTAGATCTGCGACTTGAGCGCAATGCGTACGTAGTCGGTCAGCACATTGGTATCGCGTTCATGCTGACAGTGCTCGATCAGGGTTTCGGCAATGACCCGGATCGCCCTCAGCGGCACACGCTCCGAGGCCAGGCGTTGCAGGACGGCCGAGAAGCGCGTAAGGGTGAGGACCCGTTGCATTTCCTGAGCGAGTTCCGGTTGCTCGGACTCTAGCCAGCTGAGGATAGCTTTGGTTTCCTGCAAGCCGATGAACTGCGGCGCGCAGGACTGCAATGTGCGCTCCATGCGTTCGATGATCAGGGTCGTGGAGCTGACCGGGTTCAAGTCGCCAGACTGCTCGGCCGGCAGCCAGATCCATTGATCTTCCTGGCGGTCGGTGTTGCCCGGGATGGCCGCCGGAAGGTTTTCGCCTTCCAGCTGACGCGCTTCCACGGCGACATGGCTCTGCGTGAAGGTGGCCTTGAGCATCGGTACGTCATAGACGGTGAAGCGAAACTCATCCGGGGCAATGTCATCGACATGCTCGATGATGAACGAAGGCAGGGTCAGGCCGTACTGCACCACCAGACGGTTGCGGCGCTTGCGTATTTCGCTGACCAGCGCTTCGATCTGCGCGCTGTCCTGGCCGGGGTGGAATTGCAGCACAAACTGCCGGCTGGGGGAAAAGGTACGCAGGTCTTCCTTGCCGTTCATTTCTGGCGCCACAGCGGCTGTACGTTGCTCATCGGCCTTGGGTTTTGCCCGTTGCAACTGCAGCAGTCCACCGGCACCGCAGATGATCGCGATGGTGACGAAAACACCGGTCGGCATTCCCGGCAGGGCAGCGAAGCCGAGCATGGCCACCGAGGCGATGATCCAGGCCTTGGGCTGACTGGTGATCTGCTCGGCGATCTCGCGGCCGATATTGGCTTCCGCCCCTGCCTCGGTGTTGGGCACGCGAGTGATGATCATGCCGCTGGTGACGGAGATCAGCAGCGCAGGAATCTGGGCGATCAGGCCGTCACCGATGGTCAGCACGGTATACAGCTGCAAGGCGTCGCCCGCTGCCATGTTGTGCTGCAGCACGCCGATGGATATGCCGCCGATCATGTTGATGGCCACAATGATTAGGCTGGCGATCGCATCGCCGTTGACGAACTTCATGGCGCCGTCCATCGCACCGAACAACTGGCTTTCTTTGTTCAGTTCGGCGCGTCGTTTACGGGCCTCGTGGACGGTGATCAGGTTGGCGCGCAGGTCACTGTCGATGGACATCTGCTTGCCGGGCATCGCGTCCAGGGTAAAACGCGCGCCGACTTCGGCGACCCGTTCCGAGCCTTTGGTGATCACCAGAAAGTTGACCACCGTCAGGATCAGGAAGATCACCAGACCCACCGCCAGGTTGCCGCCCACCACGAACTGCCCGAACGCCTCGACGATGTGCCCGGCGTCCTGGTTGAGCAGAATCAGCCGCGTCGTAGACACCGACAGGGCCAGGCGAAACATCGTGGTCAGCAGCAGCACGGCAGGGAAGGTCGAGAACGCCAGTGGCCTGGGCAGGTGCATCGCCAGCATGATCAGCAGGCAGGAAATACAGATGTTCACGGCGATCAGCACGTCGATCAAGCCGGTGGGCAGCGGCGTGATCATCATGAACACGATGGCGATCACAAAAAACGCACCGACCAGTTCCGAGCGGCGCATGGCCGACAGCGCGACCATGTTCAGAAAGTTGATGACCCGGTTCATCAGGCAAGCCCCTCGTATAATTGCTTCTGTTCCTTATGCGTGAGCTCGGCCATCAGCGTGAGTAGATTATTCAGCGCGGCCTGACGGCTTTTCAGGTCCCGCCAGAGCAGGATCGGCAACTGCATCAGCATCGGCCGCAGGCCATTGAGAAACGCCAACTGGTGTTCGAGCCTGTTGCCCCCGATGTGCTGGGTCAGTTGCAAGGTCTGATTCACATTCATGCCATTGGCCGTCAGGGTCAGCATGTGTTTGAGGAAGGCCGGTGGGTCCACCGTCAGTTTGGGATTCTTTTTACGCATGCGCCCCAGCAGGTGTTCGCAGCCGCGCAACAGCGTAGTGACATGGCGCGCGGTGGTCAGGCCATGCATCAGCGTGCGCAGTTGTTCATGAGAAGCCGACGGGGTAATCGCCGAAAGATCGTCGGCGATGGCGATGCGCATGTCGCGCAGGTTCAGGTCGAACTCGCCGGGTTCCTGTTGCTCGCCAATCAAGGCTTCGATCAAGCCCGTGACGTTGGGTTGTCCGGAAACCGCTACGCCATACAGATTGCGCAAGGCCGTGCGGCGCTTGTTATCGATGTTCTGGCGCCCGAAGGCTCTTGCGGTATTGATACCGGCGCGTGCGCGCGGGCCGAATTGGCGGCGCAGATGTTTGAGCGTCTGGGTCAGCGCTGCATATTCTGCTTCAGCCCCATCGTCTTCTGCCTGTTTGCGCGCTGCCTGCAACACCACGTGAGCCTTGGCAGCGTCGCCGTCAGCGAATTCCAGAACCTGTTCCAGATCGGCGTCGTTGTCCTGCAGCAGTTTTTTGCGCAGCAGTCTGGCGGCGTTATCCAGCCCGGTGTCGCTGGTGCTCATCAGCAACTGATAAAGCTCGCCCAGCTTGACGGCCCGCGACTGCAACGCGTTCCTGCTCGCGATCAGTTCTCGCTCACGCAATATCCGGCTGTGCTGCACCAGAGCCGCAGCGAAGCGCGAAACCTGCAGTGACGAGGTGCCTTTTTCATCAGGCAACCCGCTGCCGGGAATCGCTCGCGCAGCCGGTGTGATGGCGCGGATTGGCGCTACCGGACGAATGGGCAATGTAGGCGGGGCGACAATTTTCATAGGACGATTCTGGGCCTGGTGTGACCGCTGAGTGGGTCGTTGGCCCGGTTCGGTTCCCTGGTGCCGAAGGCTCATGCGTTTGTGCCAAAAGCTGCAGAGCTAAAAATCATGTTGCGCAAAAAAATGTATTACAAAGAATTTCACATTTTAAAATAGTTATATAAATCATGTGGTTATGATTATTTTTGGACTGGCATGGTTATCGCTATAGGACTTGCACTCCATCAATTGAGGCAAGCCCATGCTCCCGAATCTTGTGATCCTTGATGCAACCGAACCACGCCAACCATCGTCGTCCGCCGGTATCCGGCAATTGACGGCCGATCAGGTCCAGATGCTCAGAGCGTTCATCCAGAAGCGGGTGAAGAACGCTGATGATGTGGATGACATCCTGCAATGCGTGTTTCTCGAGGCGTTACGCAATGAGCACAAGTTTCAGCACGCCAGCAAACCGCAAACCTGGTTGTGTGGCATTGCGCTGAATCTGATCCGTAATCACTTTCGCAAAATGTATCGTCAGCCCTATCAGGAAAGCTGGGAAGACGAGGTCCATACGGACCTGGAGTCGAACGGCGATATCACCCATCAGGTAGACGGGCACCGACAGCTGGCACGCGTCATAGAGGCCATCGACTGCCTGCCGACAAACATGCAGAAGGTTCTGGAAGTTTCTCTGGAAATGGATGGCAATTATCAGGAAACCGCCAACATGCTCGGTGTTCCTATCGGCACCGTCCGCTCCCGACTGTCCCGGGCACGGGTGCAGCTCAAGCAACAGATAGACCCGTTCGCCTGAGTGAACATCTGTCTGGAACCAACTTGCGCGCAAAACCACACAGTTGCCATCCCTCACCACTTGGATGGCAACCATGCGTATATCCAGTTCTCCCAGTCCTGCCCTCGGCAGCATCGTGAATCAACCCACCTCTGGCGAACTGGCTGCTGAGACGCCATTGGCCAAAGCTTCGCTTACGCAGGGCAGCGCAGGTGGTGGTCAGGCTTTTGTGCAGTTCGGCCAGGCCAACGACAGCCCCTCTTCCTTTTCGGGAACCGAGCAAAGCGGTTCATCGCTGATGAGTCTGCTGACTCGCAGCAGCAGCAGTGAAAGCACCTCCAGCGTCGATCAGGACGGTGATCAGGTGTCCCCGATGACATCGGTCTCGGCCACAGCTAGCTCGGCATCCACGGCGGCCTCCAGCCCGGCGAATGCCCCAAGCGCTACCGATGCAGCGTTTCTCGATAACTCCGAATATTCTTCGCCCGAGGCGCTCAAGCGCTGGGAGCCGATGGTTGCCAACCTGCCGCCCGAAGAGCGCGAGCAGGCGGCCAAAGAACTCAACCGGCCCATCGCCGCAGCGTGGATGGCCAGAGAGGATGGTCCCAATGCCGAAAAGGCGATGGCGTTCATCAATGCCAACCCTGCGTTGAAGACGGCGGTGGACGTCGGCAAGGATGGTGGTAATGCGGATGGCAAAATCACCAACAAAGACCTCAAGGCGTTCGCCAAAAACATGGAGAAGGCGGCCGACAATGCCGACAAGGATGTGGCCAAGTACATGGAAGATAACCCCGGCGTTGATCCTCAATCCCTTGAAATGGTGCGCAGCGCAGCGGTGATGCGCGCCAATATGCCGTTGGCGACGGCAGCCGACCCTCATCATGCCGTCGGGGCGGCGGACAAAACCGATGTCGATGGTAATGTCAGCGCCGAGGGGCTGAAAGCGCTGATTAAAAGTAACCCCGGGTTGTCAGGTACGTTCAAACAGTCCTGCAACATGTGGTCGCAGGCGGGCTTCCTCAGCCAGGTGGATGAAGCCGGTCTGACCGGGCGCAAGAAGGCTGCGCATAGCCCCGACCAGGTGTTCGATGCGTCCAATATGAGCGAGTGGATCAGGAAGAGCGCCCCCAAAAATGGTGGCCAGTTCGCCAGCATGCTCAGCGATGCCGCGACGTTGAATTCGGTAGCCGGTATCGATATCAGCAAACTCAACGCTCAGGTTTTCGAGAAGCCCGAGGCTTACACCGGCGCGCAGAAAGCCGCTGTGATGATCAAGTTGCAGCAGACCCAGCAAAGCGTGATAGCCGGGCGGGATTTGCGCAATACCGAGAAGACCGAGGCGGCCCTTAACGACCGAATTGCCCGGTTGCAAGAGGATCCAGACGTTCAGGAGTACCTCAACAAAAGCATTCCCGAGCAGGAGCGCAGCCTGGTTCGCAGCGATTCGGCGCTGCAGAAGGCCGTGACTGAGCAGGCTCAAAACGTCAACAGCGGAAAGGCCTTGCAAGCCGACATGGCAACCGCAGACAAGGCCGTCGACAAACACAACCCCAACCCCGATTACAGCGGCGCCATCACCGGCCTGTCGGCTCAACTGCAACTGCAAAAAGACCTGTTTCCCGATACCCAGGTGCCCACTGCCCAGCAAGTATTCAACAACCAGTCTGATGAACTGCAAACGAAGATCGCCGACTCCTACGTCCGCAATTTCAGCGAGGGGGGCGCTCTGAAACAACTGCTTGGCCAGAAAAAGTCTGACGCCGGCGAGTCTTTGCAAACCGCAGATAACCAGAAAGCGGCGTATGAAAGCGTGCTCCCCGCTGATTTCGTTAATGATGAGCGTGAGAGCTACACGGCCAGCACCTTGTCCGAACTGCAGAACTCCAAAAAAGGCCGCAAGTTGCTGGAGGGCAAGACCGATGAAGAGGGCGGCCCCTCGCTGGCCGAGCAGCTCGCCGAGCAAGGTGTCGGAGGCAAGGCATTCAACTCGGTCATGGGCTTTGCGTCAGTGTCTGACAGGCTCGCCAGCGGTGACAAGCTGGGCGCTGCTCAGGGCATCATCGACAGCTCCAGGTTGGGCGCGGAGGCAATCAAGGGCGGCATAGACACCGGCGCGAAAATGATGGGCCGCGAGGCGTCCGCGGGTCTTGGTCGTCTGGGCGGCCAGATGATCGGCCGTGCCGTCGGTCTGGTTGCCGGTGAAGCCACAGGGCTTGCCGCAGGCGCAGCGCTGGGTGCTGCAATCCCGGTCATCGGCTGGGCCATCGACGGCGCCATGGCGTTGGGTTTTGGTATTTCGGCGATTATCGACGCAGTCAAAAAGCACAAGGCGCAGAAGGCGTTTGATCGTAACGTTGACCCGGTGCTGGATCAGTTCGGGATTGACAAGGCGCATTGATGCAATGGAGCAGGGCGGCGACCTTATCTTCCGTCCTGTTCCGAGCATGCGTTGTTTTGCAGACTTCGATGATTAATATCCCGCCTGGGGAAGTGATTTATCGACCTCGTTCATTCGTACAGTGTTCAGGACACCGAGGTGTACTCATGACTGACCGATTATACAAAACTGTTCTTGCCGACTTATCAACGTCTTTGACGATGCAACCTTTGATGTTCGACGACACAGGCGCTTGCGACGTGGTGGTCGATGAAGAGATTGCGCTGAAAGTGGTCGTGGACCCCGTATTCCAGCGTCTGTTGCTGATCGGACTGATGGACATTTCCCCCGATCTTCCCTTGCAGCGTTTGTTGAGTGGCGCACTTAACCCTCTGTTCAATGATGGACCCGGGTTGGGATGGCATGCAGGCAGCGAGCTGTATATCGGCTTTAAGGCAATTCCCAGAGAAAATGTGAGTGTGGTGACGCTCAAGCAGGCGATCGCTGAACTTGTAGAGTGGATAAAAACGTGGCGCGACGCGCATTGAAAGAGGATGAGTCATGAACCCGATACAAACGCGTTTCTCTAACGTCGAAGCACTTAGACATTCAGAGGTGGATGTACAGGAGCTCAAAGCACACGGTCAAATAGAAGTGGGTGGCAAATGCTACGACATTCGCGCGGCTGCCAATAACGACCTGACTGTCCAGCGTTCTGACAAACAGATGGCGATGAGCAAGTTTTTCAAAAAAGCAGGGTTAAGTGGGAGTTCCGGCAGTCAGTCCGATCAAATTGCGCAGGTACTGAATGACAAGCGCGGCTCTTCCGTTCCCCGTCTTACACGCCAGGGGCAGACCCATCTGGGCCGTATGCAATTCAACATCGAAGAGGGGCAAGGCAGTTCGGCCGCCACGTCCGTACAGAACAGCAGGCTGCCCAATGGCCGCTTGGTAAACAGCAGTATTTTGCAATGGGCCGAAAAGGCGAAAGCCAATGGCAGCACAAGTTCCAGTGCTCTTTATCAGATCTACGCAAAAGAACTCCCGCGTGTAGAACTGCTGCCACGCACTGAGCACCGGGCGTGTCTGGCGCATATGTATAAGCTGAACGGTAAGGACGGTATCAGTATTTGGCCGCAGTTTCTGGATGGCGTACGCGGGTTGCAGCTAAAACATGACACAAAAGTGTTCATGATGAACAACCCCAAAGCAGCGGACGAGTTCTACAAGATCGAACGTTCGGGCACGCAATTTCCGGATGAGGCTGTCAAGGCGCGCCTGACGATAAATGTCAAACCTCAATTCCAGAAGGCCATGGTCGACGCAGCGGTCAGGTTGACCGCTGAGCGTCACGATATCATTACTGCCAAAGTGGCAGGTCCTGCAAAGATTGGCACGATTACAGATGCAGCGGTTTTCTATGTAAGCGGAGATTTTTCCGCTGCGCAGACACTTGCAAAAGAGCTTCAGGCACTGCTCCCTGACGATGCGTTTATCAATCATACGCCAGCTGGAATGCAATCCATAGGCAAGGGGCTGTGTTACGCCGAGCGTACACCGCAGGACAGGACAAGCCACGGAATGTCGCGCGCCAGCATAATCGAGTCGGCACTGGCAGACACCAGCAGGTCGTCACTGGAGAAGAAGCTGCGCAATGCTTTCAAGAGCGCCGGATACAATCCCGACAACCCTGCGTTCAGGTTGGAATGAGTATGAATTGCTGAACATCCCAAAGGCGCGGGGCCAGGAAGACGGACCTGAGGGGCCATTCTCCGGCGTATTCTTCCCTTGCTCGAACACAGGCTTGCCGTGAATCTGTTTCATGGTTCCAGGCAGCCTATCATGGGAGAGAACGGCGTTTTTAGAGATTGAGCCAGGCAGATTTTTTTCAGGAGATGCATGCGGTAAACGACAACAAGACACTTTCCACCAGACGAAAAAAAGACCTTGAATTTCAAGGTCTTTTTTTAAGGTGGTGCCCGAGGGAGAATCGAACACCGCTATTGCAGCGCTTGGTTTACAAGGGGTTTGCCGTATTTCATTCGCTTTATACTCCCGTTCCTACTCACACATGTCGATGTGCTTTTGACATAAGCTCATGGCATATCGGCAGACATGTGTTCGGCAACTGAAAACCGTCAGTGCGCAAATCGTATAGCAGGTGGTCAACCCACCCGCTCGCAAGGCTTGTGCTGATGGTTGCGGAGCTGCCTACACGCGATGAGTAGTGCATGAAGGCTCGTCGGGTGGCCAACTGCGCCGATCATCGGATTCCATAGATTCTTGCGCGCCTTGTAAATGCTTCTTTTGCGCCTTCAAGTATCTTACATGCAGCGTCGCGTGCCTCAATATCGTCAATAGACCCTCTGGCAGCGATGATACTCTTGTCATTATTGCTCTTTAGAACGACTAACTGTTCCGCATCACCAAGAACCGCAATATTGGCATTGTGGGTGATAATTATCACTTGTCTTCTTTCCTTGGCACGCCGCAATACAGGAACGAATGTATGAAAGATGAACTCACTATCTAGATTGTCCTCAGGCTGATCAATAATTAGGGGGCGAGTACTTTCCGCAGATAATATCAGCGCGAGGAGTACGGACTGCTGCTGCCCCAAAGAAAGCTCTGCGAATTCTCTTTGTAAGTTTCTAATTTTCCCTGCATTATCTACCTGCTTAGATACCGTTAACCGAGGCAGGTCATTCACATGGCAAGCTTGAAGCTTAAATGAAGAAGTCGGCCTCTTGAGCGTTTCAATGATGCTTTTCGCTTCAGCTTCAGAAAATTGCTGCACTTCATCTTCTAACTTAATCGCAGTAATCGCTGACCAGTTAGACTTGGATATAGCGTCAATTAATTTAGGTGTAGTAAGTTGCTCAACTAACAGTTTCGCTTTGTTCCCGCCTCTCCATCCCATCTCTTTGTTAATCAAGTGAACTGCTTCATCAGAGTGACTACTTTCGGCGTATTGTAACTTCACCTGGAATTCGCTCAATACCTCACTAAGAGCGCGGGTAGCTGCTACGGCATAGTTTTGCCTGCGTCGCGCTACCTTGATGCGGGCTTTCCGTCTACTCTCGAGCATGGTGTTGTAAGCCACCTCAAGCTGCTTCAGATGTGGCTGCCAAGTTTTTAAGTCTTCGAGATTTTTTGATAATCTACTTTCCTCGTTTGTCAGCTTAGTGATGTGCGACATATCAAGCCGCACGCCTTAAGCTCTAGTGCGGCTCGCTTGTTTTCAATATCTTCGCGTATCGGTTTTTCTTTCTCCGTCCAAGCTGAGATGGACGCGTCAACAGCGTGTTGGAGCTCGCGATATTTATGAGATAGCGTAATTTTCGCTGCAGCAAATTCCGCTTCGAATTCACTCAGCGCTGTATCTATATTAGCTGCCTCGAGGGCACCATTCACAATGTCCCCTGCTGCTAGGGTTTCTTTGGCACGATGGATCAATTCTTCAATTGCTGAATCACCAAGCAGTATTACAATTTCATTTGTGAACTCTTCAATACTTTCTTTTTTGGCTTGCTCGCTTGCCAGGTTTCGCTGTAATTTTATTACTTCCGCTCCGTTCGCCGACTGAAATGCCTGTATCTGCTGTTGAATTACCGTCAGCGCCCGCTGTGCATTTGGTATTTCTGAAATATTCTCTGTTGCCTTAAGCATCTTTTGTTGATGGGCTTTGATTTCTTTGAGAGCCAAAGCTTCTTCCTTCAGGAGCTCCTCCGCATTGGTAAATCTGTCCAGGTAATTCAATAAGGTGAGCGGATTGCTTTTTGCTTGCTCTCTCACGCTTGCTGCTTCGCCCTGACCGAAGCAATCTATCTCAAAAGAGATTGGACCATCGCTAGGGTCATCAACATTTGACAGTGATTTACCCATTGAGCGTAGTAATGAGTGCTTGGTTCCTGCTTCATCTTGCCAGAATAGATGCAGTTGGTTAGGCCAGACCGATGAGTCTACAACAGCAGCTCCAGACTCAGTTCCGGTCAAACAGCGAACTGCCTCAAACGTAGTAGATTTTCCAGTCCCTCTACCGCCTATGATGCAGTTCAAATTCTGACTGAAATGGATAGTTTGGCCGCTCAAGTACCCCCCATCTAGAGCGACTCCTAAAATGAACGGGGTTGAGTTAGGTATTTCATTTTCCAATCTTATCCGTGAGTCGCCCTCTTCAAGGGCATGGCGCAGGCTTTGGAATGAAGGTGACGCCATCTTATATCGAGTAAGCTTTCGATCATTTATAGCATTTCGTCCCAGTGCGTTGAGTGTATGCGAGTCTGAGTTCAGAATCCTAGCTAGGTACTGCCTCTCTCCTAGCCCTAAAGAATTGATACGTTTTTCCCCCATTCCCTGCCGCGCGCGATCTGGATCGTTTTTGGAATAACTAACTTCGGATTTCGAGTCTTTGAGTTCGATGCCGAGGAGTGCCTCGTGGGAGATGATATCTTGCTTGTGAGGCGTGGCACCTGGAAGCTTAGTTTCTAGCCCACTTCCAGCATCCACGTGTGCAAGTATTCCAAATCCTCCAAGGGACTTTGCAATATTTAATCAATCGTGCATACTATTTTGGCATCGACTGGTCTGTGTGTGTCGTTCGACAATATTTAAGCGTCCATGGAATGTTGATAATGCCTCAATGGTTTCGAAATAGCATAGTAAGTGGCCCTCTGGAGTTGATAGTTCTATAGCGGGTATTACAAGTATTCCTAGCTCTGATCCCACATCTAATGCCGCTTGAACGTTACTAATCTCATTATGGTCTGCGATCGCGACGATGCTTAGATTTTCTTGTGCGGCTGTTCTTACTATTGCCTCTGGAGTCATATTCGGGTCATTCACATCGTGTGAGGCTCCATAAGAGTGTACGTGCAGGTCGCCTCTGTAGAAGCGAGCTCCGCTGCTCAGCTCTTCACAAATATTCAGTTTCCCTATCATTCCGCAAACTCCTTTTCAGCGTAATTAGCACATGGTGTTCCTAGCCTTCTTTCTCTCAGACTCACAGGTAGAAAGCAAGAGCCACATGATTGGCGATCTACCGTTAAACAAATTCTGAAATTGTTAAAACAAAAATTTTGTTAAAAAGCGAGCGCAGCCCTCTGGCTACAGTGCTTCTGGCGAGGGAGGGGGCTTGGGGGGGGGTTGACAAATTTTTAAAAAAAATCTGTGAGGGGGAAAAAATCTCGGCGTGCAGTCGGGGGCGGTGTCCGGCGCCAAAGGCCCAAAGTCTCGACCCGCCCCGCATGCGAATGAGAGATACTCTCATTCGATGCCGAAATCGTGCGTATCTTACGGAATCGGCGTGGTGGGCAGCCATCAGACTGAGTAGTCGGGGTCCAGGGTCGGAGGGCTGGCCCGCAGCGCCTCGATCGCGTCCTGGTGGCTCATGCCACTGGCCAGTAGCGTGTCGATTTCCTTCCGGATCTGATCGCGGCAGGCTGCCTGGTAGAGCAGGGACCGGCTGTGAGCGATCTGGTTTAGCGCTTGCTGGATTGGCTTGGGTAGCGTTTCAGGTTTGGTGATGCTCATGTTTGCAGTCCTCGCGGACCGGGTCGACGCATCGACCCGATCCAGCCAGTGGTTAAGGGGCGGTTGGGGTCAGGGACACCCTAGTCATTCGCGGCAAGGCCAGCGATATGCGCGGCAGCGGTCGGACCACACGCTCCGGCAGTTGGGAGAACGTCACTCTGCAGCAGATCGTCAGCGACGTTGCAGCACGTAATGGCTGGAAGCCCACGTGTACCGTCATGACAAAAGTGCCTCGTGTCGATCAGCTCGACGAGTCGGATTACAACTTCATCACCCGGGTGGCCAAGAAGTATGACTGCACTGCGAAGATCGCAGACGGCAAGCTGCTGGTGTTGCCTCGCCAGGACGGATTGAGCGCTAGCGGTAAAGCGCTGGGTGTCATAACGATCCGTCGTCATGAAGTGGCGCGGTGGCAGTTTCGTTTCAGCGACAAGACCACACAGAAAGCCGTCCAGACTAAGCATCTGGGCAAGAAGACTGGAAAACTACAGGTGGTGGAGTTGAGCAACGATCAATCCCCCAACGGCCTCCCTCCCTTCCATACCGACCGCCATATCCATCCCAATAAGTCCGCGGCTGAGCAGGCTGCCAAAGCGCGCCTCGCAGCATTCAATCGCAGTACCGCAGGTGTTCGGCTGGAAATGGCTGGGCGCACCGATTTGTTCTCAGAGCGAATGATCAATGCCCTGGACTTCAAGGTAGGCCTTGATGGCGAGTATCTGGTCGACTCGGTTGAACAGGTTTTCACACAGTCTGGCTGGACCACAGCAGTGGAGTGCAACGGCGGAAAATCCGGCAAGGCCAAGGCGAAGGGCAAGAAAAAGAAAGAGAAGAAACCGGTCAAGGTCGTACAGCTTTAAACAGACAGATCATCACCTACTCACCAGGAGAGTCACGCATGTCGATTACCACGCAGCAGTTGCTGCAGATCCTCCCCAACGCCAGCTCCCGAGCTGGCGTTTTTGTTCCTGTCCTAAACGTTGCGATGAGCAAGTACGCCATCGTCACCAAATTGCGCATAGCTGCATTTCTGGCGCAAGTAGGGCACGAGTCCGGCCAGCTCCGGTACGTGCGCGAGCTGGGCAGCGATCAATACCTCGACAAGTACGACACCGGGCGACTTGCTGAACGCCTGGATAACACGCCAGAGGACGATGACGACGGTCAGTTGTATAGGGGCAGGGGACTTATTCAGGTCACCGGGCGAGACAACTACGCCGCGTGCGCAGAGGCACTGGGCCCGGATCTGCTAGAGCATCCTGAACTCATGGAGCGTCCAGAGCATGCAGCCTTGTCGGCTGCCTGGTTCTGGCATCGGGCTGGGCTCAACACCCTGGCAGACAAAGGCGACTTCCTGACCATCACCAAACGCATCAATGGCGGCACCAATGGCCAGGCTGATCGGCAAATGCTTTACGAGCGTGCCTTGAAGGTGCTTGCTTGATTCTGTCTTCTGATGAAGTTATGTGTATGGGGCGTGTGCGTCAATCTCTCGGAGTCGTATCTTGCTGGCTTAACGTTATGCGATAGCTCTTCAGCGTCTCACCTTCAGTGAGGTATTGCTTGCTGTAGTAGCGATATACAGCGCCTTTTATCTCGATCCCAATGCCGTTTTCTGTGTCACGTATTTTTACATCCTTGACAGCGCTATCTGTGATCATGAAAAGGTCGGCTTTATTTAGCTCTTTCAATACCTCTTTATCGTTGCCGCTTAAGGGTTTGCTAATGTAAAAGCGAAGCGTGTTAAGGTCGGTGGCGGGCGCGAAATATTCGGTGACGTACAGCCACGCGCCGTCAGAAAGCTCACGTTTAATGACAACTTCGTCAGCATCACCTCTGCCGAAAAGGAATCCATCAGAAATAAATCTTAGCGCGATTATGATAATTAGCGCCCAGAAGAAAAATTTATAATTTAGTTTAAGCTCAATAGCCTTTGAGTTCTGCATAGCGGATCCCTCTTTCTATCCATACCTGATCTTTAGGATCATCACCATAAGGAGCCCTCCAAAACCAATGACCCCAGTCAATATCAGGGTCTTGTGTTCCTGCGTCCTTTTGAGCAAAGCCGGCAGCTCTTAGTAAAAGCTGTTCGGATAACTGACCAGCTCTACCAACAGCACCGTAGTGGAAGTTACCGAAGTCCTCCCATTTGCGATTTTCCTGCTTGTAATCCCATGGTCCGCGACCACGAACCTTTTGGTAGAACCAGCTCATAAATGCGCCAGTTGCAGGGTCTCGTTGCCAGCGGTCATTGGCCAGCTTCATATGCACATCAACACTCACGTGAGGAGGTATAACGGGCGGTATAATAATATCCATAACTATTCCTTGTTCTTAAGTGGATATAGTCATGAATAGACTTTGTTGCTTATTGCATCCCAGCCGCCCGCAATTTGCCCCGCGCTTTGCCCTGACTTCCTGCTCTGCTTTGAGTACACGACCTGAATGCGCCCATAGTTCAAGGCAACAAGCTCGCTAGGAAAAGCACCGGGTTGATTGCCATTACCAGTCAATGTAAATGAACTAATAATAACCTCTTCCAGTTTTATCTCTAAGTATTTGACTTTCGGATCTCCGGCGCGAAAAACGTGCACGGAGACTTGCTTAAAATGCTTACCGCTGCAGCAAGCTTCATGAAGCTTCGGCGTGGCGTTATCTACGGCTTTCCGGACAAGCATGTCACTCATGTAGGCACGCCCTGAGGTCGCGCCACCAGCTGAGGTGGACGTCGCAGATGCTGTCTGGTTTGCAGAGAGGTCGAAATCCTGTAATTCGATCCAGTTCTCGTAGCCCTCGGAGAGGGTTTCGCCTGGTACACCTTCAATCTGGAGATATGCTTCAAATGACATAGTAAATTCCTTTTAATGAGGCCCTTGTCTCTCAATCATACACAAAATAATTTTTCAGTGGTGCGCCTGCCAGCTTTGGGCAAAATCGGCCTGTAGACGGATTGATCGGCTGTAGGCCGCAAAGGTGGCGGCAGTTCACTGACCTCCATCGGGCTGAGCAGATCAAGTTCTGTCAGTTACAAGTCAATCAGCTGTAGCCGTAAATGAAAAAAGAGCGACCAGTCATGGTGCGTCAACACCACGCCTGGTCGCCGTCCCCGCAGATTACCCCTGCAAGTCCAGCCAAGGCTCTCGCTTCGTGCACAAAGCGAAGCGAGCCTAGTAACTGTCTATGTATACAGTAAAGGTCTTGCTTTCTATGTCCACACCCATCATCCCTTGGATGGGAGGCAAACGCCTCATCCCGCTGTTCCCACCTCACGAATGCTGTCGAAGTGTTCGCAGGCGGTGCGGCCCTCTACTTCTGCGTCCCCAGGCAGCTCCCGTCGAGGTCTTGAATGACATCAACGGAGACCTGGTGACGCTATATCGCGTCGTCCAAAATCACCTTGAAGAATTCGCCCGTCAGTTCAAATGGGCACTCAGCGCGCGCCAAGTATTTGAGTGGCAGAAGATGACTCGCCCCGAACGCTTACCGACATCCAGCGCGCGGCTCGATTCCTCTGGCTGTAGCATCGCGCCTTATCGACTTGGAAAACTGAGCCAGTCAAGGCAGTGGAAGTCCTGCGTTCCATTGCCTGTTCAATCGCGACTTGAACTATGAGGTCTGCAAGTTGATAAATATCTCAAATGGGTCAGGTAAAATTTGACAAAGAGCGGTTCGGATATTCAGGTTGTTCTTGATCAGCTTTCTAGCGGCGGTTACATAATTCGAAGCGTTCGTGTAGCCTAGCTTTCTCGCGATTTCATTGGGTGCGCTAGTTGTTTTTATTTTGAATGAGGTAAGGACCGACTCCCAGTCTCTTGAATCTATCATTTTCCTGAAATTTTGTTCGTATTGCTCTGGCCTATCGACTTGAGTCGTTGAGGCTTCTTGGAATATCCGTCCATCGCAAAATTCGTTAACGGAAGGGATTGCATTTAAATAAGCAGCTCTGAACGCTTTGTAGGCCGCGTCTCTCGCCAGTCGAGTTACGTCCGTTGGTTTTATGGTCAAGCATGCTGCTTCAATTATTTCTTCAAATGATAAATCTGTGCCAGCTGTCTCTAGCAGCCCATAGATGATGATAGGATGGTAGTAGATTGACTCAATTGCATAAAGGCCGAGGGAGTAGATTCCTTTTTCTTGCAGATTCTCTAGATTAACACGATTGTCAGCATCCACTATGCCAAAAGCATCCATGTGGTGAATGCTTTGAATATTGTTGAGACCTGCAATGGCCTGTTCAACTTCTTTGCATGACCCCGTCGGAACGACTGTGATGTTACTGTATAGCAATTTGTAGAGCGAGAGGTCCAAGCTGTCAGCGTCGCCCTCGACAAAAAGCACTTTCTGTTTTGCCCCGTAAATGGCTTCAGCGATGGTGTGAGTAATCTCTGCCGTACCGGTTATTAGGTCAGCATTCCAACAATTCTCACGATAACTATATACGAGTAGTTTTGACGAGCTAGAATCATCTCTAGCCAAACTCAAGTCATGCGTGGCAATGACCCAGCTGATGTCCGGTCTTATCTGACGTAGATAGCTGATAAGCGGGGCTGAAATCGCTCGATGTAGGTGACGCTCAGGCTCATCTATGAAAAGGATAGTGTGCTCGGGAGCAAGAATCACTTGTACCGCAATAATACAAGCTGATCTTTCCCCGTCGGACATTTGGTTCATTCCGTAAGGATTGTCAATCGTCTTTCTAGTAACCAATAGTTCTGAAAGTTCTGACCATCCAAATACTAGCGGTAGATGCGCTGCTTCGAATGCCCTGTTCAGTAGTTCAATGGGCATGGTCTCATGCAGATTGTTCTTTTCGGCTACATCACCTTGTTGATCAGCTATTCTATATTGATCATTTTGATAGTCGCCCTTCGCTTTCAGTTTGAAAAAAAGGGTTCTTAGCCAAGATTCATTGTTGTGAAAGCTTTTAGCATACCTTGCCCCGGATTGAGTAAGTTGGCCTTTGGCATAACCTGCCTCCAACAGCGCTTGGTTAGCACTAATTGAAACGGCTGGACTGTCTAAGGTTATATCTCTGCTTCCGGAAATAAGCACAGAATTATTTTTGGAATGTGCCCACTGATATAGTAGTGTAGATTTACCAGTCCCATTCGCTCCTAATAAATATAAAGCGTCACCTGCGGCAAGCGGAATATTAAGGCTCTGGGAATCTGCTAGCGGAACAGTAAACGAATCCATTGTTATTAAGCCTCAATGATTGGGACTGTGAGTGAAATTCCATTTTGAGCAGTACCACTTTTCACCTTAGAGACGCTTCTCCTACGGAGTCTTTCTTCACCTCGGGCTCTCCGGTTTGCACCTATGCGTCCAACCGACCTGCCCAGGGCTTCATCAGGCTTGAGCTCTCCCAAAGCGCGCTTAGTTGTCGTTACGCCAACTTTACGCCAAGCAAAAAAAAAGGCCTTGATAATCAAGGCCTTTCTTCATTGTGCTGGTGCCCCGAGGGAGAATCGAACTCCCACTTCTTTCGAAAACGGATTTTGAATCCGCCGCGTCTACCAATTCCGCCATCAGGGCTCAATGGCGGCGAAGTATAAGGATGAGTTTTCTGTTGGTCAACAGGGATTTACGCAGGTTTTTTACTAATGCCGTCAAACCGGATAAACTTCCCGGCCCTGCTAAACGAACCCGATCATGCGCGTCGCTGACTTTACCTTCGAACTCCCCGATTCCCTGATTGCTCGCCATCCGCTGGCCGAGCGTCGCAGCAGTCGTCTGTTGACCCTCGATGGGCCGACGGGCGCGCTGGCACATCGTCAATTCACCGATTTGCTCGAGCATTTGCGCCCGGGCGACTTGATGGTGTTCAACAATACCCGGGTCATTCCTGCACGCCTGTTCGGGCAGAAAGCCTCCGGCGGCAAGCTGGAGATTCTGGTCGAGCGCGTGCTGGACAGCCATCGTGTGCTGGCGCATGTGCGCTCGAGCAAGTCGCCCAAGCCTGGCTCGTCGATTCTGATCGATGGCGGTGGCGAGGCCGAGATGATCGCTCGGCACGATGCGCTGTTCGAGCTGCGTTTCGCCGAAGAGGTGCTGCCGTTGCTGGAGCGTGTCGGCCATATGCCGTTGCCTCCTTATATAGACCGTCCGGATGAAGGCGCGGATCGCGAGCGCTATCAGACCGTCTACGCGCAGCGTGCCGGTGCGGTGGCTGCGCCGACTGCCGGCCTGCATTTCGATCAGCCGCTGCTCGAGGCGATTGCCGCCAAGGGTGTAGAAACCGCGTTCGTCACCCTGCATGTCGGCGCAGGGACGTTCCAGCCGGTGCGCGTCGAGCAGATCGAAGATCACCACATGCACAGCGAATGGCTGGAAGTTGGCCAGGACGTGGTCGACGCCGTCGCCGCGTGCCGTGCACGGGGCGGGCGGGTGATTGCCGTCGGGACCACCAGCGTGCGCTCGCTGGAGAGTGCCGCGCGTGATGGCGAACTGAAGCCGTTCAGCGGCGATACCGACATCTTCATCTATCCAGGCCGGCCGTTTCACGTGGTCGATGCCCTGGTGACCAATTTCCATTTGCCTGAATCCACGCTGTTGATGCTGGTTTCGGCGTTCGCCGGTTATCCCGAGACGATGGCGGCCTACGCGGCGGCCATCGAGCACGGCTACCGCTTCTTCAGTTACGGTGATGCGATGTTCATCACCCGCAATCCCGCGCCGGCGGCCCCACAGGAATCGGCACCAGAGGATCACGCATGAGTCGCACCTGTCGTATGTCTTTCGAGTTGTTGGCCACCGATGGCAAGGCCCGTCGCGGTCGGCTGACCTTTCCGCGTGGTGTGGTGGAGACCCCGGCGTTCATGCCGGTGGGCACCTATGGCACGGTCAAGGGCATGCTGCCCCGTGATATCGAGGCGACCGGTGCACAGATGATTCTGGGCAATACGTTTCACCTGTGGCTGCGTCCGGGTACCGAGGTCATCAAGGGCCACGGCGACCTGCACGATTTCATGCAGTGGAAGGGGCCGATTCTGACCGACTCCGGCGGCTTTCAGGTGTTCAGCCTGGGCGCCATGCGCAAGATCAAGGAAGAGGGCGTGACGTTCGCTTCGCCGGTCGATGGTGCCAAGGTGTTCATGGGGCCGGAAGAGTCGATGCAGGTCCAGCGTGATCTGGGGTCGGACGTTGTGATGATCTTCGACGAATGCACGCCTTACCCGGCCGACGAAGATGTCGCGCGAGTCTCCATGGAGCTGTCGCTGCGCTGGGCCAAGCGTTCCAAGATTGCCCACGGCGAAAACACTGCCGCGCTGTTCGGCATCGTTCAGGGCGGCATGCACGAGAACCTGCGCAAGCGCTCGCTGGAAGGCCTGGACGAAATCGGTTTCGACGGTCTGGCGATTGGCGGTCTGTCGGTGGGCGAACCCAAGCACGAGATGATCAAGGTGCTGGACTACCTGCCAGGCCTCATGCCGGCAGACAAACCTCGTTACCTGATGGGTGTAGGCAAGCCGGAAGATCTGGTCGAAGGTGTGCGTCGTGGCGTCGACATGTTCGACTGCGTGATGCCGACCCGCAACGCCCGCAACGGCCATCTGTTCACCGATACCGGTGTATTGAAAATCCGTAACGCGTTCCATCGCCACGACAATACGCCGCTGGATCCGACCTGCGATTGCTACACCTGCCAGAACTTCTCGCGCGCTTATCTGCATCACCTGGACAAGTGCGGGGAAATGCTGGGGAGCATGCTCAATACAATCCACAATTTGCGGCACTACCAGCTGCTTATGGCTGGTTTGCGCGAGGCTATTCAACAGGGTACATTGGCCGCCTTCGTCGATGCCTTCTATGCCAAACGCGGCCTTCCAACGCCGCCTCTGGGTTGAAACAGAACGAGTTTTTCCTGCTTTTTATACTAATTATGTAACTGGAGCGACAAATGAGCTTTTTCATCTCTCCCGCTTTTGCGGATGCTGCTGCACCAGCTGCCGGTCCTGCGGGCAGTGGTTTCGAGTGGATCTTCCTGGTCGGCTTCCTGGTCATCTTCTATCTGATGATCTGGCGTCCACAGGCCAAGCGCGCCAAAGAGCAGAAAAACCTGCTGGGCAACCTGCAGAAAGGCGACGAAGTTGTCACCAGTGGCGGTATCGCGGGCAAGATCAACAAAGTGACCGATGACTTCGTGGTCATCGAAGTGTCTGACACCGTTGAGCTGAAAATCCAGAAGGGCGCCATCGCGGCCACTCTGCCTAAAGGCACCCTGAAAGCGATCTGAGCAACAACTTTTTACCCATCGACGGGGCGCGCAAGGCGCCCCGCGTTTTAAGCGGGCGGCGTGATGCTGAACAAATACCCTCTGTGGAAATACGTACTGATCCTGGCGGTGCTGGTGGTCGGTTTTATTTATTCCGCACCCAATCTCTACCCTGATGATTCTGCCATCCAGATCAGCGGCGCAAGCACTGCGCTGCAAGTCAATCAGGCGGACGTGGATCGTGCAGCCAAGGCGCTTGCCGATGCCGGCATCTCGGTCAAGGCTTCTTCTCTGGCCGAGAATGGCAAGGGCGGTTTGTTGCGTCTGAGCAAGCAGGAAGACCAGTTGCCAGCCAAGGATGTCGTGCGCAAGGCGCTGGGTGACGATTATGTCGTCGCACTGAACCTGGCGCGTACCACGCCGACCTGGTTGCGTAAGCTGGGTGCAAGCCCGATGAAGCTCGGTCTCGACCTGTCCGGCGGTGTGCACTTCCTGCTGGAAGTCGACATGGACAAGGCGATCGATGCACGTCTGAAAGTCTACGAAGGCGAAGTCAAATCCCTGTTGCGCAAGGAAAAGGTGCGTTATCGCAGCCTGCCGCAGCTGGGCAATGTGATTCAGCTGGGCTTCACCGACGACGCAGAGCGTGAGCAGGCGCGTGCACTGGTACGCAAGACCTTTACCGATTTCGAAATCACGCCTGCCGAGCTGAACGGTATCCCGGTACTGCGCATGGCGTTGACGCCGGCCAAGCTGGCCGAGATTCGCGAATACTCGATCAAGCAGAACCTGACCACCGTGCGTAACCGGGTCAACGAGCTGGGTGTTGCCGAGCCGCTGGTTCAGCGTCAGGGTGCCAACCGCATCGTGGTCGAGTTGCCGGGTGTGCAGGACACGGCCGAAGCCAAGCGTATTCTGGGCAAGACCGCCAACCTCGAATTCCGTCTGGGTGCAGGCCCGGATGATTCGAAAGGCACCACCGAGATGTTCGAATTCCGCGAAGGCGGTCGTCCGGCAGCGGCGGTGGAGCGCGGTCTGATCATTACCGGTGATCAGGTGACTGACGCCAAGGCCGGCTTCGACGAGCATGGCCGTCCACAGGTGAACATCAACCTCGATGGTCACGGTGGCGAACTGATGAGCCGTGCAACCCGCAGCAATGTGGGACGCAGCATGGCGGTGATCTTCATCGAACAGCGTCCGACCACCACCTACACCAAACAGATGGTCAACGGCGTCGAAAAAGACGTGCCGGTCCAGACCTTCAAGGAAGACAAGAAAATCATCAGCCTGGCGACCATTCAGTCGCCACTGGGCAGTCAGTTCCGGATTACCGGTCTGAATGGTCAGGGTGAGTCTTCCGAGCTGGCGCTGCTGTTGCGTGCCGGTGGTCTGGCCGCTCCGATGTACTTCGCTGAAGAGCGCACCATCGGTCCTAGCCTGGGTGCCGACAACATCACCAAGGGTATCGATGCATCCCTGTGGGGTATGCTGTTCGTCTCGATCTTCATCATGGCGATCTACCGCTTCTTCGGTCTGATCGCGACCGTGGCACTGGCCCTCAATATGGTCATGCTGCTGGCCTTGATGTCCTTGCTGGGTGCCACACTGACCCTGCCGGGTATCGCCGGTATCGTGTTGACCATGGGTATGGCGGTGGACGCCAACGTGCTGATCTTCTCGCGGATTCGTGAAGAGATCGCCAACGGCATGACGGTCCAGCGTGCTATCAACGAAGGTTTCGATCGTGCCTACACGGCGATCCTCGACGCCAACCTGACGACGCTGCTGGTCGGCGGCATTCTCTTTGCGATGGGCACCGGCCCGGTCAAAGGGTTTGCGGTGACCATGTCGCTCGGGATCTTTACCTCGATGTTCACGGCCATCATGGTGACCCGCGCTATGGTCAACCTGATCTACGGCGGTCGTGACTTCAAGAAGTTGTGGATTTAAGGGGCTGCCATGTTACGTACCATCAACTTCATGGGCGTTCGCAATGTTGCGTTCGCCATCACGATGCTCCTTACCGCACTGGCGTTGTTCAGCTGGTTCCATAAAGGGCTCAACTTTGGTCTGGACTTCACCGGCGGTACGCTCATCGAGCTGACCTACGAGCGTCCCGCCGACCTCGGCAAGGTCCGTCAGGAGCTGGTTTCGGCGGGCTATCACGAAGCCGTTGTACAGAGCTTCGGCGCCACCACTGACTTGCTGGTGCGCATGCCGGGTGAAGACCCGCAGCTGGGCACTCAGGTTGCCGAAGCGCTGCGCAAGGCTGGTGCCGATAACCCGGCCGTGGTCAAGCGTGTCGAGTTCGTCGGCCCGCAGGTCGGTGAAGAGCTGCGCGATCAGGGCGGCCTCGGCATGCTGATGGCGCTGGGCGGTGTTCTGATCTACCTGGCATTCCGCTTCCAGTGGAAATTCGCAGTCGGGGCGATCATCTCGCTGATCCACGACGTGGTGGTGACGATGGGTATCCTGTCGTTCTTCCAGATCACCTTCGACCTGACGGTGTTGGCGGCGGTGCTGGCGATCATCGGTTATTCGCTGAACGACACCATCGTGGTCTTCGACCGGGTACGCGAAAACTTCCGCCTGCTGCGCAAGGCTTCGCTGATCGAGAACATCAACATCTCCACCACGCAGACGCTGCTGCGTACCATTGCCACCTCGGTTTCGACCCTGTTGGCGATCGTGGCATTGTGGGTGTTTGGCGGCGACAGCCTGGAAGGCTTCTCCATCGCGTTGTTCATCGGTGTACTGGCGGGTACCTACTCGTCCATCTACATCGCCAACGTAGTGCTGATCTGGCTGAACCTGACCACCGAGGATTTGATTCCGCCAGTGGTCGTCGAGAAGGCTGACGACCTCCCGTAGGTCCGGCCATCATAAAAAAGGCGCGAGTGCTGAACTCGCGCCTTTTTTTATGCTCCAAGGCTAGGCATTGCGCAGCCATGCTGCGTTTCGATTGGTCAGGAGGTTCAAGTGAACAAGTCTATGCTTGTTGGTGCTGTGTTAGGTGCTGCTGTCGTGACTGCTGGCGGCGCCGTTGCCACCTATAGCTTGGTCAAGGGTGGTCCTGAGTATGCGGATGTTTTGGCGGTAGAGCCGATCAACCAGCAAATCAAAACCCCCCGTGAAGTTTGCAAGGACGTAACCGTTACCCGTCAGGCGCCGGTCAAGGACCAGCATCAGATCGTCGGTAGCGTTATTGGCGCGGTTGCCGGTGGTTTGCTCGGCAATCAGGTGGGTGGTGGTAATGGCAAGAAAATCGCAACGGTCGCAGGCGCGCTCGGCGGTGGTTATGCCGGTAACAAGGTTCAGGAAGGCATGCAGGAGCGTGACACCTACACCACTACGCAGAACCGCTGCACAACGGTCAACGATGTGAGCGACAAGGTTGTGGGCTACAACGTCAAGTACAAGTTGAACGAGAAGGTGGGTCAGGTTCGTATGGAGCGTGATCCGGGTAGCCAGATTCCGGTCGACAAGAACGGTCAGCTGATATTGGGTCAGGCGCAGTAACGCCAGCCGCTGGGCTTCACAAGACATAAAAAAACCGGCTTGCGCCGGTTTTTTTATGCCTGCAGCTTAACGTTTGAGCGAAGCTGGCAGGTGCGGTGCGATCGCGGTCAGTACCGCCTTGAAGCACTTGGTGTTGCCAGCAACGATGTGGCCTTTCTCAAGGAAGTCGTGACCACCGGTGAAATCGCTGACCAAACCGCCTGCTTCCTGAATCAGCAGGGCGCCTGCAGCCATGTCCCACTCGGACAGGCCTGACTCCCAGAACGCATCGAAGCGGCCGGCAGCGACATAAGCCAGGTCGAGGCTCGCAGCGCCTGCACGGCGGATGCCGGCGGTCTGGCCTACCAGGCTGCGGAACATGCCCAGGTAGTTCTCGATGTTGTCCATCTGGTTGTCACGAAACGGGAAGCCGGTGCCGAGCAGGGCGCCTTCCAGGCTCTTGCGCTGGCTGACGCGCAGACGGCGACCGTTCAAGGCTGCGCCACGACCACGGCTGGCGGTGAATTCTTCCTGGCGGACCGGGTCGAGAACCACGGCGTGCTCGAGGCGGCCGCGGTATTTGCAGGCGATGCTGACGGCAAAGTGCGGGATGCCGCGAACGAAGTTGGTGGTGCCGTCCAGTGGGTCGATGATCCACAGGTAGTCAGTGCCTTCGCCGCTGCCTTCGTGCAGGCCGCTTTCTTCGCCGAGAATGCCGTGAGTCGGGTAGGCCTTGCGCAGAGCGGTGATGATGCTTTGCTCGGCAGCGCGGTCGATCTCTGTGACGTAGTCTTTGGCTTCTTTTTCGTCAACCTTGATGGTATCCAGGCGCTCGATGGAGCGGAAAATCAATTCGCTGGCGCTGCGGGCGGCGCGCAGCGCGATATTCAGCATGGGCTGCATGGATAATTCACCTAAGGTTGTTAAAGAGAGCCGGGCATTCTATGGGCTGATTCGAATTATTTCCAGCCTTGCGTTGTTACGGTTGTCGGGTTCGTGTGTGTTTTTTTGCGTCCGGTGCGGTCGCTTCTGCGGTTGCGCTCCGCACAGCTTCATAGCGTTAGCCGAGCCGTTTCTGTAAGATTTTCCCCCCTAATTCGTGTCAGTGAGCGTTCGCTTTGTTGCAGAACATTCGTGTTGTCCTGGTCGGCACTACCCATCCCGGAAATATCGGCGGGGCTGCTCGCGCCATGAAAAACATGGGGCTTTCGCGTCTGGTGCTGGTTGATCCGCGCATTTTCCCTTCGCCCGATGCCGATGCGCGTGCGTCCGGGGCTACCGACATTCTCGAGGGCGCGCAGGTGGTGGCGACCCTTGAAGAAGCGCTGGTCGGCTGCCGTCTGGTGCTGGGCACCAGCGCGCGGGATCGAAGCCTGCCGTGGCCTATGCTGGATCCGCGTGCCTCGGGTGAAAAAGTCATCGAGCAGGCCGGCGAGGGTGCCGAGGTGGCGCTGGTGTTCGGTCGCGAACATGCGGGCCTGACCAACGAAGAGCTGCAGCGCTGCCACTTCCATGTGCACATCCCGTCAGACCCTGCGTTTAGCTCGCTCAATCTGGCGGCTGCCGTACAGGTGCTCAGTTATGAAGTGCGCGTGGCCTGGCTGGCTGCCACGGAGCAGGGTGAGGCTTCCAGACCTGCGTCGGCGCACAATGCCGAGCTGGCGACGATGGACGAAATGGAAGGTTTCTATACCCATCTTGAGGCCACGCTTGTGGCCATCGGCTTTCTTGATCCGGAAAAGCCGCGGCATCTGATGGCCCGGCTGCGCAGGCTGTACGGGCGTAGCGAAGTCGAGCGATCCGAGCTGAGTATTCTGCGCGGTGTGCTCACCGAAACCCAGAAAGCCGCACGTGGTGAACCCTACAAGCGAAAGGATCAGTGATGTTCGAGCGTCTGCGAGAAGACATTCAAAGCGTATTCCACCGCGATCCTGCGGCGCGCAATGCCTTTGAAGTCCTGACCTGCTATCCGGGGATGCACGCCATCTGGCTGCACCGCTTCGCCCATATCCTGTGGCGCACCGGCTGGAAATGGCCGGCGCGTGTGGTGTCGAACTTCGGCCGCTGGATGACCGGTATCGAGATCCATCCAGGTGCGCGTATAGGTCGCCGTTTTTTCATCGATCACGGCATGGGCATCGTGATCGGTGAAACCGCCGAGATCGGCAATGACGTCACCCTCTATCAGGGCGTGACCCTGGGTGGCACCAGCTGGAATGCCGGCAAGCGCCATCCGACGCTGGAAGATGGTGTAGTGGTCGGGGCGGGTGCCAAGGTGCTCGGGCCATTCACGGTGGGGGCGGGCGCCAAGATCGGCTCCAACGCAGTGGTCACCAAGGCTGTGCCTGCGGGCGCAACCGCAGTGGGCATCCCGGGGCGGATCATCGTCAAGTCGGACGACGAGGTTGAGGCCAGGCGCAAAGCCATGGCCGAGAAGCTCGGCTTTGATGCCTACGGTGTCAGTGCAGATATGCCTGATCCGGTCGCGCGCGCCATTGGCCAGTTGCTTGACCATTTGCAGGCTGTCGACGGTCGTCTTGAGGGCATGTGTGATGCGCTCGGCAGGCTTGGCAGCGACTACCGCGCCAAGGAGCTGCCGGAGCTGCCGGAGCTGCGCGATGAGGTATTCGACTGCGTGAAAGACCGTCAGGACGACAAGGTCGGCTAGGTATTGCAGCGGGCGAGCGCGTGCCATTACGCCGCACCTTTGCTATGATGCAGCCCGCACTTTTCGCTAATCCCGACTGTTTTGCTTGGTCTAATAGTTGACTCTTTTACTCGGGAATAGCATACTCGCTCTCATTCCGAACCTCTGCGGTATACGCCATGCGACTGACTACTAAAGGCCGATACGCTGTAACAGCCATGCTTGACCTGGCGTTGCATGCGCAGAACGGGCCAGTGTCTCTGGCCGACATCTCCGAGCGGCAGGGTATTTCCCTGTCCTACCTCGAGCAGCTGTTCGCCAAGCTGCGTCGCGGCAATCTGGTTTCCAGTGTTCGTGGTCCGGGTGGTGGTTACCAGCTGTCGCGCGACATGAAAGGCATCCAGGTTGCTCAGGTTGTCGATGCAGTCAATGAATCGGTCGATGCTACGCGGTGTCAGGGTCTGGGCGATTGCCACGCTGGCGATACCTGCCTGACCCATCACTTGTGGTGCGACCTGAGCCAGCAGATTCACGAATTTCTAAGCGGTATCAGCTTGGCGGATCTTGTCACTCGCCGTGAGGTACAAGAAGTCGCTCAGCGCCAGGATATGCGCCGTGGTCATAACCACATGTCGCAACTGGGTAAGATCGAAACGTCCGCCGTCGAATGAACGCAGATGAATGAGCGGTGCGCCTGCCTGATAGGAGAGCTTCAATGAAATTGCCAATTTACCTCGACTACTCCGCGACGACCCCGGTCGATCCGCGTGTCGCGCAGAAAATGATCGATTGCCTGACCGTCGAAGGAAACTTCGGCAACCCGGCCTCGCGCTCCCACGTCTTTGGCTGGAAAGCCGAAGAAGCGGTCGAGAATGCCCGTCGTCAGGTCGCTGATCTGGTCAGCGCCGATCCGCGCGAAATCGTCTGGACCTCGGGTGCTACCGAATCCAACAACCTGGCTATCAAGGGTGTTGCGCATTTCTACGCCAGCAAAGGCAAGCACCTGATCACCTCCAAGGTTGAACACAAGGCTGTCCTCGACACCACTCGCCAGCTGGAACGCGAAGGTTTCGAAGTGACCTACATCGAGCCAGGTGAAGACGGTCTGATCACGCCTTCCATGATTGAGGCGGCACTGCGCGACGACACCATTCTGGTTTCGATCATGCATGTGAACAACGAGATCGGCACCATCAACGATATCGCCGCGATCGGTGAACTGACCCGCTCGCGCGGTGTGCTGTTCCACGTCGATGGCGCGCAGTCGACCGGCAAGGTTGAAATCGATCTGGCCAGCCTCAAGGTTGACCTGATGTCGTTCTCTGCACACAAGACCTACGGCCCTAAAGGCATCGGCGCACTCTACGTCAGCCGCAAGCCTCGTGTTCGCCTTGAAGCGACCATGCACGGCGGTGGTCATGAGCGGGGCATGCGTTCCGGCACCCTGGCGACTCACCAGATCGTCGGCATGGGCGAAGCATTCCGTATCGCCAAAGAAGAAATGGCTGCTGAAAACGTGCGCATCAAGGCACTCAGCGATCGTTTCTTCAAACAGGTCGAAAATCTGGAAGAGCTGTACGTCAACGGCAGCCTGACTGCCCGCGTACCGCACAACCTGAACCTGAGCTTCAACTACGTCGAAGGCGAGTCGCTGATCATGGCGCTCAAGGATCTGGCGGTATCGTCCGGTTCGGCCTGTACCTCGGCGTCGCTTGAGCCTTCGTACGTGCTGCGTGCCCTGGGTCGCAACGATGAGCTGGCACACAGCTCGATTCGTTTCACCTTCGGCCGCTTCAGCACCGAAGAAGAAATCGATTACGCCGCGCAGAAGGTTTGCGAGGCGGTTACCCGGCTGCGCACACTGTCGCCGCTGTGGGACATGTTCAAAGACGGCGTCGACATCTCCAAGATCGAGTGGGCGGCGCACTAATTTAAAGTCGCCTCCAATACAGGTCATGGGCAATTGCGCGTGACCTGCAGAGCGGCTCCCTGATGTGAGAGGAATAGAATCATGGCTTACAGCGAAAAGGTCATCGACCACTACGAAAATCCACGTAACGTCGGCAAGATGAACGCGGAAGATCCTGATGTGGGCACCGGCATGGTCGGCGCTCCTGCGTGCGGCGACGTGATGCGCCTGCAGATCAAGGTCAACGAGCAGGGCGTTATCGAAGACGCCAAGTTCAAGACCTACGGCTGTGGTTCGGCCATTGCGTCCAGCTCCCTGGCGACCGAGTGGATGAAAGGCAAGACTCTGGATGAAGCAGAGACCATCAAGAACACTCAACTGGCTGAAGAGCTGGCACTGCCGCCAGTGAAGATTCACTGCTCGGTACTCGCTGAAGATGCCATCAAGGCGGCCGTGCGCGACTACAAGCAGAAGAAAGGTCTGCTGTAAGCAGGCTTTTCAACAGAAGCTTGCGACAGAGTTAACTGCAACAGGCTAATGCAACAGGCTAAGGAGTTCCGATGGCTATCAGCATGACAGAAGCTGCCGCTAACCACGTACGACGTTCCCTTGAGGGGCGCGGCAAGGGTGACGGCGTTCGTCTGGGTGTTCGCACCACAGGCTGTTCAGGTCTTGCCTATGTGCTCGAGTTCGTCGATGAGGCGGCCAGCGAAGACACCGTGTTTGAACTGCACGGCGTCAAGGTGATCATTGACCCGAAAAGTCTGGTCTATCTGGATGGCACCGAGCTCGACTTCGTGCGCGAAGGGTTGAACGAAGGCTTCAAGTTCAACAATCCCAACTCGCGCGGTGAGTGCGGCTGTGGCGAAAGCTTCAACGTCTGAGGCTTTTATTGTGGGTACTCCCTGTCACTTCGCCCTGTTCGACCTCAAGCCCGAGTTTCAGCTTGATCTTGACCAGTTGGCCACGCGTTACCGTGAGCTTGCGCGCAACGTGCATCCGGATCGTTTTGCGGATGCCCCCGAGCGTGAGCAGCGTGTGGCGCTGGAGCGCTCGGCCAGTCTCAACGAGGCCTATCAGACCCTGAAAAGCCCGCCGAAAAGGGCGCGTTATCTGCTGGCAATGAACGGCAACGAAGTGCCGCTCGAAGTCACGGTGCATGATCCCGAGTTTCTTCTGCAGCAGATGCAATTGCGCGAAGACCTCGAGGACTTGCAGGACGAGGCCGATCTGGCCGGCGTTGCGACCTTCAAGCGTCAGCTCAAGATCGCTCAGGACGAACTGAACCAGAGCTTCGCAGCCTGTTGGAATGATGCTGCACAACGCGAGCACGCTGAAAAGCTGATGCGGCGTATGCAGTTTCTCGACAAGCTCTCTCACGAAGTGCGCCAGTTAGAAGAGCGCCTCGACGATTAACCCCGCGCGGCTTCTGCCGCGCGCCAGTGATTATTCTGAACAGCATGGCTTTACTGCAGATCGCCGAACCCGGCCTGAGTCCTCAACCGCACCAGCGTCGTCTGGCTGTGGGTATCGACCTGGGCACTACCAATTCTCTGGTCGCTGCAGTACGCAGCGGCCTGTCCGAACCGCTGGCCGATGCAGAGGGGCAGGTAATTCTGCCTTCTGCCGTGCGCTATCACGCTGATCGTGTCGAAGTAGGGCAGTCAGCGAAGATCGCCGCCTCCCAGGACCCGTTCAATACCGTTCTTTCGGTCAAGCGTCTCATGGGGCGTGGTCTGACCGACGTCAAGCAACTGGGCGAGCAGCTGCCGTACCGGTTCGTCGGCGGTGAGTCGCACATGCCGTTCATCGACACCGTGCAGGGGCCGAAAAGCCCGGTCGAAGTGTCTGCCGACATCCTCAAGGTTCTGCGCCAGCGTGCAGAAGCCTCACTGGGTGGCGAGTTGGTAGGCGCGGTGATCACCGTTCCCGCCTACTTCGATGATGCTCAGCGTCAGGCGACCAAGGACGCTGCCAGGCTGGCGGGCCTCAATGTACTGCGCCTGCTCAATGAGCCCACGGCTGCGGCGGTGGCCTACGGCCTGGATCAAAAGGCCGAAGGCGTGGTTGCCATCTACGACCTGGGCGGCGGAACCTTCGACATCTCTATCCTGCGCCTGACCGGTGGTGTGTTTGAAGTACTGGCCACTGGCGGCGATACCGCTCTGGGTGGCGATGACTTCGATCATGCGATCGCCAGCTGGATTGTCACCGATGCCGGGCTGTCTGCCGATATCGACCCTTCTGCGCAACGCAGCCTGCTGCAGGCTGCCTGCTCGGCCAAGGAAGCGCTGACTGACGCCGAGTCTGTCGAGGTCGCCTACGGTGAGTGGCGTGGCACGCTGACTCGCGAGGCACTCAATGCGCTGATCGAACCTATGGTTGCGCGCAGCCTCAAGGCCTGTCGCCGAGCAGTACGTGATACCGGTATCGAGCTTGAAGAAGTCGAGGCGGTGGTCATGGTCGGCGGTTCGACCCGTGTTCCACGCGTGCGCGAAGCGGTGGCCGAGCTGTTCGGTCGTCAGCCGTTGACCGAGATCGACCCGGATCAAGTGGTGGCCATCGGGGCTGCGATCCAGGCCGATACTCTGGCCGGCAACAAGCGTGACGGTGGCGAACTGCTGCTCCTCGATGTGATTCCGCTCTCGCTGGGGCTGGAAACCATGGGCGGGCTGATGGAGAAGGTCATTCCGCGCAACACCACCATTCCTGTGGCACGTGGTCAGGAATTCACCACGTACAAGGATGGCCAGACGGCCATGAAGATTCATGTCCTGCAGGGCGAGCGTGAATTGATCAGCGACTGTCGTTCGCTGGCGCGCTTCGAACTGCGTGGCATCCCGCCGATGGTCGCGGGTGCGGCAAAGATTCGTGTCACCTTCCAGGTCGATGCAGACGGTTTGCTCAGCGTTTCGGCGCGTGAAATGGGCTCGGGTATCGAGTCGAGCATTCAGGTCAAGCCGTCCTACGGGCTGACCGATGACGAGGTCACTCGTATGCTCAAGGATTCCTTCGAGTATGCCGGCGACGACAAGGTCGCTCGTGTGCTGCGTGAGCATCAGGTTGATGCCGAGCGCCTGCTCGAAGCTGTTCAGGGTGCCCTGGACGCCGATGGCGAGCGTCTTCTCGACGAAGAAGAGCGCCTGGTTATCAACCTGCAGATGGACGAACTCCGTGAACTGATGCAAGGCACCGATGGTTATGCCATCGAGCAGCAGGCCAAGCGTCTGTCGCAGGTGACCGATGCATTTGCTGCCCGACGCCTAGATTCGACGGTAAAAGCCGCACTGGCCGGGCGCAACTTGAATGAGATTGAGGAATAACTGATGCCGCAGGTAATTTTTCTGCCCCACGCCGAGCATTGCCCGGACGGGCTGGTTGTAGAAGTGGAGCCCGGCACGTCTATTCTCGACATTGCCCACGAGCACCACATCGAGATTGAAAGCGCCTGTGGTGGCGTGTGTGCGTGCACTACCTGCCATTGCGTCATTCGCGAAGGGTTCAATTCGCTGAATGAAGCCGATGAGCTGGAAGAAGACATGCTCGACAAGGCGTGGGGGCTGGAGCCGCAGTCGCGTCTGTCCTGTCAGGCCATTGTCGGCAACGAAGACCTCACGGTCGAAATACCCAAGTATTCGCTCAACCACGCCGCTGAAGCGCCGCACTGATTCAAGGATTGCTCATGAGTCTCAAATGGGTTGATGTGCAGGAAATCGCCATCCAGCTGGCTGAAAGCCACCCGGAAGTAAATCCGCTCACCGTGAGCTTCCCCAGGTTACGTGGTCTGGTCATGGCCTTGCCTGAATTCGATGACCATCCGGACCGCAGCGGGGAAAAGGTCCTGGAAGCGATCCAGACATTGTGGATCGAAGAGCTGGATTGACGTTCAGTAACGCGCGCAGTTAGGCAATACACCAGAACCCGCGTATAATTCGCGGGTTTAATTTTTCGCTTCAATCACTGCTTCTGGAGTTTCACCATGGCTGTTCAACGTACTTTCTCCATCATCAAGCCTGACGCCGTTGCCAAGAACGTAATCGGCGAGATCACCACTCGTTTCGAAAAAGCCGGTCTTCGCGTTGTCGCTTCCAAGCTGAAGCAACTGTCCAAGGCCGAAGCTGAAGGTTTCTACGCTGAGCACAGCGCTCGCGGTTTCTTCGGCGACCTGGTTGCTTTCATGATCTCCGGTCCGGTTGTCGTTCAGGTTCTGGAAGGCGAAAACGCTATCGCTCTGAACCGTGAGCTGATGGGCGCTACCAACCCTAAAGAAGCAGCTGCCGGCACCATCCGTGCTGATTTCGCTGATTCCATCGACGCCAACGCTGTTCACGGCTCCGATTCCGAAGCAGCCGCCGCTCGCGAAATCTCGTACTTCTTCGCAGCTACCGAAGTAACCGCTCGCTAAGTCATTTTTGACTGACGAGTGAAGGGTGAATTCATGATTGCATCGACTGGTAAAACCAACCTGCTGGGGCTGACTCAACAGGAAATGGAGAAATTCTTCGACTCTATCGGGGAGAAGCGCTTCCGTGCCGGTCAGGTCATGAAGTGGATTCACCACTTCGGCGTCGACGATTTCGACGCGATGACGAACGTCAGCAAGGCCTTGCGCGAAAAGCTCAAGGCCTGTGCTGAAGTTCGCGGTCCTGAAGTGGTCAGCGAGGACATCTCCAGCGACGGCACCCGTAAATGGGTGGTGCGCGTAGAGTCCGGCAGCTGTGTCGAGACCGTCTATATCCCGCAGGGCAAGCGCGGCACCTTGTGTGTTTCGTCCCAGGCGGGCTGTGCTCTGGATTGCAGTTTCTGCTCCACGGGCAAGCAAGGCTTCAACAGCAACCTCACCGCCGCCGAAGTCATCGGTCAGGTGTGGATTGCCAACAAATCCTTTGGCAGCGTCCCGGCGACCGTCGACCGTGCCATCACCAACGTGGTGATGATGGGCATGGGTGAGCCGCTGCTGAACTTCGACAATGTCATTGCCGCCATGCATCTGATGATGGATGACCTGGGGTATGGCATTTCCAAACGCCGGGTGACCTTGTCCACTTCCGGTGTGGTACCGATGATCGATGAGCTTTCCAAGCACATCGACGTATCCCTGGCCTTGTCGCTGCACGCACCTAACGATGCGCTGCGCAACCAGTTGGTGCCGCTCAACAAGAAATACCCGTTGAAAGTGCTTCTCGAGTCCTGCCGTCGCTACATGTCCAGTCTGGGCGAAAAACGTGTGCTCACCATCGAGTACACCATGCTCAAGGACATCAACGACAAGGTAGAGCACGCGGTCGAGATGATCGAACTGCTCAAGGACACGCCTTGCAAGATCAACCTGATCCCGTTCAACCCGTTTCCGCACTCCGGTTACGAGCGTCCCAGCAATAACGCGATACGTCGTTTTCAGGACCTGTTGCATCAGGCCGGTTATAACGTCACTGTGCGTACCACACGTGGTGAGGACATCGATGCTGCATGCGGCCAACTGGTCGGGCAGGTGATGGACCGCACACGTCGTAGCGAACGCTATATAGCCGTGCGTGAGTTGAGCGCCGAGGTCGATGCGGCCCCTGTCGCGGTGACTCGAACCTGACTGCGAACCTGATCGAGAGAGACCCCATGCCTGTGCGTGCCTCGCTGCTGCTCTGTGTTGTCGTTTTGCTGACAGCGTGCGTATCCACCGGCAATGTCAACCCGCTGACGACGGCCCAGGGGCGCGAGGAAGCGCGCAAGGCTTACGTTCAACTGGGGCTGGGTTATTTTCAGCAGGGCCAGACCGAGCGAGCCAAGGTTCCGCTGAAAAAGGCGCTGGAACTCGACAACTCGGATGCACAGGCCAACGCCGCGCTGGCCCTGGTGTTCCAGACAGAGATGGAGCCAGAGCTGGCCGAGCAGTACTTTCGCAAGGCGTTGGCCGCCAGCAATAACGAAACACGCATCGTCAACAATTACGGCAGTTTTCTGTTCGAACAAAAGCGTTACAAGGAAGCCTACGAGCGTTTTGAACAGGCGGCTGCTGACAACCTGTATCCTGAGCGGTCACGGGTTTTTGAAAGCCTGGGCATGACCTCGCTGAAACTGGGCAACCGCGAGCAGGCTCGCGAGCATTTTACCAAGGCATTGCGCCTGGACCGTCAGTTGCCGTTATCCTTGCTGGAAATGGCTCAGCTGTCCTACGAAGACAAGCAATATGTGCCGGCGCGTGACTATTACGACCGTTTTAGCCAGCTCAGCGAGCAAAATGCACGTAGTCTATTGCTCGGTACACGGCTGGCGAAGATATATGATGATCGTAACAAGGCGGCCAGCTTTGGCCTGCTGTTGAAAAGACTCTATCCCGGTACGCCGGAATATCAGCAATACCTGTCGGAGCAATGATGAAAGCGGCGCATCCCGAAGTTGTAGCAACCAATCGCGTGAATCCTGGAGAAACCCTGCGCCAGGCCCGCGAGAGCAGGAGCTGGTCGCTGCCAGATGTGGCCTTGAGACTCAATCTCACCGTGACCTCCCTGACCAATCTGGAGAACGGCCAGTTTGAAAAGCTGCCTGGGCATACGTTTGCCAGGGGCTACGTGCGTGCCTACGCCAAACTGCTTGAGCTTGATCAGGCGGCGCTGGTCGAACAGTTCGACCAGTTCACCGGCACTGACGGTAAAGGCAGTTCGGTTCATGCGCTGGGCCGTATCGAAGAGCCGGTCAGGCTGTCGCACAACATTCTGCGTATCGTCAGCCTGCTGTTGCTGGTGATTCTGGTTGGCGGTGGTTTCTTCTGGTGGCAGGATCAGGCGACCTTGCGCGGCAAGGATCAGTCCGGGCTGAACATGGAGCACGTCGAAGTCGAAAGCGCTGACGGCACCACGCAGATTCACCCGCTTGACGAACCGGACGAGCCTGCTGTGGCTGAAACGCCTGCCTCCGGACAAACCTCCTTGCCGTTGAATACCGGTGCGCCTGCCAGTGAGGCGCCAGCAGCTGCGCCTGCGGCCCCGGCTTCCAGCGTCACCAGTCACGCAACCGCACAACCGCAGACACCTGCTGCCGCTACGCCGCCGGCGAGCGCGCCTCAGGCCCCCGTTGCTGCGCCGAACGTGCCGTCGATGCCGGCTGCACCTGCCGAGCAGCCGGCGCCTGTCGTAGCGGGTGCCGGTCAGGTGACCGTCCAGTTCGTTGCCGACTGCTGGACCCAGGTCACTGACGGGAACGGCAAGGTGCTGGTCAGCGGCCTCAAGCGCAAGGGCGAGAGTCTGGACGTCAACGGCAAGCCGCCGTTGACCCTGCGTCTGGGTTACGCGCGTGGTGCGCAGGTCAGCTACAACGGTCAGCCTGTGGATGTAGCACCTTTTACCAGCGGCGAAACTGCTCGCCTGAAGCTAGGGCAATAAGTCATGCACGGCGAATCTCCAATCAAGCGTCGCGAATCCCGGAAAATATGGGTCGGTTCCGTACCTGTCGGCGGTGATGCGCCGATCGCGGTGCAGAGCATGACCAACAGTGATACCAACGATGTCGCCGCTACCGTGGCACAGATCAATCGTCTCGAAGCGGCAGGTGTCGACATCGTGCGTGTTTCGGTGCCGGACATGGACGCTGCCGAAGCATTCGGCCGCATCAAGCAACTGGTCAAGGTGCCGCTGGTCGCCGACATTCACTTCGATCACCGCATCGCCTTGCGTGTGGCGGAGCTGGGCGTCGACTGTCTGCGTATCAACCCGGGCAACATCGGTCGTGAAGACCGTGTGCGGGCCGTGGTCGATGCTGCGCGTGATCGCGGCATCCCGATCCGTATCGGCGTCAATGCCGGTTCGCTGGAAAAAGACCTGCAGAAGAAGTACGGCGAGCCCACGCCAGAGGCTCTGGTAGAGTCTGCGCTGCGCCATGTCGAGCACCTGGAGCGCCTGAACTTTCAGGACTTCAAGGTCAGCGTCAAGGCTTCCGATGTGTTCATGGCGGTCGCTGCCTATCGGCTGCTGGCCAAAGAGATCGTTCAGCCGCTGCACCTGGGCATCACCGAAGCCGGTGGCTTGCGTTCGGGTACGGTGAAATCGGCTGTCGGTCTCGGTATGCTGCTTGCCGAAGGAATTGGCGATACTATCCGCATCTCGCTGGCGGCTGACCCGGTCGAGGAAGTGAAGGTCGGGTACGACATTCTCAAATCGTTGCGCCTTCGTTCGCGTGGAATCAACTTCATCGCCTGCCCGAGCTGCTCGCGGCAGAACTTCGATGTGGTCAAGACCATGAACGAGCTGGAAGGTCGACTCGAGGATTTGCTGGTTCCGCTCGATGTCGCGGTCATCGGTTGTGTGGTCAATGGTCCGGGCGAAGCCAAAGAGGCGCATATCGGCCTGACCGGTGGCACGCCGAACCTGATCTACATCGACGGCAAACCCGCGCAGAAACTGACCAATGACAATCTCGTGAATGAGCTGGAACGCTTGATTCGCGAGAAAGCGGCTGAAAAAGCCGAAGCCGACGCCTCGGTCATCGTGCGCGGCTAACCCGGATTGCTAAGGATTTTCTGTGAGTAAGTCTCTACAAGCCATTCGTGGCATGAACGACATTCTGCCCGAGCAGACGCCGCTGTGGCGTCACTTCGAAGGCACTGTTGCCCGTCTGCTGGATAACTACGGTTACCGGCAGATTCGTATGCCTATCGTCGAATTCACCGAGCTGTTCAAGCGCTCCATCGGTGAAGTGACTGATATCGTCGAGAAAGAGATGTACACCTTCGCCGACCGCAACGGCGACTCTCTGACCCTGCGCCCTGAAGGCACTGCCGCGTGTGTGCGTGCAGTCCTCGAGCACGGCATCACTGGCGGCGGCCAGGTTCAGAAGCTGTGGTACATAGGTCCGATGTTCCGTCACGAGCGTCCGCAGAAAGGCCGTTATCGTCAGTTTCACCAGATCGGTGTCGAGGTCTTCAACCTGGACGGTCCGGATATCGACGCCGAACTGATCGTCATGACCTGGCGCCTGTGGGGCCTGCTGGGTATTCGCAACGCCGTCAAGCTCGAGCTGAACAGCCTGGGCACCAGCGAGGCGCGTGCGCGTTATCGCGAGGCGCTGGTCGAATACCTCACGGCACGTCTCGACCAACTGGACGAAGACAGCCAGCGCCGACTGAAAACCAACCCGCTGCGCGTGCTGGACACCAAGCACCCTGAAACCCAGGCTGTGCTGGTCGATGCGCCGAAGCTGGCGGACTACCTGGATGACGAATCCCGCGTTCACTTCGAAGGCCTGAAGGCCCGTCTGGACGCCGCCGGTATTCCTTATGTGATCAATCCCAAGCTGGTGCGTGGCCTGGATTACTACAGCAAGACCGTTTTCGAGTGGGTCACCGATCAACTCGGTGCCCAGGGTACGGTCTGTGCAGGCGGTCGTTACGACGGTCTGGTCGAGCAGATGGGTGGCAAGCCTACTGCAGGCGTCGGTTTCGCGATGGGCATCGAGCGACTGGTTCTGCTGCTCGAAACCCTTGAGCAGGTGCCGGAAGAAATTGCCCGTCAGGTCGATGTCTACCTGTGCGCATTCGGCGAAGCGGCCGAGCTGGCGGCACTGGCACTTACCGAAAAGGTCCGTGATCAGTTGCCGACCCTGCGCTTGCAGGTCAACGCCGGTGCCGGCAGCTTCAAGAGCCAGTTCAAGAAAGCCGACAAGAGCGGTGCGCTGTACGCGCTGATCCTCGGCGAAGAAGAGCTGGCGGCGAAGGTCATTGGCGTCAAACCCCTGCGTGGCCAGGGTGAACAACAAAATATTGCCTGGGATGCTCTGTCAGAGCACTTGGCCTCCTGCGTCGTGCAGGGTTGAAGCTGATTTAACAGCCGTTTAGCGAATAGGAGTATTGGGGTGTCGGGTACCGAAGATGAAGAGCTGGCGGTAATGAAGGACTGGTGGCAGCGCAACGGCAAACCTCTGTTGACCGGCGGTCTGCTGGCGCTGGTCGTGGTTCTGGGTTGGCAGTTCTGGCACAGGTATCAGGCCAGCCAGTCGCAAGGCGCCTCGATGCTTTATCAGCAATTGCTGGAAACCGCACTGACGCCCAGTGGCCAGGCAGACACCGCACGTGTCGCCGAGATCTCCGGCAAACTGAAAAGCGAATTCGGTGGCACTACCTACGCACAGTTCGGTAGCCTGTTCGTCGCCAAGGTGGCGGTCGATGCCGGCAAGCTGGATGATGCTGCAGCCGAGCTGAAACCCGTGGCCGACAAACCTGCCAACGACACGCTGGGCGAGATTGCCCGTCAGCGTCTGGCACGCGTGCTGGCTGCGCAGAACAAGACCGATGACGCGCTGAAGCTGCTCGACGGCGATGCCGACAAGGCTTTCCTCGCCAGTCGTGAAGAACTCAAGGGTGACCTGCTGGTACAGCTGGGTCGTACCGACGAGGCGTATGCTGCATACCAAAAGGCCAAATCTGCTCTGTCCGAAGACGCAGCAGTGGGTGGCCTGCAAATGAAGCTCGACGATCTGGCGAAAGGGGATGCGTGACGTGATTCGTTGGAAACATGCAGCATTGCTGGCTCTGGCCATTCTGGCCGCGGGTTGCAGCAGCAACAGCAAAAAGGAATTGCCTCCGGCCGAGCTGACCGACTTCAAAGAAGAAGTGGTTTTGCACAAGCAGTGGAGCCGTTCCGTCGGCGACGGTCAGGGCAAGACTTACAACATGCTCGTGCCGGCCATTGATGGCGACCGCATCTATGCGGCTGACGTCACGGGCGAAGTCGTGTCGCTGGACCGTCTGACCGGCGACGTGATCTGGAAGAAAGATCTCGACCTGCCCGTTTCCGGCGCAGTCGGCGTGGGCTATGGTCTGGTAATGATCGGCACCCTCAAGGGTGAAGTGATTGCCATGGACGCCACGTCCGGTGAGGAAAAGTGGCGCGCTCGTGTCACCAGCGAAGTGCTGGCTCCGCCTGCCACCAACGGTTCTGTGGTCGTTGTCCAGACTCAGGATGACCGTATCGTCGGTTTCGACGCCTCTACCGGTTCGCAGCTCTGGATCTACGAAAGTACCCCAGCGGTGCTGACCCTGCGCGGCACTGGTGCTCCACTGGCAACCAACCGTCTTGCCGTAGCGGGTCTGTCGACCGGCAAGGTCGTCGCTCTGGACATCACCAACGGCGTGCCGGTCTGGGAACAGCGCGTTGCCATCCCGCAAGGTCGCTCGGAACTGGATCGTGTCGTCGATATCGACGGTGGCCTGTTGCTGTCCGGCGGTACGCTGTACGTCGCTACCTATCAGGGTCGCGTCGCCGGTCTCGATCTGGAAAGCGGTCGTGTGCTCTGGCAGCGTGATGCTTCGAGCTACTCGGGTGTCGCCCAGGGCTTTGGCAGCGTCTATGCCACTCTGGCCTCCGGTACTGTCGAAGGTATCGACGAGCGTTCGTCCTCTGCACTGTGGAGCAACGAATCACTGGCTCGCCGCCAGCTCGGCGCGCCGGAAGTGTATTCCAGCTACGTAGCGGTCGGTGACATGGAAGGCTACCTGCACCTGTTGAGCCAGGTGGACGGTCGTTTTGTCGGTCGCGAACGTATCGACAGCGACGGCCTGCGTGCGCGTCCGCTGGTGGTTGGGGACATGATTTACGTGTATGGCAACAGCGGCAAACTGGAAGCCCTGACCATCAAGCAATAAGTGTCCATGCCCGGGGCCATTGGCCTCGGGTGCCCTTGCTTCGGCAAGGCTGCGGTGCCTTTGTGGCATCGCCCCGAACTCCGGCCGCTGCCCTGCAGCGGCTTTTGTATTTTCTGAAATAACGAAGTGGAGAGCCGCATGGTTCCCGTAATCGCCCTGGTGGGTCGACCGAACGTCGGCAAGTCCACCATGTTCAACCGCCTGACCAGGACTCGCGACGCCATTGTCGGCGATCTGTCCGGTCTTACCCGTGATCGCCAATACGGAGAGGCGAAGTGGCAAGGGCGCTCCTATATTCTGATCGACACCGGCGGTATCTCCGGTGACGAGCATGGCATGGACGAAAAGATGGCCGAGCAGTCGCTGCTGGCCATTGAAGAAGCCGATGTGGTGCTGTTTCTGGTGGACGCCCGTGCGGGCTACACCGCTGCTGATCAGATGATTGGTGAGCACCTGCGCAAGCGCAACAAGCGTTCCTACGTGGTTGCCAACAAGATCGACAACATCGACGAGAACCTGGCGCGTGCCGAGTTCAGCCCGATGGGTCTGGGCGACGCCATTCCGGTGGCCGGTGCCCACGGCCGTGGCATCTCGCAGATGCTCGAAATCGCCCTGCGGGAATTCCCCAGGGACGAGGACGAGCTTGAAGAGGGCGCTGAGGTCGAGGAAGTCGCCGAAGGTCAGGAAGCCAAGCGCATCCCCGGCCCGAGCGAGAAAGACGGCATCAAGATCGCCATCATCGGTCGTCCCAACGTCGGCAAGTCGACGCTGGTCAACCGTATGCTGGGTGAAGACCGGGTTATCGTCTATGACGAGCCAGGCACCACGCGTGACAGTATCTACATTCCCTTCGAGCGTAACGAAGAGAAGTACACGCTGATCGACACCGCCGGTGTGCGCAAGCGCGGCAAGATCCACGAGGAAGTCGAAAAGTTCTCGGTGGTCAAGACGCTGCAGGCCATCAAGGACGCCAACGTGGTGATCTTTGTGATGGACGCCCGCGAAGGTGTGGTCGACCACGACCTGAACCTGCTGGGCTTCGCCCTTGAAGCAGGTCGTGCGCTGGTCATCGCGCTGAACAAGTGGGACGGCATGACGCCGGGCGAACGCGATTTCGTGAAGATCGAGCTGGAGCGCCGCTTGTTCTTCGTCGACTTCGCCGACATCCACTTCATCTCCGCGCTGCACGGCACGGGCGTGGGCAACCTGTATCAGTCGGTACAGAACTCGTTCAAGTCCGCGGTCACACGCTGGCCAACCAGCCGCCTGACGCAGATTCTCGAAGATGCGGTCAGCGAGCATGCACCACCGATGGTCGGCAGCCGCCGCATCAAGCTGCGCTACGCCCACCTGGGGGGTGCCAACCCGCCGCTGATCGTGATTCACGGTAACCAGGTCGAGAAGGTACCCAAGTCCTACGTCCGCTACCTGGAAAACACCTACCGGCGTGTGCTCAAACTGGTCGGTACGCCGATCCGTATCGAGTTCAAGGGCGGCGAGAACCCGTATGAAGGCAACAAGAACACGCTCACTGACCGTCAGGTCAACAAGAAGCGTCGGATGATGTCGCACCACAAGAAGGCCGACAAGAAGCGCCGCGACAAGCGCTGAGTCAGCATCGGGAAAAAGGCGCTTCGGCGCCTTTTTTTGTGGCCGTTTAATGGGCTATCCTGCTTGACCCGTGCCGCCCGGTGCCGGGAGATTGCAGGAAAAGGGTTCCATGATCGACAGCAAGTTGCCCAACGTGGGCACCACTATCTTCACCGTCATGTCACAGCTGGCCGCCGAAACCGGGGCTATCAACCTGTCCCAAGGGTTTCCCGATTTTGACGGGCCGCAGGCGCTGCGTGATGCGGTCTGCCGACATGTCACCCAAGGCCACAACCAATACTCCCCGATGACCGGGCTGCCTGCGCTTCGTCAGCAAGTCGCGGCAAAGATCGCCCGCAGCTATGGGCGTACGGTCAATCCGGACAGCGAAATCACTATCACGCCGGGTGCTACGCAGGCGATTTTCTGCGCGATCCACAGCGTGATTCGCGCTGGCGACGAAGTGATCATTTTCGACCCTTGCTATGACAGCTACGAGCCCGCCGTCGAACTGGCCGGTGGGCGTTGCGTCCATGTGCAACTGGGGCTGGATGACTTCGCCATCGACTGGCAAAAGCTGAGCGATGCGCTGAGCCCGCGTACCCGCATGATCGTCATCAACAGTCCGCACAACCCCAGCGGCGCGTTGATCAGCCGTGCAGAGCTCGATCGGCTGGCCGCGCTGATCGCGGATCGTGATATCTACCTGCTCAGCGATGAAGTCTATGAACACCTGGTGTTTGACGGCGCAGGCCATGTCAGCGTGCTCGACCACGAAGCGCTGTATCAGCGCGCCTTCGTCGTCAGTTCGTTCGGCAAGACCTATCACGTCACAGGCTGGAAAACCGGTTACGTGGTCGCGCCGCCTGCGCTGACGTCCGAGCTGCGCAAGGTGCACCAATACGTGAGCTTCTGCGGTGTCACGCCGTTGCAGTACGCGTTGGCCGACTTCATGGCCGAACACCCGGAACATGTCGACGAGCTGCCAGGCTTCTATCAGGCCAAGCGCGACTTTTTCTGTGGTCATCTGGCTGAGTCGCGTTTCAGCTTCCGGCCGGTGGGCGGGACTTATTTCCAGTTGGTCGACTACTCGCAGATCAGGCCCGACCTGAACGACGTCGACATGGCCTTGTGGATGACCCGCGAGCATGGTGTGGCGAGCATTCCGATTTCTGTGTTCTACCAGAGCCCTCCAGCAGGCCAGCGCCTGATCCGCCTGTGCTTCGCCAAACAGGAAGAGACGCTGCGTCAGGCGGCGGAGAAACTATGCGCGATATAAGCGGGCTGCCGAACCTCAACCTAGCGCTGATCCAGACCACGCTGGCGTGGCATGATCGCGAGGCCAATCTCGAGCATTTCGAGCCATTGCTGGATCAGGCGCGCGGCGCGGACCTGGTGATCCTGCCAGAGATGTTCACCACCGGGTTCTCTATGGAGTCCGAGGCCCTGTCAGAACCGGAAGCCGGGCCTACATCGGTATGGCTATTGGCTCAGGCCAAGCGTATCGACGCCGTGGTGACCGGCAGCGTCATGATGCGCGCGGCCGATGGTAGTCATCGCAATCGCCTGCTGTGGGCGCGACCGGATGGTGAGCTGCTGCATTACGACAAGCGTCATCTGTTTCGCATGGCCGGTGAACACCAGCACTACACGCCGGGCGATCGCCAGGTGATGTTTGAACTCAACGGCTGGCGCGTACGGCCGCTGATCTGCTACGACCTGCGTTTTCCGGTCTGGAGCCGTGACTCCCAGGATACCGACCTGTTGCTGTACACCGCCAACTGGCCGGGTGCTCGGCGCCTGCACTGGAACCGCCTGCTGCCTGCCAGAGCCATTGAAAACCTGTGCTATGTGGCGGCAGTCAATCGCGTTGGGTCGGACGGCAAGGGCTTTGCGTACACCGGTGACAGTCAGGTCCTGGATTTCCAGGGCGAGAGCCTGTTGAGCGTGGGCGAAGCGGACGGGGTGTTCAAGGCGACGCTTGGCGCGGCAGACTTGCATGCCTATCGCACACGGTTTCCAGCCGGGCTGGATGCGGATTCGTTTAATATTGAATAAAAGTACTTCAGAATGTTTCAAGTCGGCCGATAGCTGTTCCAGACCTCCAGGAGACCGTTATGACTATTATCAACACCTCCACGCTGAACAGTTACACAAGCTCGTTGACCTTAGCGATCAAACCTACTGACGCTGAAACAGCCAAGGCCGCGACTGCTGCTGCCACCACGACTACTGAAACAGAGAAAAGCTCTGATCAGGCGTCCACCGAAGGTGGCAAGGCCGGTGCGGCGGGTGGTGGTGGCAGCGTGGGTGGTTCCAGCGAATCGTCGCTCAATCAGACCATCGAACAGATAAAGCAGCAGATCAAGGACGCTCAGAAGCAACTCGCCGAGCAGAAGGCGCAGTTGGCTGCTGCTCAAAGCGGTAACGGCTCAGCGGAAGAAAAGGCGCAGAAATCCATGGCGATTCAGGGCCAGATCGCGACCATCAGCGCTAACCTGCAGACGTTGCAGGCCTCGTTGCTGCAGCTGGAAACCGGTGGCGGTGTAAACACCACCGCGTGATATCGCCTGCTTTGCGTCCGAAGTGACGCTCATCATGCCCGCGCACAGTGTTGCGCGGGCATTCAGCTGCTTGCGCCCCTGATCAGGTGGCGCAGCGTCCAGCGTTGCCTGTCACTCGTTGACGTTCATGAACTTGCGGGCCCACTCTACGTAGTCTTCAGGCTGCGTATAGGTGTGGGTCAGTTCGGTCGCGCTCATGTTCGATTCGCTGCCCAGGATCTGACGCTGCTCGCGCAGGCAGTCATAGGTGGCCTTGATCGCAGCGAAGTACGCCGCGTGACCATGTACGCAGACCCTCACGCCCATCTCGGCAAGACGCGCGTTGTCGTGCAGTTCCGGGTTGCCGTATGTCACCAGCATCAGCGGCACGGTCACGCCTTCGGATATCTGCGCCAGGTGATCGAAGTCGCGAATGCCGACGATAGTAATACCGTCAGCCCCGGCAGCCTGGTACTGCTGAACCCGGCTGATGGCTTCCTGAACCGGAATGATTGCCGCGTTGGTGCGAGCGAAAATCGACATCTCCGGATCGACACGCGCTTCCAGCGCTGCGCGGATCTTGCCAACACCTTCTGCAGTGGAAATCAGGTCAGTGGATTTGCGTCCGAACTGCGCCGGCAGCAGGGTATCTTCGATCGTCAGTGCAGAAATACCGGCACGTTCCAGTTCGACAACGGTGCGCATGACGTTAAGGGCATTGCCATAACCATGGTCTGCGTCCGCGATGACCGGGAGCTGTGCGACACGGCCGATGCGCGTGGCCTGTTCAACGAATTCGCTCAGGGTGATCAGGGCGAAGTCAGGGGCTGCCAGGACTTGCAGCGACGCCACGGAGCCGCCGAGGATGCCTACTTCAAAGCCTAGGTCCGCTGCGATTCGCGCTGACATGGGGTCGAACACCGAGGCTGTGTGAAAGCAAGCGTTCGACGAGGTGAGCGCACGGAAGCTGCGGCGCAAATCTTGATGGGAAGCCTTGGGCATAATCGCTCCAAATGTGATTGGATCAGCTCAGCGTACCGAGGCCGATGGTAATTTCAATGCACGGTGGGTCTGCCCGAGCATTCTTTTCGTCCGGAAATCAATGCAATAGTCGTCTTGGTTTTATAGGAAAGGTGCAGCTGGCAGGTAAGTCCGAGCAGGCATCGTCAGCATATGAATTGCTGTTGGATTGGGCGCGCTCTGGAGTAAGGGCAGCATGCTACCACAGCATAAATGAAAAAGATTATGCCGAAACAGGCAGGGTCATGCGCGGAATGCAAGAGGTGGGTGCAGCGTGAGGCGGGGAGGGAAGAGTGCGATGCGGATGACGGACCTGCGTCCGCCATCCGGCTATCGAATCAGGCAGCCTTGGCTTGCGTCTGACTGATTGAACGATTCAGAGCACTGAACAGGGCGCGGAAGCTCGCCGTGGTGATGTTTTCATCGATGCCCACACCATGCACGGCGCGTTCGCCATTCACGCGCAGCTCGATGTAGGCAGCTGCCTTGGCGGTGGTACCCGAGCCGATCGCATGCTCGTTGTAGTCCATGATTTCCACGGCCAATGGCAGGCCGGCCACCAGTGCTTCCAGGGCGCCCTTGCCCTTGCCGCGCCAGTGCTGGGTTTCACCGTCGACGTGCACCTCGGCATCCACCGAGCTGTTGCCGTTCTCTTCCTGCAACTTATGGCTGATCAGCGCATAAGGAACGTTGGCTTGCAGGTATTCACGACGCAACAGCGAGTGAATCTGCTCGGCCGTCATCTCCAGACCCAGACGATCGGTTTCACCCTGAACCACCTGGCTGAACTCGATCTGCATGCGGCGTGGCAGGGAAATGCCATATTCCTGTTCCAGCAGGTAAGCGATGCCACCTTTGCCCGACTGGCTGTTGACGCGGATCACCGCCTCGTAGCTGCGACCGATGTCAGCCGGGTCGATCGGCAAGTAAGGCACTTCCCACAACTCGCCTTCCTTCTGCTGGGTGAAACCCTTGCGGATCGCATCCTGGTGCGAGCCGGAGAACGCGGTATGAACCAGGTCGCCAACGTACGGGTGACGTGGGTGAACCGGGATCTGGTTGCACTCTTCGACGACCTTGCGCACGCCGTCGATGTCCGAGAAGTCCAGCCCGGGATTGATGCCCTGGGTGTAGAGGTTCAGCGCTACGGTGACCAGGTCGACGTTGCCGGTCCGCTCGCCGTTACCGAACAGGCAGCCCTCGACGCGATCCGCACCGGCCATCAGGCCCAGTTCGGTGGCGGCAACGCCCGTGCCACGGTCGTTGTGGGTATGCAGGCTGATCAGCACGCTGTCGCGGCGGGTAATGTTGCGGCCGAACCACTCGATCTGGTCGGCGTAAATGTTGGGTGTCGCTACTTCCACGGTCGCCGGGAGGTTGAGGATCACCTTGTTCTCGGGCGTCGGGTTCCACACCTCGATTACCGCATCGCAGACTTCCTTGGCGAATTCCAGCTCGGTCGCACTGAAGGTTTCCGGCGAGTACTGGAAGGTCCACTGGGTTTCCGGCTGTTGTGCTGCGTATTTAACGAACAGCTTGGCCGCGTTGACCGCGATCTCCTTCACCCCGGCCTTGTCCTGATTGAAGACAATGCGGCGGAACGACGGGCAGGTCGCGTTATACAGGTGAACAATAGCTTTTTTGGCGCCGCGCAGTGATTCGAAGGTGCGGGCGATCAGGTCTTCGCGAGCCTGGGTCAGTACCTGGATGGTGGTGTCATCCGGGATGTGGCCGTCTTCGATCAGAGTACGCACGAAGTCGAAGTCAGTCTGCGAAGCCGATGGAAAGGATGCCTCGATTTCCTTGACGCCGACGCTGACCAGGGCTTTCCAGAAGCGCAGCTTCTTGGCCGCGTCCATCGGCTCGATCAGCGACTGGTTGCCATCACGCAGATCGGAACTGCACCAGATCGGCACTGCGTCGATGGTCTTCGAAGGCCAGGTGCGGTCAGGCAGATCAATGGTCGGGAACGCACGGTACTTCTTCGAGGGATCTTTGAGCATAGTCATCAGGAAATCCTTTTGTATTCACGGGGCCGGGTTGGGCGGCCTGCCGTTCTGGATAGATAGCACAGGGAGTTGCGAACACAGGGACGAGGCACAGCATGCTAGCCAGGCAGTCGGGCGCTGACCAGGCTGAGGCACCGATGTTGGCGCAACAGAATAAGGGTTTGAGAGGTTTTCATGAGGCCAACCGTAACCATTGGCATGGATGATGGCAAGCATTTGAAAAAGATTGGAATAAATTCTCGAAAAGGCGCTTTTAGCGATTTTTTATAGCGGGATATGACGCTTTATGTACAGGTTGTTGTTGGACGAAAGCGATGTGCGCAATGAGGGGGCAGGTGAGCGAGCGGGGTAACACTCGCTCACCAACAGGCTTACGGCTGAAACGCGCCGATGAAGATCGCCGGGTCCACACGCGCATCGTTGAGGCTGACGTTCCAGTGCATGTGCGGCCCGGTTGCGCGACCGGTTGCGCCGACTTTGCCAACCACTCCGCCACGCGGGACGAGGTCGCCGACCTTCACGTCGATCTTCGACATGTGGCAAAACATGCTGATGAAGCCTTGACCATGATCAACGAATACCGTGTTGCCATTGAAGAAGTAATTGCCGGTCAGGATGACCTTACCCGCTGCCGGAGATTTGATCGGCGTGCCTGCAGGAACCGCGAAGTCGAGGCCCGAATGCGGGTTGCGCTCTTCGCCGTTGAAGAAGCGACGCACACCGAACTTGCTCGACAACGGGCCGTTGACCGGCTTGTCCAGAATCAGATTGCTTGGCGTGCCCGGGCTGAAACTGCGGTAGGCGCGCAGTTGCTCGGCCAGTTCGCCCTCGATACGTTTGTTGTCTTCAGGATTGGGATTGACCTGACGTTTGTTCTTGAGCGTGATGTGCTGTTCCGGGTACTTCTTGCTGCCAACGGTGAAGTTGAGCGTGCGCCCGCCGGACGTGACTTGCTGGGTGCCGGGTTTGACGGTCAGCGGAATGCCGACGATGGCCAGCCAGCGTGTGCCCTGTTCCTTGACCACCAGCACCGGTTTGCCTTGATAGGTGGCGGTCGGTGCCTGAGCGCCCGTGCCCAGGTCGATAACCGCGACACCGCCGGGCACCGGCTTGTCGAGTGCGCGAGTGATGAAACTGTCGGCGTGGGCCGGGAGACAGAGCAGCAGGGCGAACAGCGGGGCGATAAAACGTAGCATCAGGCAGTCAGTCCAGAAGGGAGAGGGTCACGGGTGTGAGGTGATTGTCTTCGACGCGCACGTGCAGTTCGCCTTCGCCGAGCCTGGCGGTAAGCCGTTGGCCCGTTTGCGTCTGTGCAGCGTTGCGGATCGCGTGACCGCGCTCGTCGAGCAGGATGCTGTAACCGCGTCCCAGTGTGGCGAGTGGGCTGACCACGTTGAGGGTCTGCACCTGACTTTGCAGTTGCAGCTTGCGCGCCTTGATCTGTTCGCGAATGGCTCTCGGCAGACGCTCGGCCAGGGCATCCAGACGCTGGCGCAAAAAGGCCAGGGTTCGGCCTGGATGCTGGGCAGCAAGGCGGCTTTGCATGTGCGCCAGACGCAGCTGACGTTGATGCATGTTCTGTTCGAAGGCGCGGCGCAGGCGCATGTCCAGGTCGTCCAGCCGTTGCGACTGCTGACGCAAGCGCTCGCCAGGGTGGCGCAGACGCCGGGAAATACCCTCAAGACGCAACCGCTCGCGCATCAGACGGTCCTGCATGCGACTGACCAGTCGCCGGTGCAGGTTGTCGACGCGTCGATGCAGGTCGCTGGAATCCGGGGCGAGCAGTTCGGCGGCAGCGGAGGGCGTCGGTGCACGCACGTCGGCGACAAAGTCGCTGATGGACACATCGGTTTCATGCCCGACAGCGCTGACAATCGGAGTCACGCACGCGTCGATGGCGCGGGCGACGGCTTCTTCGTTGAAGCACCACAGGTCCTCCAGTGAGCCGCCGCCACGAGCCAGGATCAATGCATCGAAGCCCCTGCTGTCGGCCAGCTTCAGTGCGCGGACAATCTGGTTGATCGCCTCGCGGCCCTGAACGGCTGTGGGAATCAAGGTCAGCTCGACCCGTGGCGCGCGACGGCGGAACACGCTGATGATGTCGCGGATCACCGCACCCGTCGGAGAACTGATAATCCCGATACGTTGCGGGTGCAGCGGCAGTGCGACCTTGCGCTCGGCGCTGAACAGGCCTTCGTCGCTGAGCTTGGCCTTCAGCGCATCGAACGCCAGGCGTAACGCACCATCACCGGCAGGTTCCACCGTATCGAGAATCAGCTGATAGTCGCCACGACCTTCAAACAGCGAAACCTTGCCGCGCACCTTGACCTGCAAGCCGTCCTTGAGCGCCTGACGCACCCGCGCTGCGCTCTGCCGGAACAACGCGCAGCGTACCTGTGCGCCAGAGTCCTTCAGCGTGAAGTACACATGGCCCGACGCCGGGCGCGAGAGGTTGGAGATCTCGCCCTCGACCCAGATGCTGCTGAACACGTCTTCCAGCAGCACGCGGGCGCGGCCGTTGAGCTGGCTGACAGTAAGGACTTCCCGGTCGAGGCCGAGTCTTGCGAAAGGGTCTTTGATCATGTCGGGCATCATAATGGCAATGCCGGTCTGGCGCACAGGCCTGTCTCGTCGGTAAAGGCAGGATTGCTTCTTGACCTGAATGGCCAGCCCATTAAGCTGCGGCCTCGAACAGCTTTAAGCGACGCTCCGTTATGAACACCCAAAGCATCATCGTCCCGCAAATCTCCACCTTTCCCGGGCACGAGGCCAGGGCGCGGCTGATCCTGCGCTGGTTGGTCAAGCTCAATGTGGTCGAGCCGGAGCTGACCACGTGCGGGCGTACCTATAACAAGATGGCCTACGCAGTGGCTCCCGGCGCGAAGCGGGTGGTGAAGAATCCCGATGCGTTGCCGTTCGGACAGGTCGTCAACGGCCTGGAAATCGTCACCAAGCGCTGCATCTATACCCCGCTGAACGACTTTGCCGAAGAGGCCGGTTGCCCGGAGTGTCGCCGCGAAGTGGGGGAGGCGCTGTTCGACAGCCTGGAAGACTGGATGCCCGGTCACACCGATAATTTCACCTGCCCCGAATGCCGCCACGAAGATGACATCAACGGCTTTCTTTTTCTCGACGCCTGCGGGTTTTCCAACCTCGGTTTCATCTTCAACAACTGGCTGGATGCGTCGTTCACGCAGACCTTTCTGGATGACTTCGCCGAACGTCTGGATCGCCCGGTCTCCTGCGTTAATGTGCGTCTATAAACAGCTTTGATAATAGGCTGAGGTTTACATTGAGCCGGGCGGGGTCTGTGGGTATAATGGCGCGCTTCCAATTTCCCGCCCGGGAGCCCCCGCGATGCTGCGTATCAGTCAAGAAGCCCTTACATTCGACGACATTCTCCTTGTGCCCGGTTATTCCGAGGTACTCCCTAACGAAGTCAGTCTGAAAACCCGTTTGACCCGTGGCATCGAGCTGAATATACCTTTGGTCTCTGCTGCAATGGATACAGTCACCGAGGCCCGTCTGGCAATTGCCATGGCCCAGGAAGGCGGTATCGGTATCATCCACAAGAACATGACCATCGAGCAGCAAGCTGCCGAAGTGCGCAAGGTCAAGAAGTTCGAGGCCGGTGTCGTCAAGGACCCGATCACGATCGAAGCCGACGCCACTGTTCGCGATCTGTTCGAACTCACCCGCATGCACAACATTTCCGGCGTACCGGTCCTGCACAATGGCGACCTGGTCGGCATCGTGACGTCCCGCGACGTACGCTTCGAAAATCGTCTTGATGTCCCTGTCCGCGAAGTGATGACGCCCAAAGAGCGTCTGGTCACCGTGCGTGAAGGCGCCGACAAGAACGAAGTGCGCGAACTGCTGCACAAGCACCGTCTTGAAAAAGTCCTGATCGTGGATGCCAATTTCGCGCTCAAGGGCATGATGACCGTCAAGGACATCGAGAAAGCCAAGGCTTACCCGCTGGCCAGCAAGGACGATCAGGCTCGCCTGCGTGTCGGCGCTGCAGTCGGTACCGGCAAGGACACCGGCGAGCGCGTCACCGCACTGGTCGCGGCTGGCGTTGACGTCGTGGTCGTCGATACTGCTCACGGCCATTCCAAAGGCGTGATCGACCGCGTCCGCTGGGTCAAGGAAAACTTCCCGCAGGTGCAGGTCATCGGCGGCAACATAGCCACTGGCGAAGCAGCCAGGGCACTGGTTGCCGCAGGCGCCGATGCAGTCAAGGTCGGTATCGGCCCGGGCTCCATCTGCACCACGCGTATCGTTGCTGGTGTCGGCGTGCCGCAGATCAGCGCCATCGCCAACGTCTCCGCTGCCCTTGAAGGCACTGGCGTGCCGATGATCGCCGACGGCGGTATCCGCTTCTCCGGTGACCTGTCCAAGGCCATCGTGGCTGGCGCCTCCTGCGTGATGATGGGCTCGATGTTCGCCGGTACTGAAGAAGCGCCAGGCGAGATCGAACTGTTTCAGGGCCGTTCCTACAAGGCCTATCGCGGCATGGGCTCGCTGGGTGCGATGTCCCAGGCGCAAGGCTCGTCCGATCGCTACTTCCAGGATTCGTCCGCTGGTGCCGAGAAGCTGGTGCCGGAAGGCATCGAAGGCCGTGTGGCCTATAAAGGTCCGTTGTCGGCCATCATCCATCAGTTGATGGGCGGCCTGCGTTCCTCCATGGGTTACACCGGCAGTGCCGACATCGAGCAGATGCGCACCAAGCCCGAGTTTGTTCGCATCACCGGTGCCGGCATGGCTGAGTCCCACGTCCATGACGTGCAGATCACCAAGGAAGCGCCGAACTATCGCGTCGGCTAAAGCCTCCAGCTTCAAGCCCCAAGCAATCAGCTACAAGCGGTAGTTACGCAAGTGTAACTACCGCATTGATTCCGACAACTTGCCGCTTGCAGCGTATAGCTTGCAGCTGCTCAGAGAGTTTCCATGGCCCTCGACATTCACGCCCACCGTATCCTGATCCTCGACTTCGGTTCCCAGTACACCCAGCTGATCGCCCGCCGCGTGCGCGAAATCGGCGTGTATTGCGAGCTGCATCCGTTTGACATGGACGACGAAGCGATTCGCGAATTCGCTCCAAAAGGCGTGATCCTCGCCGGCGGCCCCGAGTCCGTACACGAAGCCGACAGCCCGCGCTGCCCGCAAGCGGTATTTGACCTGGGTGTGCCGGTTTTCGGTATCTGCTACGGCATGCAGACCATGGCCGAGCAGTTGGGCGGCAAGGTTGCCGGTTCCGAGCTGCGCGAGTTCGGCTACGCTCGCGTTGACGTAGTCGGCAAAAGCCGTCTGCTCGATGGTATCGAAGACCATATTGACGCAGACGGCCTGTTTGGCCTCGACGTATGGATGAGTCACGGTGACAAGGTCACCAAACTGCCGGAAAACTTCCACATTCTGGCCAGCACCCCGAGCTGCCCGATTGCCGGTATGGCTGACGACGCTCGCGGTTACTACGGCGTGCAGTTCCACCCGGAAGTGACCCACACCAAGCAGGGCGGTCGCATCCTGTCGCGCTTCATCCTCGACATCTGCGGCTGTGAAGCCCTGTGGACCCCTTCGAAGATTGCTGAAGACGCTATCGCTCAGGTTCGCGCCCAAGTGGGTACTGACAACGTGTTGCTGGGCCTGTCCGGCGGCGTTGACTCCTCTGTGGTCGCGGCGCTGCTGCACAAGGCCATCGGCGATCAACTGACCTGCGTATTCGTCGACAACGGCCTGCTGCGCCTGCATGAAGGCGAGCAAGTGATGGCCATGTTCGCCGAGAACATGGGCGTCAAGGTGATCCGCGCCAACGCCGAAGAGCAGTTCCTGAACAACCTGGCAGGCGAGAGCGATCCAGAGAAGAAGCGCAAGATCATCGGCCGCACCTTCATCGACGTGTTCGATGCCGAGTCCTGCAAGCTGGACAACATCAAGTACCTGGCGCAAGGCACCATCTACCCGGACGTCATCGAGTCGGCTGGCGCGAAAAGCGGCAAGGCCCACGTCATCAAGTCGCACCACAACGTGGGCGGCCTGCCGGAAGAAATGAACCTCAAGCTGGTCGAGCCACTGCGCGAGCTGTTCAAGGACGAAGTCCGCCGCCTGGGCCTCGAACTCGGCCTGCCCTACGACATGGTCTACCGCCACCCATTCCCAGGCCCAGGCCTGGGCGTGCGCATCCTCGGCGAAGTGAAGAAGGAATACGCCGACATCCTGCGTCGTGCCGACCACATCTTCATCGAAGAACTGCGCAAGGCCGACTGGTACCACAAGGTCAGCCAGGCATTCGTCGTGTTCCAGCCGGTCAAATCAGTCGGCGTCGTCGGCGACGGCCGCCGCTACGCCTGGGTCGTCGCACTGCGCGCGGTGGAAACCATCGACTTCATGACTGCTCGTTGGGCACACCTGCCTTATGAGCTGCTGGAGACGGTGAGCGGCCGGATCATCAATGAGATCGAAGGGATCTCGCGGGTGACTTATGATGTGTCGAGCAAGCCGCCGGCTACTATTGAGTGGGAGTAGGGATTATTGTCATCTATTTGATTTTTTGTGAAAAATAAAACTAGATAGTGATGCTTACTAGGTCATCAATGTCGTTTTTCATGGTGCGCATGGTTGGTATCAGCAGAGAAGTGCCTCGATACCATGTTCGGCATTAGTAATGCCGGCATGGTATGGAGAGTGTTAATTTTGCAGATGTGGTCAGGGGCTGAATTGCCGGTATGGAACACTTTCTCAACCCTGCCTTGTAAATTTTGATAAAAAGTTTTGTACGCGGACTTCGTATTCTTTATCAAGCAAACTTACAACATTCGTTAAAAATACATGCAGATCTCCATCAAAATAATCTTCAACGAAAGATGTTTCTTGCCCGAACGGGGGAGCTACATATTCCAAACCTTCCGAGGTCATGTGATTTTTGATATATCTTTTGATTTGTCTCTTTAGGAAGAAGACATTAAGCAGGTTGCGTTCATCAATGTAGCTCTTAACTATTTGGTCCAGGCTCAAAGGCGTAAACTGCGCCTTCTCATCATCTGGTAGGAACTCCCCGACACCCTCACCCACATCATAAATGAAGTCAATTATTAACCCGTATGCCATAACTCTAGTCTCATATTGATGGAAAGGCAGTTACTATGAAGTATGGCATATGGTTGTACTCAACAAATTTAATCACTACTGTTACTTTTGACATGTTTATTTTAGTGTTGGGCGCTTCTCTTTTTATACCCCAGCCAATTGGTTTTTCCAAAGTTGTCGAAAGCTCAAGTCGCTTTTCTTTAAGGATAAGCCTGGCTTTAGATTGCATTAGTATTTTAAGTCTGTTTCTTTGTAGGACTTGGCTTACCGCCCATTCTGCCGTTTCTAGATCATAAAATGTAGATGAGATGTGAACTTTTTTTGATGAAAATCGTGTTTTCAAATTTTCTATATTTTTATCGACGTGCTTTAAAATTGTATGCCCGCCGCCCAGTTTTTTAGGCGCTTGAAGTGGTTTTTCACTGGTAATAACGGATATGCGTCCTGCTCTTACTGATGAAGCTCGAAAAGCGTTATAAAGCGAAGCAGTGGTAAGAGGAACCGCAAATTCGGTGGCCAAGCCAATTACCTGACCAGTTGTTCTTGAAGCCCCCAATACCTCTGCAACAGTTGCCCCGGCTTTGAATGCATATGAATCGGTTTGCCTGCCCGTAACGATTTGCGTGGTAGCTGCCGAAAGCTGGTCAGATGCATGAACGCCCATGGCCACGCACCCGACTTTTGAAATCATCGTTGGCTCAGGTAATGCAAATAATACGCCAGAACCAGCAAGCTCAATGATTCCGCCGACCAGCCGAAGGCTTCCAAATATACGATTTGACCTTATCTCCGCAGGCGTAAGCGACTCTTGCGTTAAGATAGCAGCTAGTTGTGCGAAGCTGAGGGCAACGCGAAAATCTCCATCCTCAAAGTCAGACATGACGCGTTTCCTTACGCAAAAGGCTTTTTAGCGGTCCGGTCCCAGCCGCCCGAGACGATACCGGCACTGCCGCCATCTGAACGTCTTTGCTGCGTGTATTCGAATTTAATGCGCCCGTAATTCAGGGTTACGACTTCGACAGGGAAGCCGGAGTTTTCTGCGCCTTGTCCGCTGACCAATGCGATCAGCACCTCTTCAAGCACGATGTCCAAATACTTAAATTTTTCTGTTCCTGCACGATGGACTCGAATTGTCACGGTTTTGATATGCGAGCCTGTGCAGCAAAGCTCAAATATCTTAGGAGTGGCACGGTCAATGTACTTGCTGATCTGAAAATCCCCGAGGGAAACACCTCCAGCGGTAGCACCGCCACTGGAGCTGGCTGTCTGACTAATGGACTGCATAGCATCGTAGTGATAGGAAAGCAGCTCAATCCAACCTTTGTGCCCGTCGTCCAGCGACTCGCCCTCAACCCCATCAACCTTCATAAATGCATCAAATGACATGGTTTGCTCCCTGCTTTTCATAAAATTTGGTCAGAACACTAACTGAATTTCAGCACGAATTACCAGCCCGACATGTGCTTAGGTTGGTCGGACGTTGAGAGGTTGTCATGAGCCTTGCCAATCGACAGACGTATCTGATGGTAGGCAGGCAAGCATCAGTCAGGATTTGAATGGTATATTTCATGATTTCTACATTTGTGTTGTTTATAACTAATTGATTTATATTGGTTTTTATTTTTTATTGATAATAGAGTGGGAATGATTGGACGTCCGGCATTGTCCGGCACCCACTAGCAAGAAATGCCATGGAGCCCGCTTAATTGCGGGCTTTTTGGGTCTGGCCGATCTCTTTTTGAGAATGATGTGATTACTTTTCACGCAATATGCTCACCCCCAGCCTACCTGCGAGCCGAGTCAGGTTCGCGCGATCCAGATTAAGACCTCTAGCTGCAGCAGAAACATTGCCTTCTGAAAGCCTGAGAGCCTCTTCCAATATCGCTTTCTTGTATCCGTCGACAGATGATTTGAAATCGTGAGACGGGAGCTGCTGTGCAAGGATAGAGCCTGACTTTTCCGCAACCCTCTCGGAGGGCGATTCCAGGAGGTCAAGGTCCTGCAATTCCAGCGACAAGACACTCTGCCTTTTCAAAGACGCCGCTCTTTTTTTTGCCTTCAGCGCCGCCCTTGCCATCAGGTGTTCCAGCTCCCGAATATTCCCTGGCCACGAGTAGCCGACTAATGCCTGGCGGGCGGAGTCGGAAAATCGCAACGAAGGTACGCCGACCCTCCAGCGGTTTTCTTCCGCGAAAGCTCCGGCCAGCAACATGATGTCGTCCCGACGTTCTTTCAAAGAGGGGACGCGTAATGGGTAGACGCTTAGTCGGTGATACAAGTCTGCTCGAAAGCGACCCGCACGCACTTCCTCAATCAGGTCTCGGTTGGTGGCGGCAATCAAACGAATATCGACGACATGGAGCTTGTCGGAACCGACCCGCTGAAGCTGGCCGCCCTGAAGTACTCTAAGCAGGGTGGCTTGTGCGGCCAACGGCAGCTCGCCGATCTCATCCAGAAATAGTGTGCCAGTGCTGGCCACTTCAAATTTACCCAGCCGATTTTCGATGGCTCCCGAAAAGGCGCCTTTGACGTGTCCGAAAAGCTCGCTTTCAATCAGGTGCTCAGGAAGGGCGGCGCAATTGACCGTTATGAACGGTTTGTCCGCTCGCGCCGAGAGATCGTGCAGCCGCTGGGCAACCAGTTCCTTACCTACTCCGGTTTCGCCGGTAATCAAAACCGTGAGGTCGCTTGAAGCGACCAGATCGATTTCAGAGAGGAGTTGCCTGAAATTGTCGCTGTTCCCAATCATTTCAGGCTTGGGCCTGCGTGCAGAGAGTCGATAGGCTTCTGCTCGTTTCCGTTCTCCGGCAACGGTGCGCAATAGATCATCAAATCGGGATGCCGCTACGACGGTCGCCGCGGCGAACATGGCAAAGGTCTCGACGGTTTGAAGATCCTGCTCGGAGAACTGCCCCACGGTCAGGGCGTCCAGGGTCAGAACCCCCCAGGTTTTGTCATTGATCCGCAACGAGCAGCCCATGCAGTCGTGCACGGGCAAGGCGCTTGAACCGATCAGTCCGTCATAGGGGTCTGGAAGATCACAGTTCGGTGGAAACAGAACGGCCCCCTGCGCTTCAATGATTGCCTTCAGTCGAGGATGGTTTGCGACACGGTAGCGTCGGGCCATTGCGTCACCGGCCAAACCATGCGCGGCAACAGGAATAAGTTCGCCCTGCTCCAAGCGCAGTAATGCCACAGCATCCGAGGGGACCAGCTCTCGTAACGCGTCCAGAACACGGTAGTAACGATGCTCGGCAGGCAGCTCTACTGCTAAATCCCCCAAGAGCGGAAGAAGGGCATGCAACGCCTTCAATTGATGAGTCGAAATGACATCTTTTTTCACGGATCAGGTCTTAATAACACAGTCATAAAGACTCTATACGCCTTCGGCTTGCTGTTTTACAAGGCTTTTATGCCTGGCACGGCGGTTGCTCTAACCAGGGTATAGATTCCTACCCTCTGGAGCCCACCATGCTGACCTCAGTCCAGCGCGACATCATCAAAGCAACTGTGCCTCTGCTTGAAACAGGAGGGGAAGCGCTGATCACTTATTTTTATCAACTCATGCTCGATACGCACCCTGAGGTGCGTCCGTTGTTCAATGAGGCGCATCAAGCTAACGGGGCGCAGCCCCGTGCGCTTGCCAATGGCGTGCTGATGTATGCCAGGAACATCGACAGGCTCGAAAATCTGGGAGGGCTGGCGAGCCAGATAATCAACAAGCATGTGGCGCTGCAGATCCTTCCCGAGCATTACCCTATTGTCGGCTCCTGCCTTTTGCAGGCTATCCGCGAGGTGCTGGGCGCAGAAATCGCGACAGATGAAGTCATCGCAGCGTGGGCCGCAGCCTATCAACAGCTTGCAGATATCCTCATCGCCGGTGAGCAGAGTGCCTATGACGCCATTGCTGCAGCACCGGGCGGATGGCGGGGTGCCCGCCCATTCACAGTTCTGAGAAAGGTGGCCGAAAGCGCTGAAATTACGTCATTTTATCTTGCGCCCACTGATCATCAGCCCGTTATCCGGCATAAAGCCGGCCAGTACATCGGCGTACGGCTCATGATCGATGGTAAGGAAGTGCGGCGTAACTACTCTTTGAGTGAGCAGGCTAACGGTGTTCGATATCGAATCAGCGTCAAGCGTGAGCTGGGGGGACTCGCGTCTACTTATCTGCATGATTATGTGGAAGAGGGAAGCACCCTCGATGTGTTTCCTCCCTCCGGGGATTTCACGCTTAACGACCATATCAAGCCACTGATACTTATCAGCGGCGGCGTCGGTATCACGCCAACGTTGGCAATGGCCGAGCAAGCGCTGGAGTCCGGGGAGCGACCATTAACCTTCATTCACTACGCACGTAATGGTCAGGTGCATGCGTTCTCAGACCTCCTGCGAGACTGGCAACAACGCTATCCGCTGTTCAGGGCTCATGTCGTTTATGCAGAGCGGGCCGATCATGAAGTCTACACGCCAGACGCCATTGGCTTTCCCTTAATCACTCACCTTGAACAATGGCTGCCGGCCGACCGCGATGTCGACGTTTATTTCCTGGGACCCAAACCATTCATGGCATTCATGAAACGGGCCTTAAAGGATCTGGGAGTACCAGAGAAGCAGGCCCGGTATGAGTTTTTCGGTCCCGCGCAAGCCTTGGCGTGAGGTTGCAAGGCAACTCTAGGGCAGTGGCTAAAGAGTTCGTATTTGCTTTGGCAGATTCGGCTCAAAGACAATAAATGAGATCAGAGTGATGCATAACCAGGCGTTACCTGCACGAAATAATCAAAACCAGAACTTGCTATGGTCTGCGGTCGCTGCGGCCATGGTAATGGCCATTGGCATGGGCTTTGGACGTTTTGCTTATACCGGCGTCTATCCTGTGATGGTTCACGAGGGCATAGTGAGCCTGCATGACGGCACTTTGGCTGCATCAGCCAATTATGCCGGATACTTGTTAGGCGCTTTACTGGCTGCGCGCTTATCAAGCGGTCATTCACGCAGGTGGATAGTGGTCTCTATCCTCGCCAGCGTGGCGTGCCTGATTGCGCTGGCCTATACCGCACTGCCTTGGCTAATTATCAGCATTCGAGGCGTGGCAGGGCTCTTCAGTGCGCTGTCCATGATCGCCGCATCGCAGTGGTTGTTGCAGCACAAGGGGCATCATGAGGGAGCCCCCATACTCTTTTCAGGAGTGGGCATAGGAATCTTCTTGTCAGCAGAAATTTTGGCCATTGCTCAAGGCGTCGGACTTAACAGTTTTAGTCTGTGGCTTACGCTGGGCGCGAGCAGCGCCGTACTAAGCGGCATTGCCATAAAGAAACTGGATAAGCGCTCCACCCATTTAATAGCCCCATCAGCCAGTGAGGCTCCTGGGCGTCATATGGTGTTAGGCGCGTGGCCTTTAATTGCGGCCTATGGGTTGGCGGGTTTTGGCTACATTATTACGGCGACGTACCTTCCGATGCTGGTGAAAAGCGCCTTTGGAGATATGAACCCCGTTCACATCTGGGCTATTTTCGGTCTTGGAGCCGCGCCCTCCTGCTACCTCTGGCACACACTTCACCTGAGATTTGGTACTCACGTTGCGCTCCGTGCAAACCTTCTGCTTCAAGCGTTCGGCGTCATTCTGCCAGTTATATCACCTACCGTGGTGGGATACGTGGGCAGCGCGATAATTGTCGGCGGAACATTCATGGGCACCGTAACCATAGCCATGCCCGCCGCAAAACGCGTTTCACACACTATTAAGCACAACCTTATCGCTGTCATGACTGCAGCCTATGGCATAGGTCAAATCATTGGGCCGTTATTAGCGAGCTACCTGTTCGCATACAGCGGCTCGTTTAACACCTCGCTGATCGCCGCAGGCGTTGGCCTGCTGCTCTCGACACTGCTGACCGTTCGACTTCCTTCACCACTCCAGACAGGCAGGTAGTGACATGAACACCACTAATTTCTGGTCCAGCATAGGGGTTCGGCTACCCATTATTCAGGCGCCGATGGTTGGCGTTTCAACTCCAGTACTTGCTGCCGAGGTTAGTAACGCAGGAGCCCTGGGATCGATCGGCCTTGGCGCCAGCACCCCGGATCAGGCACGAGCCCTTATAAAACAGACGCGCGAACTGACTGACCAACCGTTCAACGTGAACATGTTCTGCCATAGACCTGCCCGTTTTAGCCATACGCAGAATGATGCCTGGCTGGCCTATACCGCAAAATGGTTCTCCGAATTCGATGCAGCGCCTCCTCAAGAAATACGCGAAATTTATAAAAGTTTTCTGAGTGACCGGGTGATGCTTGAAGTGCTGTTAGCCGAGCGGCCCGCCGTAGTCAGCTTCCACTTCGGCACACCCGACTCGGCCTGGGTAGCTGAGCTACGAGAGGCGGGCATTGTTACGCTGGGTTGTGCCACCACGCTTAAAGAAGCACAAATGCTTCAGAAGGCCGGCGTAGATGCCATTGTCGCGCAAGGCTATGAGGCAGGTGGGCACCGTGGCGTATTCGACGATGCGCCCAATCAGGACCACGAGCTTGGGTTGTTCCCATTGACCCGCATGCTGACAACGCACATACGCTTACCGGTGATCGCAGCCGGTGGGATCATGGACGGCGCAAGCATTAATGCAGCATTGGCACTAGGAGCCGCAGGGGTACAAATGGGAACCGCCTTTATCCTGTGTCCGGAGTCCTCAGCTACGCCCGAGCATCGCGCAGCGCTTATCTCCGCAAGAGCCCATGAAACTCGAGTAACCAGCTATGTATCCGGCCGTCCTGCCCGTGGCTTGGCGAATCGTTTGTACCTGGAAAGCACTGGACAGCAGATCCCTGTCCCAGCCGAATATCCCTTGGCTTATGATGTGACCAAAGCACTGCACGCCGCCGCTGTTCTAAAAGGCTGTCATGATTTTGCCGCTCAATGGGCCGGGCAAGGGGCGCCGCTCGCACGCGCACTCCCTGCAGCAGAATTGATCAAAACCCTGGTGGAAGAGATGCGTTCAGCGTCTAAATCCACAACCTTCCTGTAGAGAGACAATCAATGCCATTGCTGAAAATTGATGTAATAGAGGGCCGTTCGGATCAGGAAATCGAGACGTTGCTGGATGCGATCCACGACGCGATGGTGAACGCATTCCAGGTTCCTGAACGTGACCGATACCAGGTGTTGAATGAACACAAAAGAGATCGACTGATCATTCAGGATACGGGGCTTGGATTTACGCGGTCCGACAAAGTCGTTGTCATCACCGCCATTAGCAGGCCGCGTCCAGCAGAGATGAAAAAGCGGTTTTATGCCCTGATAGCAGAAGGATTGGAGCGCAACTGTGGCATCGCAGCAGAGGACGTCATGGTTTCGATAGTGATCAACAGTGACGAAGACTGGAGTTTCGGTCTGGGGCGCGCTCAATTTCTAACAGGTGAGCTATAACGGAACTTCCGCCAATCACCACCTCGAACTTCACGCTAGATGCTGGGCAAAAATCAATCAGGGTTGGGGCTTATGTGATCTATCAAACGGCCCGAGAACGCAAAGGAATCAGCGCTACTTTACCCGCTGGTGATACGTCCCAATGAGCACTTTCGCGTAAGAGGCTGCCGTCGTGACGGACGTCTCAGCTCCTTACCGACCGTAAAGCACCTCATTTGAAACTGGCTTGAAGTTCGAGGAAAATCCGCTCAAAGGCACCCCAGGCCCAACATCGACGCAGGGGGCGCCCAGCAAAAAGATTCGATATTCACATCCCCAAAAACCAATGACCCCCGTTCATGAAATCCCGATTTTCTCTCAGTTCATCTTTCCTGATCCTGTTGTCGCTGACAGGGTGCGCAGCGAATATGGATGCTCCAAAGCACGATCAGCCTGGAGAAAGTGCGCTTTACGGCAGTTGGCATGTTGCAGGCGTAGCGGTATCAGACTCAGGCGTGCAGGCACTGGGGGATGATGATCCGAGCTTTATGGGGCGACGTCTCAACTTCAATCACGACCAGCTTGCATGGAAAGCGTCCACAGACTCTACGGAAGATGTGTGCAAGGGGCCTGTTTTTCATAAGCTTCCGGCGATGACTGGAGCTGAACTGGAGCCGCAACTCCACAAGCTTGGCATCGAAAAAGCTGTGCGCTATAGCGTTGAATGCAAATCTGGAAGCTGGGGTCCTTTTGATAAAGACACGCCGGCATTTTTCCTGGCACAGGACGGGTCGTTAGCTCTTTCCTGGTATGACGGCGGACTGCTGAAGCTCGTGCGAGACTGATCACGCACAGACCCTTCGCATAGCGCTGTGAAGGGTCTACTAAAAAAGAAACCCGCGCTGTAACCAGATGCAGCCGTAAATCCACCAGCCACCTGAAAAGCTCACTGAATATACACGCTAGCCCTCCGCACACGTTATGACCTGAAGCACCTGAAGCCACTTGCCCATTAACCCCAAACTGCGGCGACTCCATTTATGTTCAAACGCATTCTGTCCGCTCTCAGCGGCAAGAAATCTCAAGCTTCAACAGATAACGCGCCTGCTGCTACGACGCCGCCAGAAGCTCACGACGGCGAGTTGATCACCGTCTACGACAGTTACGGGCGCGAGATGAAGATCACTCGGAGCGAGTGGCGCGAGAAGGTGTTCCTGCCCAATCTGAAACAGCAGTGGGGTGATGCTGACGAGCTTTACAACCTCATTGTTTCGGGGCTCAACGATGGATTTGCGACTGACCTGATGCCTGCCGCCGAACGACTGGTCGAGATCGACGCTAATCCCGAGCGCAGTTATGTGGTGAACGGCATCGTGCTGATGCATAACGCCCTGCTCGATGCTGCAGAAGCCACGCTGCGCGAAGGGCTGGCTAAAGTCGGCGTGTCGGGAATCATTCTGACCAATCTGGCCAAGGTGTTTGCCGAGCGTGGTGATCAATCAGTTGCAGAGGCGACGCTTTGGCAGGCGGTTGAGGCCGATCCGAATCAGGAAAACGGCCTGTTATGGTGGCTGAGCATTCAGCAGGAACGGGGCGGTGAGGCCGCCTATCTCGATGCTCTACGCACTGTAGCGGCGTTGCCGGGCAGTTGGCGTGCGCAGTTGTGGATGGCGCGGCATTACCTGCAGCAGCAGAACGTCGCGCAGGCGCGTGTGTTGTATGAAGAGGTACTGGCGGGCGGTCATTTCGACCGCAGTGCCTTGCAGATGATATCGGGTGACTTGGGCAACAATGGCCACATTCCGCTGATCATCGAGATTGTCGGGCCTGCTTATGATGAGCACAAACATGATTCGACGGCAGGTCTCAACTTGCTGCGTGCCTATCAGGAACTGGGCAGGGTGGATGAAGGCGAGGCGTTGCTTACTCGCTTGTATGCACTCGGCTTTGCGCCTATCAAAAGTCATCTTGACCAGTTTGCGCATGCTTTCGAGGACGTGCGCAGGCAGGAAGACAAAGGCATTCCGATTGATCCTGCCAGCGTGACGATCAGTACCTTGGCGCTGAACAAGCCGGTCTGGCACTACGGTTTGCGCAATGCTGACTGGCTCTTCGCGCAAAAACCGGAAGGTGCGCCAGAAATCGGTTTCTTCGCCTTGTCCAAAATCATGGAGAAAGCAGAGCCTGCCGAATCGCAGCGCGAGGATGATGTGGGGCGCTATACGCGTGCCATTCCTCTTTACATGGCTGAGTCGGTTCACTACTGGAACGACTATGTAGCCAATTGTTATGTTCAGGTCGCGGAGGGTGCGGGGCCGGTTGTATCGGGGGTTGAGGTCGACGGCAACACACTGTTCGATATCGTCCCGCCAACGACGAAGTATTTCGTGACGGGCGAAGTGGGTTGTTCGGGTGAGGGCGATCAGGCCCAGTGGCGGATTTCACTGAGCCTATGGAATTGTGCGACCCGCACCCGGCAAACCGTTGAAAACGGTAGTGCAGGCAAGGCAGAACTTGGTGCGTTGGTACTTGATCTTCAACAGCGCTTGCTGGCCGGTATCGGACTCAAGCGTGAGCAGCCACTGGATGTGTTTTACCAGCAGCCTGCAGCCGAGGTCTTGCCGGTGTATCTGACCCAGTTGGGCCAATCATTCATGCTGACGTTGCTTGCGAACGACCATTTGCCCAAGTCGTCAATGTGGGGTGAGCGGGCCATGCTCGAATGGCCCCTGAATATGGCGCTCCAGTGGCCTGAGATGGAGACCGCAAAACTGATGTACATCTCAGGGCTGGGAAAGGCGTTCGGTTACAAGTCGGAGACAGTGGCCGAGCACCAGCAACGAAGCCTGCAAGTGCTGAGCGAACTGGAACGGGCAAACAGCCCGGCATGGCGCCTTGCACCGTTGGTATGGAAAGTGTTCGGCATGCAGGCAGAGCTGGAGGACTACCGCGTCAATCTTCCGCCTGATACAGAGCCGGCCTACATCGAATGGCTGGAGCGGGTGAGCCAGGCATAGCGGTTGATTGATGCAAAAAGCCGGAGCGGGCGTCACTGCCTTGCCCGGCTTTTTTACGCCTCGACTTCAGTTCGTGGTATCCACCCTTATCTTTACGCAAATGCAGGTGTATCGTATTCGCCCCTCGCATTTGCTCGCAGATGCGCTCAGTCGTCGTTTTCGAGGTTGCGCCGTTCATGTCCTTTACCCGTCGTCAAATCCTTACAGGCATCGCCGGTCTGGCCGTAGTCGGCCTAGGCGCGGGTGGTGCTTCGCGTTACTGGATGGGGCGTCGCGAGTCTGAAGCGGGCTCTGACTTCGTTCTGATCGCCGCTCCGCTGGATGTGGAACTGGTGGCGGGCCACAAGACGCCTGCCTGGGCCTTCGGCGGTTCTGCGCCGGGCACGGAGTTGCGCGTGCGGCAGGGTGAGTGGCTGCGCTTGCGTTTCATCAATCAGTTGCCGGTCGAGACGACCATTCACTGGCACGGCATCCGCTTGCCGCTGGAGATGGACGGCGTGCCGTATGTGTCGCAGTTGCCGGTCAAGCCGGGTGAATACTTCGATTACAAATTCCGTGTGCCGGACGCCGGTAGCTACTGGTATCACCCGCACGTCAGCAGCAGTGAAGAGCTGGGCCGCGGTCTGGTCGGGCCGCTGATTGTCGAAGAACGCGAGCCGACCGGTTTTGCCCATGAGCGCACGGTCAGTCTGAAAAGCTGGCATGTGGACGAAGTGGGTGTGTTCACCGAGTTCAGTGTGCTGCGTGAAGCGGCACGTGAGGGCACGGCGGGGCGGCTTTCAACGTTGAACGGCATTGCGCAGGCGGTAATTGAGCTGCCTGCCGGGCAGATCACTCGCGTGCGCTTGCTCAATCTCGACAATACCGTGACCTATAGACTCAATCTGCCGGACGCCGAGGCGCAGATCTATGCGCTGGATGGCAATCCGGTGAAGCCGCGTCCCTTCGGCGACGAATACTGGCTGGGGCCGGGCATGCGCATCTGTCTGGCAATCAAGGCCCCGCCGGCGGGCGAGGAGATCTCGCTGCGTAACGGCCCAGTGCGCTTGGGTACGTTCCGCTCGGTCGCCAATAACGACGCGCCTGGCCAGTGGCCGCCCGAGCTGCCGGCCAATCCGGTGGCCGAGCCTGACATGGAAAACGCCGAGAAGATCAATTTCAACTTCGAGTGGGTGGGCTCGATGTCGGTCAACACCGACAATGGCAAGCCGCCGAGCCTGTGGCAGATCAATGGCGAAGCGTGGGACATTACCGACAAGACCTGCGCCGATCGGCCTATCGCCAGGTTGAAGCTGGGCAAGAGCTATATCTTCGAACTGAAGAACATGACTCAGTATCAGCACCCGATTCATTTGCACGGTATGAGTTTCAAGGTGATCGCCTCCAATCGGCGCAAGATCATCCCGTACTTTACCGACACCTTCTTGCTGGGGCGTAACGAGCGGGCGCGAGTGGCGCTGGTGGCGGATAACCCCGGTGTATGGATGTTCCATTGCCACGTGATCGATCACATGGAAACCGGCCTGATGGCCGCCATCGAGGTGGCATGATGCGGCAACCGCAGATCATCGACCGCAGCAATGATCAGTACTTCATGCGCGAGGCGCTGGCGCTCGCCGCGCAAGGCGCGCTGTTGGGTGAAGTGCCAGTCGGGGCAGTGGTGGTGCAGAACGGCGAGATCATCGGTCGTGGTTACAACTGCCCGATCAGCGGTAGCGACCCCAGCGCGCATGCCGAAATGGTCGCGATTCGTGACGCCGCCAAGGCGCTGGACAATTATCGCCTGCCAGGCAGCACGCTCTATGTGACGCTGGAGCCGTGCAGCATGTGTGCGGGGCTGATCGTGCACTCACGGGTGGCGCGTGTGGTCTACGGAGCGCTCGAACCCAAGGCGGGCATCGTGCAGAGCCAAGGGCAGTTTTTCAGTCAGGCATTTCTCAATCACCGCGTGCTGTTCGAAGGCGGCGTGCTGGGCGAGGAGTGCGGGACGATGTTGAGCGAGTTTTTCAGGATGCGACGGGCAGCCAAGGACGCTGGCAAAGGCCAAGGCAACGTTTAGAACGCAGATTCGTCCGTGCTATTGCTGGACGATGGGACGGGAGAGGCTGGCGGGACGGGCGGTTGGGTCTTGTCGACACCTGGAACGTGCAGATTGCCGTCGGCGACCTGACTGCCTTCAAGCTGGGGCTGCGTCACCCAGGTCAGAATGTCGTAATAACGACGGATGTTGGCCACGAAATGCACCGGCTCACCGCCTCGGGCATAGCCGTAACGCGTTTTGCTGTACCACTTCTTCTGTGCCAGACGCGGCAGCATTTTTTTCACGTCGAGCCACTTATCAGGATTCAGCCCCTCGTTCTGGGCCAATTTGCGCGCATCTTCTAGGTGACCGCTGCCAATGTTGTAGGAAGCGAGAGCTAGCCAAGTGCGATCCGGCTCCTTAATTGAGTCGTCCAGTTGATCCTTTATGTAGGCAAAGTACTTTGCCCCGCCCTGAATGCTCTGGCGCGCGTCCAGCCGGTTGGATACACCCATGGCTTGCGCGGTGTTCTGGGTGAGCATCATCAGGCCGCGCACGCCGGTTTTAGAGGTCACGGTCGGCTGCCACATCGATTCCTGATAGCCAATGGCGGCCAGCAGTCTCCAGTCGACCTGTTCTTTCTTGGCCGATGTCTGGAAGTGTTTTTCGTATTTGGGCAGGCGTTCCTGAAGGTGCTGGGCAAAGGTATAGGCACCCACATAGCCGAGTACATCGACGTGACCGTAATAGCGGTCTTTCAGGCGTTGCAGCGTGCCGTTCTTTTCGACCTTGTCGAGGTAGGCGTTGATTTCGTTGAGCAGGCTGTTGTCTTCACCCGGCGCGACGGCCCAGCGTTGCGCGCGCGCTTCGCCCAGATCGAAGGCGACGCGCACGTTCTGGAAGTAGACCTGGTTCATTGCCAGCTCATTGGAGTCGACCAGGGTCAGGTCGAGCTGGCCTTCGTCGACCATGCGCAGGAGATCAACGACCTCGACCGCGTCAGATTCTTCATATTCAATGCGGGGATTCTGCGCCTTCAGCGCCGCCAGTTGCTCGGCATGCGCGCTGCCCTTGAGCACCATGATGCGCTTGCCCACCAGATCGCCGGGATCGGTCGGCCGCGACTGACCGTTGCGATAGACCACCTGAGGGGTGACTTCCAGATAAGAATGCGAGAAACGCGCCTGCGATTTGCGCTTTGGTGTCTCGATCAGGCCGGCGGCACCGAGTACCGGACCGCCTGGTTTGTTCATCTGGTCGAAAAGATCGTCGAGATTGTCAGCCGTTTCTATCTTCAATTCGACGCCCAGGTCCTTGGCAAAACGCTTGACCAGCTCGTATTCGAAGCCGGTTTCACCGTTGCGATCCTGGAAATAAGTCGCCGGGCTGTTGCGAGTGATCACCCGCAGTACGCCGTCCTCCTTGACTCGCTCCAGTGTGGTGGGTTTTTCCACACAGGCGCCGAGCATCAGGAAGAGTCCGGTTGCGATGAGCCATTTGGCGCAACGTGGGCGGAAGTCTGGTTTGAAGAACATCGGTGCAGTATACGCAAAGCGCACCGGGCGCCATATCTCGACAGTGAAGCTTGCGTCTGATAGGCGAGTGGCTTTTACAGGCATTTCCGGAGTTTTTTTGCCTGGGGCGACATTCGGGCGCAGCGGATGCCGCCGTTTTGGGTGATCAAATGCCCGGTTTAGGCTAGAATATGCGGCCTCAAAGCACACCCCCTTCTCGAGGCTGTCCCGAAGATGTTGATCCTGCGCGGTGCTCCTGCCCTTTCTGCTTTCCGCCACAGCAAATTACTAGAACAACTGAAACAAAAAGTTTCAGCTGTCAGTGGCTTGTACGCCGAATTCGCTCACTTCGCTGACGTCAACGACGTTCTGACCAGCGAAGAACAGCAGGTTCTCGACCGTCTCCTGAAATACGGCCCCAGCGTGCCGGTTCAAGAGCCGAGCGGCCGTCTGTTTCTGGTGTTGCCGCGTTTTGGCACCATTTCACCCTGGTCGAGCAAGGCCAGCGACATCGCTCGCAATTGCGGCCTGAGCAAAATCCAGCGCCTCGAGCGCGGGATTGCCTTCTATGTAGAAGGCCAGTTCAACGAGACCGAGGCTCAGGTAATCGCCGACAGCCTGCACGACCGCATGACGCAACTGGTATTGGGCGACCTCGAGCAGGCTGCCAACCTGTTCAGCCACGCCCAGCCCAAGCCGCTGACCGCGGTGGACATTCTGGGTGGCGGCCGCGCGGCGCTGGAAAAAGCCAACGTCGAGCTGGGCCTGGCTCTCGCCGAAGATGAAATCGATTACCTGATCACCAGCTTCAATGGTCTGAGGCGCAACCCGCACGACATCGAGCTGATGATGTTTGCCCAGGCGAACTCCGAGCACTGCCGCCACAAGATTTTCAACGCCAGTTGGGACATCGACGGCCAGAGCCAGGAAAAAAGCCTGTTCGGCATGATCAAGAACACCTACCAGATGCACAGCGAAGGCGTGCTGTCCGCTTACAAGGACAACGCTTCGGTGATCGTCGGCAACGTCGCCGGTCGCTTCTTCCCGGACCCTGAAACCCGTCAGTACGGCGCGGTTCAGGAGCCGGTGCACATTCTGATGAAGGTCGAGACCCACAACCACCCGACCGCCATTGCGCCGTTTCCTGGCGCGGCGACTGGCTCCGGCGGCGAGATTCGCGACGAAGGTGCAACCGGTCGCGGTGCCAAGCCCAAGGCGGGGCTGACCGGTTTCACCGTCTCCAACCTGCAGATCCCCGGTTTCGTACAGCCTTGGGAAGTGCCGTACGGCAAGCCCGAGCGCATCGTGACTGCGCTGGACATCATGATTGAAGGCCCGCTGGGTGGCGCGGCGTTCAACAACGAATTCGGTCGCCCGGCGCTGACCGGCTACTTCCGTACCTTCGAGCAGTCCATCACTACGCCGCACGGTGACGAGGTTCGTGGTTACCACAAGCCGATCATGCTAGCGGGCGGTATGGGCAATATCCGCGAAGATCACGTCCAGAAGGGCGAGATCACTGTAGGTTCCAAGCTGATCGTACTGGGTGGCCCGGCGATGCTGATCGGCCTGGGTGGCGGCGCGGCTTCCTCGATGGCGACCGGCACCAGTTCTGCAGACCTGGATTTCGCTTCGGTTCAGCGTGAAAACCCCGAGATGGAGCGTCGTTGCCAGGAAGTCATCGACCGCTGCTGGCAGTTGGGCGACCGTAACCCGATCAGCTTCATCCACGACGTGGGTGCCGGTGGTCTGTCCAACGCCTTCCCCGAACTGGTCAACGATGGCGACCGCGGCGGACGTTTCGAACTGCGTAACGTACCCAATGACGAGCCGGGCATGGCCCCGCTGGAAATCTGGAGCAACGAATCCCAGGAACGTTACGTGCTGGCCGTGGGCGTCGAAGACTTCGAGCGCTTCAAGGCTATCTGCGAGCGCGAGCGCTGCCCGTTTGCGGTTGTCGGCGAAGCCACTGCAGAGCCGCAACTGACCGTCACCGACAGTCATTTCGGTAACAGTCCGGTAGACATGCCGCTGGAAGTCCTGCTGGGCAAGGCGCCGCGCATGCACCGCTCGGTCGCCAGAGAAGAAGAGATCGGCGATGATTTCGACCCGAGCACGCTGGACATCGAAGAAAGTGTGCAGCGCGTATTGCGCCACCCGGCCGTCGCCAGCAAAAGCTTCCTGATCACCATCGGTGACCGCAGCATTACCGGCCTGGTTGCTCGCGATCAGATGGTCGGTCCATGGCAGGTGCCTGTGGCTGACTGCGCCGTCACCGCCACCAGCTTCGACGTCAACACCGGCGAAGCCATGGCGATGGGCGAGCGGACTCCGCTGGCGTTGCTGGATGCTCCGGCTTCGGGCCGTATGGCGATCGGCGAAACGCTGACCAACATCGCGGCCTCGCGTATTGAAAAGCTTTCTGACATCAAACTGTCGGCCAACTGGATGTCGGCGGCTGGTCACCCTGGAGAAGATGCGCGTCTTTATGACACCGTGAAAGCGGTCGGCATGGAGCTGTGTCCGGAACTGGGGATCACCATTCCAGTGGGCAAGGACTCGATGTCCATGAAGACCCGCTGGAGCGACGAGGGCACCGAAAAGAGCGTGACCTCGCCGCTGTCATTGATCGTGACGGGCTTTGCGCCAGTGGTCGACATCCGTCAGACCCTGACGCCCGAGCTGCGCATGGACAAGGGCATCACCGACCTGATCCTGATCGATCTGGGGCGTGGCCAGAACCGCATGGGCGCCTCGATTCTTGCGCAGACTCACGGCAAGCTCGGCCGCGTCGCTCCGGACGTCGACGACGCTGAAGACCTCAAGGCCTTCTTCGCGGTGATTCAGGGCCTCAATTCCGACGGTCATATCCTGTCCTATCACGACCGTTCCGACGGTGGTCTGCTGGTCAGCACGCTGGAAATGGCCTTCGCCGGTCACTGCGGTCTGAACCTGCACCTCGACGGTGTTGCCGACAACGTCTCCGAACTGAGCGCGATCCTCTTCAACGAAGAGCTGGGCGCGGTCATTCAGGTGCGTCAGGACGCTACTCCACTGGTGCTGGCGCAATTCAGCGCGGCCGGTCTGGAGGATTGCGTGGCGGTGATCGGTCAGCCGATCAACAACGATGAAGTGTCGATCAGCTTCCATGGCGAGCCGGTATTCAGTGGCCAGCGCCGTCTGTTGCAACGTCAGTGGGCCGAGACCAGCTATCAGATCCAGCGCCTGCGTGACAACGCCGAATGCGCGGATCAGGAATTCGATGCGCTGCTGGAAGAAGACAATCCGGGCCTGACCGTCAAGCTGGGCTTCGACGTCAACGAAGATATCGCCGCGCCGTACATCAAGACGGGTGTTCGTCCTCAGGTTGCCGTTCTGCGCGAGCAGGGTGTCAACGGTCAGGTCGAGATGGCGGCAGCCTTTGATCGTGCCGGCTTCAACGCAATCGACGTGCACATGAGCGATATCCTGGCCGGTCGTGTCGACCTGAACGACTTCAAGGGTATGGTCGCCTGCGGTGGCTTCTCCTACGGTGACGTATTGGGTGCCGGCGAAGGCTGGGCCAAGTCGGCATTGTTCAACAGCCGTGCGCGTGATGCGTTCCAGGGCTTCTTCGAGCGTTCCGACAGCTTCACGCTAGGCGTGTGCAACGGTTGCCAGATGCTGTCCAACCTGCACGAGCTGATTCCGGGTAGCGAGTTCTGGCCGCATTTCGTGCGTAACCGCTCCGAGCAGTTCGAAGCGCGCGTGGCCATGGTCCAGGTTCAGGAGTCGGCGTCGATCTTCCTGCAGGGCATGGCCGGTTCGCGCATGCCAATCGCCATCGCGCATGGCGAGGGGCACGCGGAGTTCCGCAATGACGACGCACTGCTCGAGGCGGACGTGTCCGGCACCGTGGCACTGCGCTTTGTCGATAACCACGGCAAGGTCACTGAAACCTACCCGGCCAACCCGAATGGCTCGCCACGCGGTATCGGCGGCATGACCACCCTCGACGGTCGTGTGACCATCATGATGCCGCACCCGGAGCGTGTATTCCGTGCCGTGCAGAACTCGTGGCGTCCCGAGGACTGGAACGAGGACGGTGCCTGGATGCGCATGTTCCGCAACGCGCGGGCCTGGGTTAACTAAGGCGCGTGTACAAGCTCGCCTTCTTCGTTCCGCCGAGCCATGTGGACGAGGTCAAGAACGCCGTATTCGCTGCTGGTGCAGGGCGAATCGGCGCTTACGATCACTGCTCGTGGCAAGTGCTCGGCCAGGGCCAGTTCCGCCCGCTGGATGGCAGTCAGCCATTTATCGGGCAGAGCGGTGTGGTCGAGTCGGTGGAAGAGTGGAAGGTCGAGCTTGTCGTCGCTGACGAGCTGATTCAGCACGTGGTGGTGGCGCTCAAGCAGAGCCATCCTTACGAAACGCCTGCTTACGAAGTATGGCGGCTGGCAGAGTTCTGAATCGCCTGCAAAGCTGGACGCAGAGCGTCCGCAAATGCGTTACCACGCTGGAGCGTGGGGACGATAATCATCCTGTAACTATCGTGCCAATGCTACGCACTCAGACTTGTACATAAATCTTGTGGGAGCGAGCTTGCTCGCGAATGCGCAACGCCGCACATTCAAGGTCGAATTTCGATCATCGTCCCGTCTTTCACCAGATCCCATATTTCCCGCATGTCGTTGTTCTTCAGCGCAATGCAGCCGTTGGTCCAGTCCAGCGTGTGGAAATACCATTCCGGATACTCTTCATCCACCGGTGTGCCATGAAGCATGATCATGCTGCCCGGTTTCACGCCCTCGGAGCGTGCGCGTGCCGAGTCCGAGACATTCGGGTAGGAAATGTGCATCGACAGGTTGTAGTTATTGCTGGGTTTGCGCCAGTCGATCCAGTAGAAACCTTCCGGCGTGCGTTGGTCGCCTTCCTGCAGCTTGGTGCCCTTGGGGTTCTTGCCCAGCGAGATTCGGTAGGTCTTCAAGGCCTCGCCACCGCTGATCAGCTGCAATTGGCGCGCTGACTTGAGCACCAGCACCTTATCGATCGGCTTGCTGGCGATACTCTCGGTATTGATGACCTTGTTATTGATGATTTTCTGTTCGCTGCCCTTGGGCACGATGGTTTGAGTAAACGCGGCCTGCGAAAGCGGCATGAACGACATGCAAAAGAGGGCGAGCAACCAGCGCATTACAATTTCCCTGAAGATACTTCTTTGACAAAAAGCGCCGATGTTGTGTGCGACCCTGGCGTTCAGGTGTCCAGCAACGGACGTGACGGGGGAAGGGCGCTAGTATGAACCGGGTAGGCCTGGCGACGCCGATCCGCGAAGAAGTATTCTAGGGTACGCCCGACTGTCATGAAAGCCAGGTCCGACCACGGAATGTCTGCTTCGTCGAATAACTGCACCTCCAGGCTCTCGATGCCTGCGGCGAATGCCTCATTCGCCATCTCTCCACGATAGAACACATGCACCTGATTGATATGCGGCACGTCGATCAAGGTGTACAGATGCAGTTCGCTCAGGGTGGCGCAGGCTTCCTCCATGGTTTCGCGCCGTGCAGCCTGTTCGATGGTTTCGCCGTTTTCCATGAAACCGGCCGGCAGCGTCCAGAAACCCAGGCGCGGCTCGATGGCCCTGCGACACAGCAGCACTTTGCCGCCCAGCGTCACCAGACAGCCCGCAACGATGTTCGGGTTCTGGTAATGAACGGTGTGGCAATGCTCGCAGACATAGCGCAAACGGCTGTCGCCTTCGGGAATGCGCTGGATAACAGGGTTGCCGCACTGGCTGCAAAATTTCATGGGATCAGTCGATAGTGAACGCAGTCGCTATCTTGGCCTGTCGTGCAGCGGCTCGGCAACCCTCTGTGTGACAGGAGTTGTCCTACAAGGGCTTGGGCGCAGCGTTGCTTTGGTGCATGATGCCAGACAGGCAACAGATCGAGATTTCCCATGCTGGATGAGCTACTTCGCCGTGTAGTCAGGCACACGCCAGAAACCCTCGACTCGGATCGACAATTCCCCGAGGCGGCTGTTCTGGTGCCGATTACCCGCAGCGAGCAACCCGAGCTGATTCTGACCCTGCGCGCCAGTGGCCTGTCGACGCATGGGGGTGAGGTGGCGTTTCCGGGTGGCCGGCGCGACCCCGGCGACCCCGATCTGATTTTCACTGCGTTGCGCGAAGCCGAGGAGGAAATCGGCCTGCCTCCCGGGCTGGTCGAGGTGATCGGGCCATTGAGTCCGCTGATCTCCAAGCACGGTATCAAGGTCACGCCCTACGTGGGGGTGATACCTGACTTCGTCGAATACCAGCCCAATGACGGCGAGATCGCTGCAGTATTCAGCGTGCCGCTGGAATTCTTTCGTCAGGACACGCGCGAGCATACTCACCGCATCGATTACGAAGGCCGCAGCTGGTACGTGCCCAGTTATCGTTATGGCGAGTACAAGATCTGGGGGCTTACCGCGATCATGATCGTCGAACTGGTCAACGTGCTGTACGACACCAGAATCAGCCTGCATCATCCGCCCGAACGGTCGACGATCTGAGCCGCTGGCACCTTAAGCGTCACTGTTTATAGTTCGCCCCCATGAGTACGACCCGCCCGAGGAGGCCGCATGAAATTTCGCCTGGGAGAATCCCGTGTCCAGACTGATCCGCAGAGCTGGGTGGCCCCCAATGCAACGCTGATCGGCAATGTCAGGCTCGAAGCCGGCGCAAGTGTGTGGTTCAACGCGGTATTGCGGGGCGACAACGAGCTGATTCACATCGGTGAAAACAGTAATGTGCAGGACGGTACGGTGATGCACACCGACATGGGGTCGCCGCTGAGTATCGGCAAAGGCGTGACCATCGGCCACAACGCCATGCTGCATGGCTGCAGCGTTGATGATTACAGCCTGATCGGTATCAATGCGGTCATCCTCAACGGGGCGAAGATCGGCAAATACTGCATCATCGGCGCCAATTCGCTGATCGGAGAAAACAAGGTGATTCCTGATGGCTCGCTGGTCATGGGGACACCGGGTAAAGTGGTGCGCGAACTCACCGACGTGCAGAAGAAGATGCTGGAAGCCAGCGCAGCCCATTACGTACACAATGCCCAGCGTTACGCCCGTGACCTGGCGGTGCAGGAAGAGTGATGAGCACTGATACCCCGATCGAAAAACCGGTCCGTTCCCCATGTATAAGTATCTGTGCACTGGATGAGCAGGATATATGCACCGGTTGCCAGCGAACCGTCACCGAAATCACCCGCTGGAGCCGCATGAGCAACGACGAGCGCCGCGTGGTGCTCGGCCTCTGTGACGAGCGCGCCCGAGCCAGCGGCCTGATGTGGACAGTGGGCGAAGCACGCTGATGTTCCGATGGCCTTGTAGCCGCGAACTTGTTCGCGAAGGAGTCGATGCATTTCCTGCGTCAGGAATAGCGCTTTCGCGAACAAGTTCGCTCCTACAGGTTATCCGCGAGCTTTTGTAGGAGGAATAGCGCTTTCGCGAACAAGTTCGCTCCTACAGGTTATCCGCGAGCTTTTGTAGGAGCGAACTTGTTCGCGAAGAGGTCGGTGCAGTCGATGCATTTCCTGCGTCAGGAATGGCGCTTTTGCGAACAAGTTCGCTCCTGCAGGTTATCCGTGAGCTTTTGTAGGAGCGAACTTGTTCGCGAAGAGGGCGGTGCAGTCGATGCATTTCCTGCGTCAGAAATAGCGCTTTCGCGAACAAGTTCGCTCCTGCAGGTTATCCGCGAGCTTTTGTAGGAGCGAACTTGTTCGCGAAGAGGGCGGTGCAGTCGATGCATTTCCTGCGTCAGGAATAGCGCTTTCGCGAACAAGTTCGCTCCTGCAGGTTATCCGCGAGCTTTTGTAGGAGCGAACTTGTTCGCGAAGAGGGCGGTGCAGTCGATGCATTTCCTGCGTCAGAAATAGCGCTTTCGCGAACAAGTTCGCTCCTGCAGGTTATCCGCGAGCTTTTGTAGCGAACTTGTTCGCGAAGAGAGTGGTGCAGTCGATGCATTTCCTGCGTCAGGAATAGCGCTTTCGCGAACAAGTTCGCTCCTACAGGTTATCCGCGAGCTTTTGTAGAGGCGAACTTGTTCGCGAAGAGGGTGGTGCAGTCGATGCATTTCCTGCGTCAGGAATAGCGCTTTCGCGAACAAGTTCGCTCCTACAGGTTATCCGCGAGCTTTTGTAGGAGATTCTATGGTTTTGGGAAAGCCCTCAAGCCACTTTTGTTTGATATTCGCTCTGGTTCTTTAACAGAGCGAAGACTACTCGAGCCAACTTTCGGGAGAGCATGACCAGCGCTTGAGTTGTACTAAAGCCACGCTTTCTCTGCTCTTCATAAAAAGGCTTCCAGGCCGGCGTACGGCTCCCGGACATAGCCGCGTTGTGCAGCAACCGTCGGGCTTCTGGATCGCCGCGTTTGGTCAATCGACGAGGTCCATCACTTTGCCCTGATTTGGATACTCTCAGGTCCAGCCCAAGAAACGCGATAAAGGCGTTCGCTCCGCTGAACTCGCCTCGCTGAAAAGAAGTGACCAAACGAGCTGCAGTCAGAAAGCCGATCCCCTCTACTTTCATACAGCGGTTGACCTGCCTCATCAGCCCGGCTTCCTGCAGTACATCGCGAATCTTCTTTTCAACGAGCGCCTCAAATCGTTTCATCGAGTTGACCTGATTGGCGAACGCTGTTCTCAGAAAAGGCTCGTTGGTCCAGCTTTGTACCAGGCCAGTACGAGCCTGAACCAAGGCTGCACGACGTCGGAACAGGCTCAGAAGCTGCCGATAAAGCGGGCTCGCAGGTATCCAGGGCCGCAACTCATCAAGCTCGTTTTTCAGGTATCGGGCCAACAAACGAGCATCTTGGGCATCGGTTTTGGCGCGTATGTTGACGCCTTTACGGTAATGACTGAGCTGATAGCCATCCACCATATAAATGTCACAGCCTGCTTCGTGGGCCGCATCCGCGAACAGGACGTGATAGACGTTAGTGGCTTCGATGGCGATGGCGCAGCTGCTCGCCAAGGCCTTCAGCCATTGGGTGATGGCGACTTTGGTATTGGGGATTGCCTCAAGTCGATCATATTGATCGTGGTAGATCACCAGCTCATTCTTGGCGACATCTACACCGATGATCGGTTTTTGCAGAGTAACCCGCATTGCCATAACGCCTCCTCGGGGATAAGGTTTACAGACTTGAAGGGGCCACCCAGAGGCGCAGGCTTGTTTCTATCGTAGGTTGTGAGCCTTAAGCATTCTTTATCGGCGCTTGGGTGAAAGGAGGAGGGGTGAAATCTCCTACGGGTCTGTACTGCGCGAACAGTCAGAAGCGAACTAAGTCCCTCCTCCTCCCTTCAAGTCTTACCATACAAGCGAACTTGTTCGCGAAGAGGGCGGTGCAGTCGATGCATTTCCTGCGTCAGAAATAATGCTTTCGTTTTCGCTTGGGCGCGGCTCTTGTCCGCGTTTGCTATCATTGCCGCTCGCTTGCACAGGCCCAAACCCTCCATGCTTTTCCTGATCGCCTACATCAGCAGTGTCGTGCTGATCAACTTCGCCTTTTCCAGTGCGCCGCATCTGGACATGATCTGGTCTGCCTGGGGCGGGTTGGTGTTCATGTTGCGGGACATGGTGCAGATTCGCTTTGGCCACGGCGCGATCATTGCCATGCTGGTGGCGCTGGTTCTGTCATATGTCACCAGCGACCCCACCATCGCCCTGGCCAGCGCCACGGCGTTTGCGGTTTCCGAGTGCATTGACTGGCTGGTGTTCAGCATTACCAGACGCCCGTTACGTGATCGGTTGTGGATCAGCTCGGCGCTCAGCATTCCACTGGATACCTTTATCTTCTTCGGCATGATCGACGCCCTGACGGCGCCGGTCGTGCTCACCGCGCTGGCATCGAAGTTCGCCGGCGTTACCATTGTCTGGATGATCATGGCCTGGCGGGCGCGCAACAGTGCCTGTCCAGGCTGAGCGCCCATTTGTCGGGGCTTCGTGGTAAATTGCGCGCCTTTCTTCACAGCGGTTGCTTGCATACGGCGGGCAGCCCTCGACATCTGCTTCACGAGGACCTGAGATGACTCAAATCGGAACTCCACTGTCGCCCACCGCGACGCGCGTATTGTTCTGCGGCAGCGGCGAACTGGGCAAGGAAGTCGTGATCGAGCTGCAGCGCCTTGGCGTTGAAGTGATCGCTGTTGACCGTTACGAGAACGCGCCGGCCATGCAGGTCGCTCATCGCAGCCATGTGATCAACATGCTCGACGGTGCGGCACTGCGCGCGGTCATCGAGGCCGAGAAGCCGCATTTCATCGTTCCGGAAATCGAAGCCATCGCCACCTCGACGCTGGTCGAGCTTGAGGCCGAAGGTTTCACCGTGATCCCGACCGCACGTGCCGCGCAGCTGACCATGAACCGCGAAGGCATTCGTCGTCTGGCAGCCGAAGAGCTGAAGCTGCCGACCTCGCCTTACCACTTTGCCGACACCTTCGAGGCGTACAGCAAGGCGGTCGAAGACCTCGGTTTCCCGTGTGTGGTCAAGCCGGTCATGAGTTCTTCGGGCAAAGGGCAGAGCCTGCTCAAGAGCACCGATGACGTACAGAAAGCCTGGGATTACGCGCAAGAGGGCGGTCGGGCTGGCAAGGGTCGCGTCATCGTCGAAGGCTTCATCGACTTCGATTACGAAATCACCCTGCTGACCGTGCGTCACATCGGTGGCACCACGTTCTGCGCGCCGGTTGGGCATCGTCAGGAAAAGGGCGACTATCAGGAATCCTGGCAGCCGCAGGCCATGAGCCCGGTTGCACTGGCAGAGTCCGAGCGGGTTGCCAAGGCGGTGACCGAGGCATTGGGTGGGCGCGGGATGTTTGGCGTCGAACTGTTTATCAAGGGCGATCAGGTGTGGTTCAGCGAAGTCTCGCCGCGCCCGCACGACACCGGTCTGGTGACACTGATTTCTCAGGACCTGTCGCAGTTTGCTCTGCACGCGCGCGCGATTCTTGGCCTGCCGATTCCGTTGATCCGCCAGTTCGGCCCGTCGGCTTCGGCAGTCATTCTGGTCGAGGGCCAGTCCACGCAAACCGCTTTCGCCAACCTCGGCGCTGCACTGGCCGAGCCTGATACCGCATTGCGTCTGTTCGGCAAGCCGGAAGTCAACGGTCAGCGGCGCATGGGCGTTGCCCTGGCGCGTGACGAGTCCATCGAAGAGGCCCGTGCCAAAGCGACCAGGGCATCGCAGGCGGTAAACGTAGAACTGTAGGGGCGCAGCGGTAAGGCCTCAAGGCTCAAGCTGCAAGAAAGAGCACCACGCTTCTTCTTGCAGCTTGCAGCTTGCAGCTCAAAGCTCTCTATCTCTCGTCTCTTTCAGGCTCAACACCGCCAGCACGCTGATCAGCGCTGCTGCAGACACATACCCGCCCACCCAGCTCAGGCCACCCATCGCCACCAGTTTCTGGGCGAAAAAGGGGGCGACCGACGCTCCGACGATTCCACCCAGGTTGTAGGCCGCCGATGCCCCGGTGTAGCGGACCTGTGTCGGGAACAGCTCCGGTAGCAGCGCGCCCATCGGCGCGAACGTGATGCCCATCAGAAACAGTTCGATGCACAGAAACAGCGCCACAGCCCAGGTGCTGCCGTGGGTCAACAGCGGCTCCATGGTGAAACCTGACAGGATCGCCAGCACACCACCCGCAATCAACACTGGCTTGCGCCCGAAGCGATCACTCGCCAGTGCGGCCAGTGGTGTTGCCGCCGCCATGAACAGCACCGCAAAGCACAGCAGCCCCAGGAATGTCTCACGGGTATAGCCCAGCGTGGCCACGCCGTAGCTCAACGAAAACACCGTTGAGATATAAAACAGCGCGTAGCAGACCACCATCGACGCTGCACCGAGCAGCATGGGTTTCCAGTGCTGGCTGAAGGTCTCCACGATTGGCAGGCTGACCCGTTGGTGACGAGCCATGGCCTTGGCGAACACGGGTGTTTCTTCCAGCTTCAGGCGCACGTAAAGCCCGACCATGACCAGTACGGCACTGAGCAGAAATGGAATCCGCCAGCCCCACGAACGGAACTGCTCGTCATCCAGGGTCATGGCCAGCGCCAGAAACAGGCCGTTGGCTGCGAGGAAGCCGATCGAAGGGCCCAGTTGCGGAAACATGCCGAACCAGGCGCGCTTGCCTTTCGGGGCATTCTCGGTCGCCAGCAGCGCCGCGCCACCCCATTCGCCACCCAGGCCAAGTCCCTGACCGAAACGCAGCACACATAACAGAATCGGCGCCCATGCCCCGATCGTCGCGTAACCGGGCAATACGCCGATCAGCGTGGTGCAGATACCCATCAACAGCAGCGAGGCCACCAGCGTCGACTTGCGTCCGATCCGGTCGCCGAAGTGACCGAACAGCGCCGACCCCAGGGGGCGAGCGAGAAAGGCGATGCCGAAGGTCAGAAATGACGACAGCATCTGGGCTGTGCCCGAGGTCTGTGGGAAAAATACCGGACCGATCACCAGAGCGGCGGCGGTGGCATAAACGTAAAAGTCGTAGAACTCGATGGCTGTGCCGATGAAGCTGGCCGTAGCGACGCGGGTCGTCGAATTCACCGGCTTTGCGGGCGCGTCTTGGTCTTCGCGAGAGAGCAGGGTGCTGGTCATGCGGATTTCCTGACAGTCGACTCGCCGGTCGGCAACGACCGTACTCCGGCAAGCGTGCATTTATTGTGATTGTGGTTACAGCGTCGAGCAGAGTAACCCGAATGGGTCGAGAGGCAAGGGCGGTGCAGGAATCTATTTGAAGGCAGACAGCTATTTAGCTATTTGAAGGTGCGGACCAGTGTGTTCTGCCACATGGCGACACGCTTGACTCGGTTGTCCTCGGTCTCGAGGATTTCCAGTCGGTAAGGCCCTATCTTCAAGCACACCGGAGCGTCCGGGATGGTCTCGAGTGCTTCGGTAACCAGTCCGTTGACAGTTTTCGGACCGTCTGAGGGCAGGTGCCAGCTAAGGCTCTTGTTCAAATCGCGGATGGACGCTGCGCCTTCGACTTCCAGACGCCCGTCGTCCTGTTGTTTGACGTGCGGGTTATCCAGTCGCTGCTCGCTTTCGAACTCGCCGACAATCTCTTCGAGAATATCCTCGAGGGTGACGATGCCCAGCACTTCGCCGTATTCATCGACCACCACGCCGAGACGCCGTTGCTGTTTGTGAAAATTCAGCAACTGCAACTGCAACGGGGTGCTTTCCGGCACGAAATAAGGCTCGTAGCAGACCGCCAGCAACTGCTCCTTGGTCAAGGTGCCCTTGGGCAGCAGGTGGCTGATGTCACGGGTATTGATGACGCCTTGCACCTGATTGATGTCGTTGTGATAAACCGGCAGGCGCGTGTGCCGTGAAATGATCAGGCGTTCGATGATCATTTCCATGGGGTCATCAAGGTTGACGCCGTCCACTTCGTTGCGCGGGATCAGGATGTCATTGACCGTAATGCTGTCCAGCGCACGAATCCCTGAGAGCACGCTGGCGCGTGGCGAATATTCCTGAGCAGCATCGTTGCGTGGAGTGTTTTGCGTATCGTCTTCGAAGGCCTGATCCTGCTGCTGTACAGCACGTGACAGGAAGGGGCGCAGCAGTGTCTTGGCCAGAACATTGAACACGTAGGCCAGCGGCCAGACGATCTTCATCGGAATGCGCAGTACGCTGTTGCCCAGCAGCAGCGTCGAGACAGGGTGGCGGTTCGCCAGGCGGCGGGGCATGTATTCGGCGAACACCAGCATGATGCTCACAGTACCGAGCCAGGCCACGGTCGGACCGTTGTAGAACCAGTAATTGGCGGCGATAAGCGTCGCGATGACGGTGATCAGTACCCTGATCAGGGTATTGCCCAGAATCAGACTGTTCAGGTTGAACGCCAGCTCGGGGAGCGGCGCCGACTTTTCCGGGCGGCTGGCGGCGCGCATCGCCTTGACCTGATGATGAGCGGCCTCGACCGCGGTCAGCAGGCCGGCCCACAGCAGCAGTAGGGCGAGGACACCGAGCAACGGGCCCAGGGGCAGATTATCCATGATCAGGGCCCGTCAGATGTGCAGGATGAATTCGCGTACCAGCTTGCTGCCGAAATAGGCGAGCATCAGCAGGCAGAAGCCGCCCAGGGTCCAGCGAATAGCCTTGTGCCCACGCCATCCAAGGCGGTTACGGCCCCATAGCAGCACACTGAACACGATCCAGGCCAGGCAGGCCAGCAGGGTCTTGTGCACCAGATGCTGGGCAAACAGGTTTTCGACGAACAGCCAGCCGGAAATCAGCGACAGCGAGAGCAACGACCAGCCAGCCCACAGGAAGCCGAACAGCAGGCTTTCCATGGTTTGCAACGGCGGGAAGTTCTTGATCAGCCCGGAAGGGTGCTTGTGCTTGAGGCGATAGTCCTGCAACAGCAGCAGCAGTGCCTGGAATGCAGCAATGGTAAACATCCCGTAAGCCAGCAGCGACAGCAGGATGTGGCTGAGTATGCCGGGCTCTTCCATAATCGGCTGCACGGTGCCGCTAGGGGCGAACTGGGCGAGCAGTACAGTAACCATGCCCAGCGGGAACAACAGCACCAGCAGGTTTTCCACCGGGATGCGCGACGTGGCGATCAGGGTGACGACGATCACCGAAGCCGCGATAAGGCTGGCGGAGTTGAAAAAGTCCAGGCCAAGGCCGACCGAGTGCATCAGTTGGGAAAACAGACCAATGGCATGTGCGATGACCGCCAGCGTACCGAGCACGCAAAGCAGCCGCTTGTCGGGCTTGACGGCCTGGCTCAGACGCAGGCTCTGATAGACGGTCGCAGCGGCATAGATGATGGCGGCGGCGAGGCTGGGAAGCAGGCTGGGTGGCAAAGGGGACATAGATCCTGATGGACGGGCCTGAAAGACGCTGAGTTTGGCATAGAACCGGTAAATCACGAAAGACCACAGAAGCAGTCTGCGTGGTGTCCGTGCGACGGAGTCTTCGCTATAATCTGCGACCTGCTCAAGCCGCAGGCTCGCCGAGCGCCATTTCTGCATTACGGGCCGGGCCGCATCAACCGGGGTTCGACGAGAGCCTGAAAGGATCGCGCATGTTTGAAAATCTGACTGACCGCCTCTCGCAGACGCTGCGCCATGTTACTGGCAAGGCCAAGCTGAACGAGGACAACATCAAAGATACCTTGCGCGAAGTGCGTATGGCGTTGCTCGAAGCCGACGTCGCCTTGCCGGTGGTCAAAGACTTCGTCAACAACGTCAAGGAACGCGCCGTCGGCACTGAGGTGTCGCGCAGCCTGACCCCGGGTCAGGCGTTCGTGAAGATCGTCCAGGCCGAACTTGAAAGCCTGATGGGTGCGGCCAACGAAGACCTGGTGCTCAACGTCACGCCGCCTGCCGTCATCCTGATGGCGGGTTTGCAGGGCGCGGGCAAGACCACCACTGCCGGCAAGCTGGCGCGCTTCCTTAAAGAGCGCAAGAAGAAAACCGTGATGGTGGTGTCGGTCGACGTTTATCGTCCCGCGGCCATCAAGCAGCTCGAAACCCTGGCCAACGACATCGGCGTGACGTTCTTCGCCTCCGACATCAGCCAGAAGCCGGTGGACATCGCCCAGGCGGCCATTAAAGAAGCCAGGCTCAAGTTCATTGACGTGGTCATCGTCGACACTGCCGGTCGTTTGCACGTCGATGTCGAGATGATGGGCGAGATCCAGGCGCTGCACGCGGCGGTCAAACCGGCCGAGACGCTGTTCGTGGTCGATGCCATGACCGGCCAGGATGCGGCCAACACCGCCAAGGCCTTCGGTGACGCACTGCCGCTGACCGGCGTGATCCTCACCAAGGTCGACGGTGATGCGCGCGGTGGTGCGGCGCTGTCGGTGCGTGCCATTACCGGCAAACCGATCAAGTTCATCGGTATGGGCGAGAAGAGCGAGGCGCTGGAGCCGTTTCACCCGGACCGCATCGCGTCGCGCATCCTCGGCATGGGCGATGTGCTCAGCCTTATCGAGCAGGCCGAACAGACCCTCGACAAGGACAAGGCCGACAAGCTGGCGAAAAAGCTCAAGAAGGGCAAGGGCTTCGACCTCGAAGACTTCCGCGACCAGTTGCAGCAGATGAAGAACATGGGTGGTCTTGGCGGCCTGATGGACAAACTGCCGAGCATCGGCGGCGTCAACCTGTCGCAGATGGGCAACGCCCAGGGCGCAGCGGAAAAACAGTTCAAGCAGATGGAAGCCATCATCAACTCGATGACCCCTGCCGAGCGCCGTGATCCGGATCTGGTCAGTGGTTCGCGCAAGCGCCGCATTGCGATGGGTTCGGGCACTCAGGTTCAGGACATCGGGCGTCTGATCAAGCAGCACAAGCAGATGCAGAAGATGATGAAGAAATTCTCCGCTAAGGGCGGAATGGCCAAAATGATGCGCGGCATGGGTGGAATGTTCCCCGGCGGCGGCATGCCAAAAATGTAATTGCGTCGCGTGCAAGAGGCTTTGCACGCGTCCCATCTGGGGGGTGACCCCCAGTCAGCCCGCACTATGCGGGCTTTTGCCGGCTGTCATACCGACAGCTCCCTCGCAAATCTGGAAGGCATGCCGATAGGCGCCGGAAAAAGACATTTGCAAAAGTCGGGATATTCCTTAGAATATGCGGCCTTTCGGGCACCTATGCCCGCTGTGCATCTTAGATTTGCAGCACCGACTACAGGAACGATGTTCAATGCTAACCATCCGTCTTGCCCTTGGCGGCTCCAAAAAGCGCCCGTTTTACCACCTGACCGTAACCGACAGCCGCAACGCTCGTGACGGTTCCCACAAGGAACAGGTTGGTTTCTTCAACCCGGTTGCCCGTGGTCAGGAAATCCGTTTGTCCGTTAACGAAGAACGCGTCAACTACTGGTTGAGCGTGGGTGCACAAACTTCCGAGCGCGTTGCCCAGCTGCTCAAAGAGCACAACAAGACCAAGGCCGCGGCCTGAGTCTTATGAGCGCGACGCCTGCATCTGCCGACGATCTGATCGTCATTGGCAAGATTTACTCGGTTCATGGCGTTCGCGGCGAAGTGAAGGTTTATTCCTTTACTGATCCGATTGGAAACCTGTTGGACTACAAAACCTGGACGCTTCGGCGCGAAGGCAGCGTTGATAAACAGGTGGAGCTGGTCAGCGGACGCTTGCAAAGCAAGTTTCTGGTCACAAAGCTCAAGGGTCTCGATGATCGTGAAGAAGCACGTCTTCTGTCCGGTTACGAAATCTGCGTGCCGCGTAACCTGTTCCCTGATCTGGACGATGGCGAGTACTACTGGTACCAGCTTGAAGGCCTGAAGGTCATCGACCAACTCGGGCAATTGCTCGGGAAAATCGATCACCTGCTCGAAACCGGTTCGAACGATGTAATGGTTGTAAAGCCCTGCGCGGGTAGCCTGGATGATCGTGAACGCCTGTTGCCCTATACAGAGCAATGCGTGTTGGCAATCGATATGGCTGCTGGCGAGATGAAGGTGGATTGGGACGCGGACTTCTGAATGCCATGGCCAGCCTGCGCATAGAAGTCATCAGTCTGTTTCCCGAGATGTTTTCCGCCATCAGCGAATACGGCATTACCAGCCGTGCGGTGAAACAAGGGCTGTTGCAGCTCACTTGTTGGAATCCGCGGGATTACACCACTGATCGCCATCACACTGTGGATGATCGCCCATTTGGCGGTGGTCCGGGCATGGTGATGAAGATCAAGCCCCTTGAAGATGCTCTGGTTCAGGCCAGGCAAGCGGCAGGGGATGCGGCGAAGGTGATTTACCTGTCGCCACAAGGCCGCCAGCTGAATCAGTCTGCGGTACGCGAACTGGCGCAGGAGGAAGCGATTATCCTCATCGCCGGTCGTTATGAAGGCATTGACGAGCGTTTTATTGATGCTCATGTCGATGAAGAGTGGTCGATTGGTGACTATGTTCTTTCCGGTGGCGAGCTGCCGGCGATGGTCCTGATTGACGCGGTTACGCGGCTGCTGCCTGGAGCTTTAGGGCATGTGGACTCCGCGGAGGAAGATTCCTTCACGGACGGTCTGCTGGATTGCCCGCATTACACCCGACCTGAGGTGTATGCGGATCAGCGTGTTCCCGACGTGTTGCTAAGTGGCAATCACGCGCACATCCGGCGTTGGCGTTTACAGCAGTCCCTTGGGCGGACCTATGAACGACGCGCTGATCTTCTGGAAAGCCGCTCGCTTTCTGGAGAAGAGAAGAAGCTGCTGGCGGAATACATCCGCGAGCGGGACGATAGTTAACGTATCGATGGTCGATCCAGACGGATTACCTTAGGAGCACCAGCATGACTAACAAAATCATTCTTGCCCTCGAAGCAGAGCAGATGACCAAAGAGATCCCTACCTTTGCACCAGGCGACACCATCGTCGTCCAGGTTAAAGTGAAGGAAGGCGACCGCGCTCGTCTGCAAGCATTCGAAGGCGTTGTAATTGCCAAGCGTAACCGTGGCGTGAACAGTGCTTTCACTGTTCGTAAAATCTCCAACGGTGTTGGCGTTGAGCGTACTTTCCAGACTTACAGCCCGCAAATCGACAGCATGGCTGTGAAACGTCGCGGTGACGTTCGCAAGGCCAAACTGTACTACCTGCGTGACCTGTCCGGTAAAGCAGCGCGCATCAAGGAAAAACTGTCCTGATACAGTTTTTCGATGCATAAAAAAGGCAGCCTCAGGGCTGCCTTTTTGCTGTCTGTTGTTTGATGATTCATCCCTTGTCTACCGACACATGCACTGAGTGAACATGGCTGCCATCGACCACCCGCTGATTGACCGGTTTCTGGACGCGCTCTGGCTTGAGAAGGGGCTGTCCGACAATACCCGGGATTCTTACCGCAGTGATCTGGCGCTGTTCAACGGCTGGCTGCAGGAGCGCAACGTTGACCTGATCAGTGCAGGGCGCGAAGTCATCCTCGATCATCTTGCCTGGCGCGTTGAGAATGCCTACAAGCCTCGCTCCACGGCGCGTTTCCTGTCCGGCGCACGTGGCTTCTACCGCTATCTGCTGCGCGAAAAGCTGATTTCCGTCGATCCTACCTTGCAGATCGACATGCCTCAGTTGGGCAAACCGTTGCCAAAATCGCTTTCCGAAGCCGATGTCGAAGCATTGCTTGCTGCTCCCGACCTGAGCGAACCCATCGGCGAACGTGACCGCGCCATGCTTGAGGTGCTGTATGCCTGCGGTCTGCGCGTGACCGAACTGATCAGCCTGACCCTGGAGCAGGTCAATCTGCGTCAGGGCGTGCTGCGCGTGATGGGCAAAGGCAGCAAGGAGCGACTGGTGCCCATGGGCGAAGAGTCCATCGTCTGGGTCGAGCGTTACCTGCGCGGTGCCCGCGACGAGTTGCTGGGCGGAAAGCCCAGCGACGTGCTGTTCCCGAGCACCCGCGGCGACCAGATGACCCGCCAGACCTTCTGGCACCGTATCAAGCATCAGGCGACTGTTGCGGGTATCGGCAAATCTCTGTCACCGCACACCCTTCGCCATGCCTTCGCCACCCATCTGCTCAATCACGGCGCTGACTTGCGCGTGGTGCAGATGTTGCTCGGGCACAGTGATCTCTCGACGACGCAGATCTACACCCATGTGGCGCGCGCGCGGTTGCAGGAATTGCATGCCAAGCATCATCCTCGGGGTTAGTGCTCTGTTGATAGATTCGAGAGTCAGGCGGTGTTTTAAGAATGATTATTACCAATCGTTCTACTGATGTATGCGCTCAGTGTCCGCTGGCACCTATCATTCAGGTGAGGTTTCTGAAACTCACTATCAAGGATGATTGACATGTCTGACGAAAAAAAAGAGCGTTCATTTCTGGCGACGCTTGACCTGAAGGACGGTACCAAGCTGGGGTTTTCAAAAATTGCTGCAGGAGGTGCGCTGGAAGAGGTGGATGAGCTCTGTGCCAATTCAAGGCTCACACAATCGATCAGGATTTACTTTGAGCCCAATGATGAGGGCGACTACGTTATGTTTTTCAAAGGGTTTGCGGCGCCGGATAAAGTGTCGTCAACGCTTTCAAAAAATGAATCATTGGTGGAGGAAGGGCAAGGTGTGGAGCTCTTATATGAGGAAACGGTTTACAAAGACGGAACACCGCCGCCTGAAAACCAAATAACGGCCTCCCAGGCTCCCGAGCAAGAGCCGCCTATTTATTTAGCCGTTAGCGAAGGCGGTTGGGTCCATAAATCAGAAGAATCTGGATATGCTTATCTGGCCGGGATAGCAGATTGCAGAGGCAGTAAGTTCTCGATTGACCGCACGGATGCTCAAGAGGTTTATTTGAAATCGTGGCGAAGCAAGAACTTCATGCAGACTTACAAACGTGAAGATTTTCCAGACAAGGCGTGGTTCGCCTGGATGACTGATTGCGACGGCACCGATGCGGTATTGAAGCTGAAAATCATTGAGCGTTACAACGCAGACGGCTCGGTCAAAGCGCAAGGCGCGGGTAAGGGGTTGCCAGGGGTGGGGGCTGTGACCGCCCCATTCCGATCTGCACAGGAAAAGTCTGCAATCCATCCGGGAAATCTCCCGAATCATGACGGCCTGTCGGCCCCGCGAGCCTTATGTGGTAGGCTTTGCCGGTTTCGCCTATCAAGGCTGGCACGCCTTTTTTCGACAGTTGCCAGCCTGTCCGCCGTCATAGGAGTTTTCATGCGTTTGCCACAGATTTTCGCTGCCGCCGCTTTGATGCTGGCCGGCACCTTCAGTATGTCTGCCCTGGCGGATGCAGCCCCCGATCAGGCCATCCGCAAGACGCTCGACTCGCTGGAATTGCAGCTGCCGGTCGAGAGTATTTCGCCGAGCCCGCTCAATGGCCTCTATGAAGTGAAGCTCAAGGGCGGCCGCGTCCTGTACGCCAGCGCCGACGGTCAGTTCGTGGTGCAGGGTTACCTGTTTCAGGTGCAGAACGGCAAGCCGGTCAACCTGACCGAGAAGACCGAGCGTCTGGCCATTTCCAAGACCATCAATGCCATTCCTGCTTCCGAGATGGTGATCTATCCGGCGGTGGGCGAGACCAAGTCTCACATCACGGTATTCACCGACACCACCTGTCCGTATTGCCACAAGCTGCATCAGGAAGTCGCTCAGTTGAACAAGATGGGTGTCGAAGTCCGTTACCTGGCCTTCCCGCGTCAGGGGCTTGGCTCTCCGGGTGACGAGCAGTTGCAGGCCGTCTGGTGCTCCAAGGACCGCAAAGGCGCGATGGACCGTATGGTCGATGGCAAGGACATCAAGGCCGCCAAATGCGACAATCCGGTCAGCAAGCAATATGAGCTCGGCCAGTCGATCGGCGTCAACGGCACGCCTGCGATTGTCCTGGCCGACGGTCAGGTGATTCCGGGCTATCAGCCTGCGGCGCAGGTTGCCAAGCTGGCACTGGGCGCCAAATAAGCCGGTGTTTTCAGACGCGCCTTGTGCAGACAGGGCGCAAGCAGCCGGAGTGTCGTCAAAATTTCAGCCGCATGGCGCCATGCGGCCGTTTTTCCACAGCCGATTCAGGTTCGGCTGTTTTTCGGGGAGTTCATCAGTGAAACCGGTCAAAGTAGGCATATGTGGGCTGGGTACTGTCGGTGGCGGTACTTTCAACGTACTTCAGCGTAACGCCGAGGAGATTGCCCGCCGTGCCGGGCGTGGAATCGAAGTTGCGCAAATTGCGGTTCGTACACCAAACCCCAATTGCCAGATTACCGGTACGCCGACCACCAGCGATGTGTTTGCCATTGCGACCAACCCTGAAATCGACATCGTCGTGGAACTGATCGGCGGCTATACCGTTGCCCGCGACCTGGTGCTCAAGGCCATCGAAAACGGCAAGCACGTGGTAACCGCCAACAAGGCGCTGATCGCTGTGCATGGCAATGAAATCTTCGCCAAGGCGCGTGAGAAGGGCGTTATCGTCGCTTTTGAAGCAGCTGTTGCCGGTGGTATTCCGGTCATCAAGGCCATCCGCGAAGGCCTGTCGGCAAACCGCATCAACTGGGTTGCCGGCATCATCAACGGCACTGGCAACTTTATCCTCACCGAAATGCGCGAGAAGGGCCGTACCTTTGCCGATGTTCTGGCCGAGGCTCAGGCGTTGGGGTACGCCGAAGCCGATCCGACCTTCGACGTCGAAGGAATCGATGCGGCACACAAGCTGACCATCCTTGCCTCCATTGCCTTCGGCATTCCGCTGCAGTTCGACAAGGCCTACACCGAAGGCATCACCAAGCTGACGACTGCAGACGTCAACTATGCCGAAGCGCTGGGCTATCGCATCAAGCACCTGGGCGTTGCACGCAGCACGTCTCAAGGCATCGAACTGCGCGTACACCCGACGTTGATCCCGGCCGATCGCCTGATCGCCAACGTCAACGGCGTCATGAACGCTGTGATGGTCAATGGCGATGCGTCTGGCTCGACGCTGTTCTACGGTGCAGGTGCCGGCATGGAGCCCACTGCATCTTCAGTGGTGGCCGATCTGGTCGATGTGGTCCGTGCGATGACCTCTGACCCCGAAAATCGCGTGCCTCATCTGGCCTTCCAGCCAGATTCATTGTCCGCCCACCCGATCCTGCCGATCGAAGCCTGCGAGAGCGCCTATTACCTGCGCATTCAAGCCAAGGATCACCCGGGCGTGCTGGCTCAGGTCGCGAGCATCCTGTCCGAGCGTGGTATCAACATCGAATCGATCATGCAAAAGGATGTCGAAGAACACGATGGCCTGGTGCCGATGATCCTGTTGACACACCGGGTAGTGGAGCAGCGTATCAATGACGCCATTCAAGCCCTGGAAGCCCTGCAGGACGTGGTTGGCCCGGTGGTTCGTATCCGCGTCGAGCACCTTAATTAACATCAACTGCAAGCTCTCAGCTCCAGGCTGCAAGCCGGTCGTTTCGACCTTGCAGCCTTGGAACCCTGGCTTTCAGCACAGACCAAAGGTTTGATCCCATGCGCTATATCAGTACTCGCGGCCAGGCGCCGGCCCTGAATTTCGAAGACGTGCTGTTGACTGGTCTGGCCAGCGATGGCGGCCTCTACGTGCCGGAAAACCTGCCGCGCTTCACACAGGAAGAGATCGCTTCGTGGGCAGGTCTGCCTTATCACGAACTCGCCTTCCGGGTGATGCGCCCCTTCGTGGCTGGCAGCATCCCGGATGCCGACTTCAAAAAGATTCTCGAAGAGACCTATGGCGTGTTTGCCCACAGTGCTGTTGCGCCGCTGCGCCAGCTGCATGGCAACGAGTGGGTGCTCGAACTGTTCCATGGTCCGACACTGGCCTTCAAGGACTTCGCACTGCAACTGCTTGGCCGCCTGCTCGACTACATTCTGGCCAAGCGTGGCCAGCGTGTCGTGATCATCGGCGCGACCTCGGGCGACACCGGTTCTGCGGCAATCGAAGGCTGCCGTCGCTGCGATAACGTCGACATTTTCATCCTGCACCCGAACAACCGGGTATCGGATGTACAACGTCGGCAGATGACCACCATCTTCGGCGACAACATTCATAACATTGCAGTCGAAGGCAACTTCGACGACTGCCAGGAAATGGTCAAGGCCAGCTTCGCTGACCAGAGCTTCCTGAAGGGCACACCGCTGGTCGCAGTCAACTCGATCAACTGGGCGCGGATCATGGCCCAGATCGTTTACTACTTCCACGCGTCGCTGCAACTGGGCGGACCTGCGCGTTCGGTATCGTTCTCGGTACCGACCGGTAACTTCGGCGATATCTTTGCCGGTTATCTGGCGCGCAACATGGGGCTGCCGATCAACCAGTTGATCGTCGCCACCAACCGCAACGACATCCTGCACCGCTTCATGAGCGGCAATCAGTACGTCAAGGAAACGCTGCACGCCACGCTGTCGCCTTCCATGGACATCATGGTGTCGTCCAACTTCGAGCGCCTGCTGTTCGACATGCACGGTCGTAACGGCGCTGCCATTGCCGAGTTGATGAGCACGTTCCGCCAGGGCGGCGGTTTCAGCGTCGAAGAAGAGCGCTGGACCGAGACCCGCAAACTGTTCGATTCGCTGGCGGTCAGTGATGAAGACACCTGCACGACCATCGCCGAAGTGTTCGCCAGCACCGGCGAGTTGCTCGACCCGCATACCGCTATCGGGGTGAAGGCTGCGCGCGAATGCCGCCGCAGTCTGGACACGCCGATGGTGATTCTGGGCACGGCGCATCCGGTCAAGTTTCCGGAGGCGGTGGAGAAAGCCGGTGTAGGAAAAGCGCTTGAACTGCCTGCACATTTGTCTGATTTGTTCGAGCGGGACGAGCGCTGTACGGTTCTGCCAAATGACCTGAAAGCCATACAGGCGTTTGTCAGCCAGCATGGTAATCGCGGTAAACCGCTCTGACAGAAGCGTCGTGTAACAACTTTAGGCCCGCCATCTGGCGGGCCTTTCTGTTTCTACGTGCCAAACTTCGCTGGTTTTTCGAACCATAGAGTTGAGTCATTCGTAGTGAAGCAGGCAAGTATGCAGAGCGTAGTCAGGGAGGCAGGCAGTACATCGGGATGCAGCGCATGGCGCAAGGTATGGGTATTGCTGGCGCTGATTTTTGCCGGAGCAGCCAATGCGGCGCAAAGCTTGCCGTTTTCACTGACAGCCCCTTTTGTGGTTTCCGCGGATCTGGCGCTCAAAGATCAGGACCGTGCCTGGCTCGACCAGCGCAAGGTACTTCGGGTCGGCATTGCTATCGCAGACTACGAGCCGATCGATATCACCAGTGATCGCAACCGTTATCAGGGCATCAGTGCCGATTACCTGGGGCTGGTCAGCGACCAGTTGAACCTCCCGGTGCAGGTCACCGGGTACGCCAAGCGTGACGAGGCTATCGAAGCGCTTCGCGGCGGCAAGATAGACCTGCTGACCAGTGCCAATGGTTTCGAGCGGGGTGTGAAGGGGCTGTCCTTCTCAACCGAATACATGCCCGATCGATCGGTAGTCGTTGGCCGCGGTAACGATCTGAGCCCGCCGTCGAACCTGGCTGGCAAGAAGGTCGTGCTGCTTGATGGCTATGCCGATTCGGAGGTGCTGCACCGCGTTTATCCCGACAGCCAGATCATTATTGCGCCTAACCTCTACAGTGCTCTGGAAGCCTTGAGTCAGGGTGAAGTGGACGTTTTCATCGGCAACGAAGTCATAGTCCGTGCCTACACCGCCCTGCGGCCCTACCTCGGTTTGCAGATCAAATTCGAAAGTCGTTTGCCCCCGGTGGGGTTTTCCTTTGCGGTGCGGGGTGACGAGCAGCGCTTGCTGACCTTCATCAATCGCGCCCTGGACAGCATTGCACCCTCGACCAGTCGTGAAGTGCTCGGCCGCTGGACTATGGGGCTGGGCGCTGACGTTGAAGGACAACGCATTCGCCTCACCAGTGCCGAGCGACGCTGGCTGCTCAAGCATCCGAGTGTGACCATCGCGACCGTGCAGCACCCACCGTATATCTACAAAGACAAGAACGGCCACTGGGTGGGGTTGAACGCAGATGTGCTGTCACGTATCTCGCGCATGACCGGCTTGCAGTTCGTCCATCAGGAACTGCCCTCCACGCAGTTGAGTATCGACATGCTGCGCGCCGGTCAGGCCGACATGAACACGACGCTCGCGGAAAATACCGAGCGCCGACGGTTCCTGGATTTTACCTATTCGTTCGGCGGCAATAGCTGGATGTTCGTAGTGCGCTCCGACCGCTCGTCGCACATATCGCTCGACAGTCTGACCGGGAAAGTACTGGCACTGCCGGCCAGGCATGCGCTCGAGGACCTGATCAGGCGCGAGCACCCCTTGATCCAGCTGCGCCTGGTGGACACCTACGATCAGGCCCGTGCGCTGGTGGAAAGTGGTGCCGCCGACGCGACCATTCAGAATGAAGTGGGGGCTTACCTGTTTCCGTCCGGACAACTGAAAGTTGCCAGAAGTGTCGAAGGCCAGTGGTCGCCCGACAGATTTTCAGTGATCAAGACTCAGCCCGAACTGCTGGGGATTCTGAACAAGGCGCTGGAGGAGTTTCCGGTGGCCGAGTTGCGCTCGATCCGTCTGAAGTGGCTGGGCTCGGCGCTGCCTCAGCCGTCGCTCTGGGGGCGCATACCGCCGTGGGTGTTCTGGGTCGTGTCTCTGGCTTTGCTGATCGGGCTGGTGTCGCTGACCTGGAGCAGTCGCCTCAAGGTACAGATTCGCCAGCGCCAAAGGGTGCAAAGGCAGCTCAATGATCAACTGGCCTTTAAACACGCTCTGCTCGACGGTATCCCTAATCCGATTTATGTGCGCGATCTCAAAGGGCGCCTGATTTCCTGTAACCGTAGCTACGAGCAGAGCCTGGGCATCAGTTTCGAACAGATGAATGGCCGACGCCTCACGGATGTCAATCTGATCCCGCGTGCGTTGGCCGAGCAGATGCATACCGATTACCTCACTCTGCTGGAGAATCATCAGCCGGTCTTTTCTGATCGCACCATCGAACTGCCGGGCAAACGTATGGACGTCTGGCAATGGACGGTGCCTTTCTTCGCTGCCGATGGACAGTTGCAGGGGCTGCTCGGCGGCTGGATCGATATCACAGAGCGCAAGCAACTGGAACAGCAGCTTCAGGAAGCCATGCGCCTGGCCGATCAGGCCAATGAGGCAAAAAGTGCTTTTCTGGCCAGCATGAGCCATGAAATTCGCACGCCGATGGGGGCAATCATTGGTTTGCTGGAACTGGAATGCGAACAAGCCTTGCGCCTGGGCAAGATTCCATCGCAGGGCCTGCAAGTGGCTCACCGCTCGGCTACGGAACTGGTCGCGCTGATTGGCGAAAGTCTTGACCTGGCCAGAATCGAAGCGGGCGGCATGCAGTTGTCACTGGCTGTGACGTCCCTGCAAGGACTTTTCGACGGCGTGATTGAGCTTTTTTCCGCGCAGGCTGGGGAAAAGGGCGTGGAACTGCGCCTGGAATTCTCCGGGCAGGCGCGCGGCGACTACTGGCTGGATCCCTTTAGATTGCGTCAGGTGCTGCATAACGTGCTGGGCAACGCCTTGAAGTTCACCCGGCAAGGTGCGGTAGTCGTGACGCTCGACGTGACCCATGACTCGCCTGAGTCCACGCGTGTGCGCATTGGTATTCAGGACAGCGGCGAAGGTATCGATCCGCAGCGTCAGCAGCAGGTATTTCAACCTTTCACCCAGGCAAGCGATGACACGGCCGCACACTACGGAGGCAGCGGGCTGGGGTTGAGTATTACCCGGCAACTGGTGGAACTGATGAAGGGCGACATCAGCCTGCACAGCGAGCCGGGCAAGGGGACCCTGGTCACCATCGATCTGCCGTTGACCAGGGTGAGCGAGCCGGTTTTGCCCGCGGACGATGTGACGGATGTGCTTGTCGACACGCGTAGCCTTCATCTGTTGGTGGTTGATGACATGTCCGCCAATCGTCTGGTGTTGACCCGGCAGCTGGAGTTTCTTGGCCATCAGGTAACGGCTGTCGAAGACGGCAAGGCGGCGTTGTCGAGCTGGTGCGAAGGTGTGTTCGATGCGGTCATCACCGACTGCAATATGCCGGGTATCAGCGGCTATGCATTGACCCAGGCCATTCGCCAGATCGAAGAGAAAGAGCAACGTCAGCGCTGCCCGGTGATCGGCTGTACCGCCAACGCAATGAGTGACGAGGCTGCACGTTGCGAGCAGGCAGGCATGGATGGCCTGCTGATCAAGCCGCTGTCACTGGCGCGTCTGGCCCATGAGTTGGCGGATCGGGTACGTGAACCGACGTTCGACATCGGCACGCTACAAACCATGACTCAGGCCAACCCGCAACAGATGCAACGGTTGCTGAGCGAATTATGGAAGAACCTCAGGCATGAGCACGCGTTGCTGGAGCCCGCGGTGTCGGCCAATGACTGGAAGACCCTGAGCGCCTGTCTGCATCGGCTCAAGGGCGCTGCGAGTCTGGTTGACGCAGTGCCGCTTGCCAAGGCCTGTGCCGCGCTGGACGACAGTGTTCGGCTGCAGAGCACGGCCAGCCTGGCCGAACGCTGGCAGGCACTGGAAGTGGCCATGACCGGTCTGCGCGCGGATATCGAATTGCAACTGGTGGCCGTGCCCGAGACCGCAGGGTCAGGCAATTGAATCCAGCGACACAGTGTGGCGGGTTTAGGACATGTCCTATGGGGCGGGTGTCCGGGACGAGCTACAGTTGGCGTTATCCCGGGCCGATGGCTCTGACTCCGCAGGCGTGATCGTGCACTCACTCAAGGTTCTCATTCTCGAAGACCATCCTTTCCAGCTGATGGCTCTGCATCAGATGCTCAACGCCAATCAGGTGTTCGATGTGCTGGCGGCCGACAGCGTCGAGGTCGCCAGGCTTTCCCTGCAAAGCCGCGGCCCTGTCGACATCGCGATCTGTGACTTGCAGATGGAAGGGCCTGATGGTCTGGAGCTGATCCGCTTCATGGCTGAGAACGGCCTGGCGCGCGCGCTGATCATTGTCAGCTGTTCTGCCGCCTGCGTGTTGGAAGGGGTGGCGCAACTGGCGCTCGCCCAAGGCCTGAACGTTCTGGGCTATATGCAGAAACCGGCCTCCGCGGGGGCGTTGTACGAGCTGCTCGAGGCGTATGGACCCGGCCGCTCAGACTGTATAGAGCAAGCAGTGTCGGGCAGCACGTTCAGCGCTCTTTGCGCCATCGAATTGTTTGACCCGACCGGCAGCGGAGCGATAGACGTGGCGTCCATCGCCGAACAATGGATCACCTATTTTCAACCCAAGGTCAGTCTGCAGGGCGAGTTGCTGGGCGCCGAAGCGTTGGTTCGCTGGCAGCATCCGGTGTACGGCCTGCTGGCACCCGGGCGATTTATCGAGGCCATCGAGGCTGAAGGACTCACCGTTGCGTTGACCTGGCGGGTGCTGGATCAGGCGCTGCAGTTTTCTGCGCAGGCCATGCGCGAGCAGGGTGAGGCGCTGTCGGTTGCCGTCAACATTGACCCACAAGTGCTGCAACAGCTGGATTTCGCCGAGCAGATCACGCAAGCGCTTGCCCGTCATGGCGTGCCGGCCACCGCGCTGACCCTGGAAATTCTCGAGCAGGACGCCGCGCGCCCGGAAACCTGGCAGCTCGAAGGCCTGCTGAGGTTATGCATGCAGGGCTGCAAGTTGTCTATCGATGACTTTGGTATGGGCGCCTCGAATATCGACCGTCTTCTGCAATTACCTTTCAGCGAGCTGAAAATACCGACCGAGTTCGTGCGCGGCATGGCCGACGACGCGCGTAAATCGGCGGTGGTGGCCGGTGCCTTGCTGATGGCGCAGAGGCTGTCGATGTCGGTCGTGGTTGAAGGTGTCGAGACGATTGAAGACGTCCACAGTCTGCTGGCGTTGGGCGATCCCGCCATTCAAGGGTATTTCATCGCTCGCCCGATGTCGGCCTCGGCGTTCATGCGCTGGGTCGCCGAGCGTGACAGCGGCCACCTGCACGCCGTTTGCAGAGACGACCCGCTTCAGGACATTCCGCTTTCCTGCAAATAAATGAACAGGGCTGCGTCATTGGCCAGTCCGAGCTTACGCATGGCGGCGACTTTCTGAGCGCTGACGGTCTGTTTGCTGCGATTGAGTTGCGCAGCGATCCGGCCAACCGTATGGCCCGCCGAGAGCAGGCGTAACACTTCCAGCTCCCTTGGCGACAAGCGATCTGCCGGCAGTAGCGCATCGGGGCCATGCTGACGGGCTTCGCTCAGCACGCTGCGTACCGAATCGGCGACAAAAAGCTCACCGCGCCTGACCCCCTTGATGGCAGCAGGCAGCTCTCCGGCAAGGCTGGCCTTGCTCAACAGACCTCGGACATCCAGGTCGAGCATGGACTGAAACAGTCCGGCATTGCTCAGGGTCGTGACAACGATCACCGGCAGCGTCGGAAAGTCCCGGCGGATGCGCTGCAGCAGACGCAGGCCATCGTTCTGCCGTTCGACGGGCATCATGAAGTCGGTCACCAGCACATCGCATGCGTGGCGTTCGAGTGCCTGGAGCAGTTCGTCCGGATTGCAGGCCTCGGCGACGACGCTGGCCAGATTGTCCTGCTCCAGGACGACCCGCAGGCCGATGAGAAAAATCGGGTGGTCATCAGCCACGATGACCCGCAGCGGGCGATCAGCGGACTCGCTCAAGAGGTGGCTCCGTGAAAAGGCTATACGGGTATTGCACGCGCTGGAGGTGTTTAGCGCAGTGATCAAGAGCATAGGCACCTTGTAGGACGCGTAGCGGAATTATGTTGGATTCTTCCTACAAGCTCGCTTTCTGTTGTCATTGGCGTCCGGTTTTTTCCTTGTCACATTCAACAGGCATGCTCGAAATGACAGACAGGTGCTGCGATTCGGCGATAGAAAGAACTTTCTGCTGTCGCCGATGGTCATTGATTAGCACCTTTGCATTCAAACTGTTGAGTGGTGATCCGGATGGAAAATATCAGCTTACTGCTAAGCGAAGCGCTGGCTCCCTATCAGGCCAGTATTGGCCCGGCCGGCTCTCGGGGCGAACGTCTGGTGACTCTGAAAGACAAATCGGGCACCAGTGTGATCGAACGCGCATTTGGCGCTGATCAACTGAGCGACAAGCGTCAGCTCACCGACGTGGTAGACGGTCTGCGCCGCGATCTGATGGTTGCGGAGGGTCGAATCGAACCCTGCGTCATTGCCGCCATGCGCAATGCTGCAATCAGCCGCACGTTTGCCGGCACTCCATCATTTGCTTAACAGTTGCTTAACCGACGTCTCCGATACCGGAACCTGACGGGTTCGCTGCACTCCTATCCATTACGTCAGGTTTGATCATTGTGCTCCGGTGATCAAGGGCTGACGTACTGACCACAATGGTCATGTTTACCCCGAGCAGGTCCCCCTCTGCCCGGGGTTTCTTTTGTCTGGTCATTCCTTGTCCAGCAGTGCCTTGACGTCCTCCAGGTAGCCGGCCCGTTGCGCAGGTTCCAGCCACTGCGCATAAAAGCCCATCAGGCTGGTTTCGCGCAGCACGCGCATCACGCGGTTGACCAGTGCGATGGCCTGCTCGCCCTCGGGCGAGCTGCTGCAGCTGACGTAGACGAACTGGTATGCAGGATTGCCCTTGATCGGCAAGAAGGCCAGTTCCTCCGGCCTTATGCCTTGTTGCATGGCATGATAGCGCGCCTCCGGCCAGAAGCTGATAAAGGCTTGCAGACGCTCCAGACGCTCCATTTGCAGCAGGCTGCCGACGGCATCGTTACCGTAGTGCGGGACGAGGGTGCCCTCATCGACGTCGTGCAACGTGTGGTCGATCATCTCTCCATAGCTGCGTTCGGCAACGATGCCCAATTTGATCGTCCGGCTGGCCATCAAGGCCGCGACGTCGATTTTTCCGTCCTCGACGTAGGGCTCGAACTTCGACATTTCCTCCTTGCGCACAATCAGACCGCTGCTGAGGATGGCGCCGATCGGTATGGAAAAAAGCAGGGTTCTGGCTCTTTCTGCCGTCCACAGCATGGTGGGATCACAACTGAGAGACGTGTCGTCGCTCAGCATTTGCAGAGCCCTGGCGCGGTTGACCCGCATCAGCACATGATCGTATTCGGGCATTTGCGCGGTCAGCAAGGGCATCAGCTGATCAATTGCTCCTTGCCCGCGCATGGAACCGGAAAAAATCGTCGAAGGAGGGATGTCGCGCATCAGCCAGGTCAGCGTCTCCCTGGCCTGGCTGATACACGGCATGGCAGCCAGCGACAGGGCGAGCATCAATCGAGCCGTTGTACAGTACGAGGCAGGAAGGGGCATTCGCGGGTGTCATCCTCGAAAAGGGTTCAACAGTCTGAGGTAGGGTTGGCAGCTCTTTGAATGGCGCTGCGCCAGTGGCGTCACATTCAGGTGCCCCGGTTGGGAGTCCGGGTGCTCGCCGCATATCGTCATTAGCACAGATATGTATCAGAAATTTGTTTCAAACTATCGATTTTTGTTCGTCCTGCAAATGGGGGGCAAACACATCCTTGCGCGAGCAAGTTCGTTCACAGGCCCGGCATCGGGTAGACTTGCCGTCTTCCCTCCAGACTCTAGAAGCCCGTTCATGGCCCAGCCGTCCACGACCTACAAATTCGAACTCAACCTCACCGACCTCGATCGCGGCGTGTACGAGAGCGTCAAGCAGACCATCGCCCGCCATCCTTCGGAAACCGAAGAGCGCATGACCGTGCGTCTGCTGGCCTATGCCTTCTGGTACAACGAACAGTTGTCGTTCGGTCGCGGCCTGTCTGATGTCGACGAGCCCGCTCTGTGGGAAAAAAGCCTGGATGACCGGGTTCTGCACTGGATCGAAGTGGGCCAGCCGGACGCCGACCGACTGACCTGGTGCTCGCGCCGTACCGAACGCACCAGCCTGCTGGCCTACGGCAGCCTGCGCGTCTGGGAAGGCAAGGTCATCCCGGCGATCAAGAACCTGAAAAACGTCAATATCGCCGCCGTCCCGCAGGAAGTGCTGGAAGTGCTGGCCAAGGATATGCCGCGGGTCATCAAGTGGGATGTGATGATCAGTGAAGGGACGGTGTTCGTCACTGACGACCGCGGCCAGCATGAAGTCCAGTTGCAATGGCTTGCGGGCGAGCGCGGCTGACAGCCGCCGGTTCCGATCGAAATCACATTCATCGACACTGCAAAGAGAATCAGCTGACCCGCATGCGCATCGAACCTCGTCTATTGCCCGACACCTTGCCGTTCCTTGGCGACCTGCCGCCCCTGCTCACACGTCTGTACGCAGCACGAGGTGTGGCCTGCGAGGCCGAACTGGACAAAAGCCTGGCGCGGCTGATCCCCTATCAGCAACTCAAGGGGATCGATGCGGCAGTAGACCTGCTGGTGACTGCGCTGCGCGAGGGCCAGCGTATGTTGATCGTCGGCGATTTCGACGCCGATGGCGCGACTGCCAGCACGGTGGGTGTCCTGGGCCTGCGTCTGCTGGGCGCGGCGCATGTGGATTATCTGGTGCCCAACCGGTTCGAATATGGCTACGGCCTGACGCCGGAAATCGTCGAAGTGGCGTTGCAACGCGAACCTCAGCTTTTGATCACCGTGGATAACGGTATTTCGAGCGTCGAGGGCGTGGCGGCGGCCAAGGCGGCCGGCTTGCAAGTACTGGTGACCGATCACCATTTGCCTGGCCACGAGCTTCCGGCTGCCGACGCCATCGTCAACCCGAACCAGCCAGGCTGTACCTTTCCCAGCAAATCGCTGGCCGGTGTCGGGGTCATTTTCTACGTGCTGATGGCCTTGCGAGCGCGTCTGCGCGAGACCGGCTGGTTCGAGAGCAATCAGCGTGCCCAGCCCAATCTGGGCGAGCTTCTGGACCTGGTTGCGCTGGGCAGCGTGGCCGATGTGGTGCCGCTGGATGCCAACAACCGCATTCTGGTCCATCAGGGGCTGATGCGCATTCGTGCCGGGCGTGCCCGACCCGGGCTGCGCGCCATTCTGGAAGTGGCCCGGCGTGAACCTTCGCGCATCACCTCCACCGACCTGGGGTTCATTCTCGGGCCACGCCTGAACGCGGCGGGGCGCCTGGATGACATGAGCCTGGGGATTGAGTGCCTGCTCTGCGACGACCCGACCCTGGCGCGGGAAATGGCCGTGCAACTGGACGAGTTGAACCAGGATCGCAAATCCATCGAGCAGGGCATGCAGCGTGAGGCGCTCGCCCAGCTCAAGGACCTGCCGCTGGAGTCGATGCCGTTCGGCCTCTGCCTGTTCGACGCCGAGTGGCATCAGGGTGTCATTGGCATCCTTGCTTCGCGGCTCAAGGAACGTTACCACCGTCCCACCATCGCGTTCGCCAGCGCCGGGGAGGGCGTGCTCAAAGGTTCGGCCCGTTCGGTACCGGGGTTTCACATTCGCGATGCGCTGGACGCCGTGGCGGCCAGTCATCCGCATCTGATCAGCAAGTTCGGTGGTCACGCCATGGCGGCAGGCCTCTCGCTGCCTGAAGAGAACTTTCCGGCGTTTGCCGAAGCATTCGACCGGGAGGTACGTCGTCAGCTCGACGAGCAGGACCTGACCGGGCGTCTGCTGTCCGACGGCTCGCTGGCCGTCGAGGAATTTCATCTGGAACTGGCCCGCGCGCTGCGCAATGCCGGTCCCTGGGGGCAGCACTTCCCCGAGCCCTTGTTCCACGGCGTGTTTCAGCTGGTCGAGCAGCGAGTGGTGGGCGAGCGTCACTTGAAGATGGTGCTCAAGACCGAGTGCGGCAGCGTCAAACTCGATGGCATTGCGTTTGGCGTCGACCGGGATATTTGGCCCAACCCTAATATTCGCTGGGTCGAGCTGGCCTACAAACTCGACCTCAACGAGTTTCGCGGCAACGAAACCGTGCAACTGATGGTGGTGCATATCGCGCCACGCTGACGATAGCAGGAACCCCTCTCGCTACCGGGTTGTCGACACTACACAGTCTGCCAAACCTGTTCTTTGAATGAACGGAACCTGGACACCTGAATTTTCATTACGAGAGGTTGCCATGAGCCTGCTGCTTGAACCCTATACCCTGCGCCAATTGACCCTTCGCAATCGCATCGCAGTGTCGCCGATGTGCCAGTATTCCAGTGTCGACGGCCTGGCCAATGACTGGCACCTGGTTCACCTGGGAAGCCGTGCCGTTGGCGGCGCCGGCCTGGTCATCACCGAAGCGATGGCGGTGACGCCGGACGGGCGCATCACTCCCGAAGACCTCGGGCTGTGGAACGACGAACAGATCGAACCGCTGCAACGCATCACCCGTTTTATCAACGCTCAGGGTGCGGTTGCAGGCGTCCAGCTGGCGCACGCCGGCCGCAAGGCCAGCACCTGGCGCCCGTGGCTTGGCAAGCACGGCAGTATTTCCCTGAATGAAGGCGGCTGGACCCCGGTCGGACCTTCGGCAATTGCTTTCGATCCGCAGCACACCACCCCTGTGCAACTGAGCGAAACGCAGATTCAGGAGTTGATCAAGGCGTTTGTCGATTCCGCACGGCGTGCCTTGGAGGCGGGCTTCAAAGTGGTGGAAATTCACGCCGCCCATGGTTATTTGCTGCATCAGTTCCTGTCGCCTCTGAGCAACCAGCGTACCGACGAGTATGGCGGTTCATTCGAGAACCGCATTCGCTTTACGCTGCAAGTCACCGAAGCCGTACGCGCGGTGTGGCCTGCAGAGCTGCCGGTGTTCGTTCGTGTGTCCGCCACCGACTGGGTGGAAGACGGCTGGAACGCCGATGAAACGGTCGAGCTGGCGCGTCGATTGAAAGCCATCGGGACCGATCTGATCGATGTATCGTCGGGCGGTACGTCAGCCAACGCGGAAATTCCGGTCGGTCCGGGCTACCAGACGCGCTTCGCCGAGCGGGTTCGCAAGGAGTCCGACATCGCGACAGGCACGGTGGGCATGATTACCGATCCGGCGCAGGCAGAGCACATTCTGCGTACCGGGCAGGCCGATATCATCCTGCTGGCGCGTGAGCTACTGCGTGATCCGTACTGGCCTCTGCGCGCCGATGAAGACCTGGGTGGCCGCCTGGCAACCTGGCCTGCGCAGTATCAACGTGCGACGCACCGTGATCAGCCGATTCATGAGTCTGACTTGCGCGACTGATCGCCAATCGCTTCGCTGCTGGCAATACCGACAAATGAGCGCCGCACGGCGCTCATTTTTGTTACTCGCCTTCCAGCAGCTCGGTGACGCGGCTGATCAGTTCGGCAATCGCAAACGGCTTGGGCAGCACATGCATGCCCGGCTCGAGCGTGTCATGCGCCAATACAGCGTTTTCAGCATAACCGGTCACGAACAGGATTTTCAGGTCGGGCCGGACGTCACGAGCCGCGTCTGCGACCTGACGACCGTTCATGCCGCCCGGCAGACCGACGTCGGTAATCAGCAGGTCGATGGCCGCTTTGGACTGCAGTATGGTCAGCGCATCGGCGCCTCGTTCAGCCTGCAAAACGATATAACCTAGGTCTTCAAGCAACTCTGCAATGAGCAAGCGCACCGCGGGTTCGTCATCGACAACCAGAATGGTTTCGTCGCCGGTGCTCGAGGCGGGGACTTGCAACGGGCTGTCATCGAAGGCCACCGTTTCAGCTTCACCTTCGTGCATCGGCAGCAGAACGCAGACCTTCGAACCCTCACCCAGCTTCGAGGCAATGTGCACGCCGCCGCCTGACTGCCGTGCAAACCCGTAAATCATCGACAGCCCCAGCCCGGTGCCCATGCCTAACGGTTTGGTGGTAAAGAACGGGTCGAAGGCCCGCGCCATGACGTCGTTGCTCATGCCCGTGCCGGTGTCGCTGACGGAGAGTTCCACATAGCGGCCTGCGGGCAACTGATACCTGGTCGCAGTGGCGGCAGTCAGGTGACGGTTGCCCGTCTGGATCAGCAGTTTTCCACCATCGGGCATGGCGTCCTTGGCGTTGATGCACAGGTTGAGCAGCGAGTTTTCCAGTTGATGCGGATCAACCAGGGTCGCCCACAGCCCGTGCGAGGCATTGACCTGCATGTCGATCGCCGGGCCCACAGTGCGCCGGATCAGCTCGTCCATGCCCGCGACCAGCAGGTCGATATCCGTAGCCTTGGGCGCCAGTGTCTGACGGCGCGAGAATGCCAGCAGTCGGTGTGTCAGGGATGCCGCGCGTCTCGAGCCTTCCAGGGCTGCGTTGATGTAGCGATCCAGTTCCGTGAAGCGCTCCTGTCTGATCCTCGACAGCAGCAGCTCCATGTTGCCGGTGATGCCCATCAGCAGGTTGTTGAAGTCATGAGCCAGCCCGCCGGTCAATTGCCCGACCGCTTCCATTTTCTGCGATTGAATCAAGGCCTCCTCGGCAATACGCAGGGCCTTGATGCGGTCCTTCTCGTGGGTCAGGTGCTTGCCCAGTGCAAAAATGATTCCATTGCCAGGCGCAGCGGTCCAGCCGAACCAGTGGTAGCTGCCGTCGACATGCTGGTAACGATTTTCAAACAGCGGCAGTACGTGGTTGATGGTGTGTTTCAAGGCGTTCTGGGTGCTGCTGACATCATCCGGATGCAGCAGGGTCATGATTGACGTGCCCAGCAGGTCGTGTTCCGGGTGGCCCAGCAGCGCTGTCCAGGCCGGGTTTACGCGCAGAAAAATACCGTTGAAATCGAGTATCGCCAGCGGGTCAGGAGAAATCTCCCAAAACGTGTCCAGCTCCAGTGTGCGTTGTTCAAGTCTGGCGGTCTGCTGTCGTTCCAGGTTGACCAGGTCATCGATCAGTTTCAGGCGTTTGCGCTCGCTTTCCTGCAGCGCTTGCTGATTGAGGACATGCGCGGTGGTTTCGTTGGTGATGCAGAACATGCCAACCACCACGCCGTGCTCATCGATTACCGGTGAAAACGAGAATGACCACCATGTCTGTTCGATCTCGCCGTAGCGCGCCATGCTCAGCGGCATATCCGTGTAGCTGCAGGGCTTGCCGGCGAACGCATCGATCACCAGCGGCGCGACCTGATCCCATACGTCTGCCCACAGATCCGGGATCAGCGCACCGATGGCGTTGTTCTTGCGCGGCCCGAGGATCGGGGTATAGGCGTCGTTGTGGAAAAACACCAGCTCCGGCCCCCAGAGCAGGTACATCGACTCCGGGGAATTAAGGATCAGATTCAGGGTGTTTTTCAGCGATACCGGCCAGTGTTCGATCGGTCCGAGTGGTGTCTGGCTCCAGTCCCTGGATCGAATAATCCCGGCGGCTTTGCCGTTGGCGGTCGGGAAACCAGTGGGCGATGTCACGTCAGACAAACTCCTGAAAATCTGAATCGAAGTGCAATGGCATTCATATGAATGTACGTGTGTATTGGGTCAATTCAGAAAAGGGTCTGTATGCCTGCTTTTACCTGCAGCTTGTACATTATTGACTCTTTGCTACAGGTGCGGGTTTCAAGCATTTCGCTGTCGCGCGGGGCAGATTGACGAACGGGTAGTGCTTTTAGCCGTAACATCCGGAAGCAAACCGGTAATAGCCAGGCAGTGACTTCTCTTCAACTTGTGGGTCAATGAACTATCTGACAAACCTTGTAGGAGGCTTCCTGTGAATACGCGTGGTTTACTCGATCAATTGCTCAAGTCCGGACAAAGCATGTTGCAGGACAAGAACAAAGGCAAATCCGGCAAGCAATCGTCGGGCAGCGATTCATTGATCAATGGTCTCGGCAGCCTGCTTGGCGGTGGTAAAGGGCAGGGCGTTTCCCAGAATGGACTGGGCAGCCTGCTATCTGGCGCCGGTGGTGGTGCGCTGGCCGCAGGTGCCATGAGCCTTCTGCGCGGCAAACGCTCACGCGGGATGGGCGGCAAGGTCTTGACCTACGGAGGTCTGGCGGCGCTGGGGGTACTGGCTTACAAGGCGTACAACAACTGGCAGGCCAGTCAGGGACTCACCGCTCAGCGCGAACCGCAAACCATCGACCGGCTGCCCGAGGCTGAAGCCGAGCAGCACAGCCAGGCGATCCTGCGCGCACTGGTCGCCGCCGCAAAGGCCGATGGCCATGTCGATGAGCGCGAGCGCGAACTGATCGAGGGAGAGTTCACCAAGCTGAACAACGATCAGACGCTTCAGCAGTGGCTTCATGCCGAGTTGAACAAGCCGCTGGACCCGGCCGAGGTGGCCCGGGCCGCGACCACGCCGGAAATGGCCGCGGAGATGTACATTGCCAGTGTGATGCTGGTGGATGAAGAGCACTTCATGGAACGCGCCTACCTTGATGAGTTGGCGCGTGAGTTGAAACTTGAACCCGGCCTCAAGACCGAGCTTGAGGGCCAGGTGCGGAACGCTCAGTAAACTGGCGCTCCGGCCGCCGGCTGCCCGGCACGCCTTGCGTGCCAGGCAACTCGATCAATCAATGATGTTCCATTCCTTCGGCGTTGGTCAGCTCCCTGATCAGCGCTGTCTGCTGCTCTTTGAATGTGGCTTCGAATTCTAGAATCCGTCCTTCGTATTCCGGGTCGTCAAGGCTGATATTGCGTTGCTCGAACTCGTCGGTGAGTCGATGCAGTTCAGTCCTGTAGTTACGTTCGAGTGCTTCGAAGCGTCCAGAGTGGGTTTCGCGCAGGTAGTTGATCCAGTAATCCTGCTGCCCGGCAAAGCGCAGGAAGGGCTCGCCGCGTTCACCGATTTGCACGCGAAGCAGTGCCGTCTCGAACTCCCCCGGCCTGATGGCGGCGTGGGCCGGGTACATCATGCCTTCCGGCGGCACGGGCAAGTCCAGCGTGCTGGCCCAGTGCGTGCGATACGCCAGACGTACCTCGGCTTCATCACGGTTTCCGGCCTGTTCGCGGGCTGCGACATCCAGCTCCGACAGGCGATACAGCCGCACGGTCAGTCGATACAACAGGGCTCCACGCTGCTCCGTTACGACGTCCTGCAACGACTGGCGGATGAACACCAGCACCTCCATCTGGTTAAATTCCAGAAGGATGCCGTCCGAGCAAGTGTCGTTGTGATGAAACAGCCTGAGCGGTTCCTCGGCGATGGCGTTGAGGGTCAGTGCCAGTTGAGGGTCCTCACTCACGGTCGCCAGTACTCGCCAGACGCGTTCGCGCAGCGCTGCACGGCTGGCGATGTTGCGATAATCGGCGCTGTGACGCAGCGAATCGATCAGGTCGAGCAGGTGGCGGGTGTGCTCTCTCGCTTCCAGTTGCTCCCAAATCTCGCGCCGTCCGGTGCTCAACGGGTTGCTGTCGTCCAGCCAGGGCTCTACCGTGACGGGTTCCGGAGTCGCTGCCCGGCTGTCCTCTGATGACTCGTAATCTGATATCGATGAGTCCGAATCATGGTGTTCCGTCCAGTCCATTGCGCTGAGTTCGGGCGGCAGGTCCATGTCGAAAGTGAATGAGCGTCCATAACGCTCTGACAAATGCGCCCGCCGCATGGTGTCGTCGGAAAGCGGATTGCTCAGCAGGCTTATTTCCGTGTGCGCAAACTCGCTGCCGGGATTGGCGAGTATGTGCTCTGGCAATTCGCTGATCAGATTGCCCTCCAGCAACAGTGTCCTGATTTGCGCCGGCACCATGCTCTCCACCCAGGTTGGCCATTCGACCAGCCCTGCATTGTTCAGTGACAGCCAGTTGAGCGCTGTGCCACCGAGGCTGTTCAGGTTGTTGATGGCGCCTATCCGGTTGCCATCCAGTTCCAGCCGCTCAAGCGTGGCAATCCGGCCGAAGAAATCGATGTGCTGTTGATCGACCAGCATTCCCTGATCCATCAGCGATAGCGAACGAAGTGATCGAAGCTCGAGCAGTGCCGGTGGCAGTTGCAGCAGGGGCGCGACATGCCCGTTCAATTCCAGCGAGGTCAGGTCAGTCATGCGGCGCAACAGTTGATCAAGATCAGCGGCCGTGCCGGTGACTCTGCTCAGATGCAGATAGCGTACCTGGCGATAAAAGAAATCTGGCAGTTGGCGCGGAAAGTCGGTCAACGCAATGTCTGCAAGGCGCAGGGGGCTGTGGATTTGTCCCAGGCTGAAGGTTCGCCAGTGATTGATCAGGATCCTGCCGATCTGACGGCGCGATTCGATGAGCTGCTCGCTTGGTGCGGCCATTGAGCTGGAGGCATGCGTCCACTGATCAACGGCGGCAAATAGTTCGGCGCCTTGTGTCAATTGCCTGTTCACAGCGGCCCTCACGGCAAGCGGAGTGTCCATGACAAAACTGAAGGAACTGCCAGCGACCGCTTCGTTGATACGTGCGTGTATTGCGGTGTGTCGGGACAAGGCGTTGCCGCGCAAGTCAATCACGGTTCGATGCTCTGCGCTGGGGGGATTGTCGAGGATCCACCCGGGCAGTTCCGTCAGGTTGTTGTGGGCCACCGACAGTTCGCGGATGTTGTTGGGGATCATGTCGGTCAACCAGGACGGCCAGCGGTGCATGCCGACCCGCTCCAGCACCAGCCGATCGAGGTGCAGCCAGCTCAGGTCCATGGGCAATACGCTTATCAGTCGATTGCCACTGAGGTCCAGCATCCTCAGGCCGGGCATGTTGCGTAAATGATTCATCTGCGCCTGATCCAGAAAAATCCCCTGGTTGATCAACCCCAGTTCGGTCAGTTGTGGCAGCACACGGGACACTTGTTGAGGCAGGTTGAAAAAGACCGAGGTCTCGGGGGCGAGCCCGGCAGATGGCTCACTGACCAGGTTCAGTGCCCGGGTATGCGGGAAGCGTTGCAGGAAGACTCCCAGTTCGGCGCTGTTGTTCAGTTGCCGGGGCAGGTTCATGCCGGCAGGCGCCAGGTCAATTGCATCCGGCTCGACCGCTATGTTTTCCAGACGCAGCGCGGTAACGCGGCTGAAGAAGAAATCCGGCAGATGTCGCGGAAAGTCACTCAACGAGACCTGCTGCAGGCGCAGCGGCTCAAGCGTGCGTCCTATCTCGGGGAGATTGTTGAGGCGCCAGTGGCTCCAGATCGCGTCGTTGAGACGCCTGCGACTGTCTATATGAGTCTGACTCATAGCGGGCATTGCCACGGATTCATAAGCCCAGGCATCGAGACTTGCGCGCAACAGCATTTGCTCGCCCAGCAGGTCGTTGAGGCGCGCATCAATGGTTCTGTTGTCCCAGCCGGTGTGGCGCAGGCGGTTGAGAATGTCGTCGGGAAAGGCGTCTTCCAGTTCAAGCATGCGGATCTTGTCCAGCAGGCTCTCGTCGGTCATGTGCCAGTCGACCCTGGCGCCGCCGCTTAACGGATAGCCAAGGCGACCGTCGGCCAGGCGCATGGGAGATTTCGTGCCTGGCTTGATCGCCTGCATGTTCAGCAATGGCGCGAGGTGCCGGCGGGGCAGGGGGTTTTCCTGGATCAGCGCTGCCAGCGCCTGACCCTGGCCGGGGTGGGCAAAGCCCAATTGGTTGCGCTCGGCATCGGGCAGGGCGTGCAGCACGGACGAGTAAAGATCGTCGAGCCCGTGCAGGTGCCGGTCGTCGGCGTCACGGGTTTCGTAGCGATTGCCGTCCTTGATCAGCACTTTGCGTACCGGCGCATCCGTCGGACCAATGCTGTCGATCAAACGGCCACCGAAATACCGGTTATGGACCTCAAGCCTGACCTGTGCAGGCCATTGCGGCAGGGCTTCAAGGCTGTGCAACGCTAGACAGTCGCTGTTGGCGCTGGAGACCGAGGTCAGATAAAGCCCCTCATAGGCCCGCGCCAGCCTCACTTGTTGTAAATAGGCGCTGGCCTCTTCGGCAATGGGCAGTGGCACACGGCGTTCCGTCGTCAGTTGCAGTCGCTCTGCCGACGAGGCGTGGCTGGCCAGCTCCTGAGCGACCAAAGGTGGCAGGCCGGGAAATGCCTTCTGCAAGGTTTGCGCTCCGTCCGCCTCGGCGACGTTCAATGCGCGGTAACGGGACTCGAACAGCCAGCCTCTGGTGGCGCGGGCGCGTGCCGCCAATTGCGCCCGTAGCGTGATCAGTCGCGGTGACATGCCAAGCTGACCTGCGCCGAACTCTTCATTGAGCAGGGTGCGGATTTCGTTGTTGCTGAGCTTTTCCAGCACCTGACGCAGGGCATCCGGCTGATCGGCATGTACAGTGATGTCGAGGGTGTCAGCCGCGACCGGCTGGTACGCCGGGGCGAATGTCTGGAGCTTTTGGCCCTCGGCATCCACCAGCACCAGCGCGCGATTGCCAGGCCAGCCACGGTCCTGGCTCAGCAGTTCAAGTTGAAGCGGTGCCGCCGCGTTTACATCGTTGGCTTCCAGTTGCTCTATGCCGTGCTCGATCTCCTGGTCCAGTTGGAACCGGCGCGCAGTGTCCTCAAGCAATGCGGGAGGGCGACGCTGATCGGTCAGTGCCTCGCGCATCACCGATTCAGGCGTGTTGCTGACATTGACGATGCGCCTGGCGGTGCTGTCGGAAAACGTATCGCTGGAATAGCCCAGCCGTCGAAACAGGTTCAGTCCTTCCATCGCCAGCGGCTGATCGAGCTCATGCAGCCATGCTCCGGCGCCGTTGTGTCGCAAGGCGGGCCGGTAGCTGTCCGCGCGGGTCGGATGCTCGATCAGGTAACCGTCGCCGTTGGCGGCAGAGCTGACCGAATAGGTGCGTCCTTCAAGTGGCAACCATTGTTTACCCTGCCATGTGTACAGGCCTGTAGCGTCGGGCTGCAGACCCTTGGGCAGGACGATGTCATGGGCAAAGGGGGTCAGATCAGGCTTCCACAGGCGGGTCATGCCGCCCGGCAAATCCACGGGCTTGAGGCTGTTCACGAATTCGGGCGCCTGTACCGCCGGGATGCCTGCTGCGCTCGTCGCCGCAGCGCCAAGCGCCGATATCAGCGCAACGTTCTCGACCACATCGAACAGGTAGGCGAACGCCTGCTGCTTCTCGTCCCTGGCCCAGCTCTCCACGCCCTCATACACTTCGTGAGCCAGCTGGATAGCGGTGACCGCCATCATCACCTCGCCCAATACCGGAACCACGAAGCCTGCAATATTCAGAACATTGAAGGCGGTGTCCATGAAGTACTGCACGCGCTCATCGAAGGTCTTCTGGTCCTGTGCCGCATTAGGCACACCATGAAACAGTGCGTCGTCGCGCAAGGCTGCGCGTTTGCGCTCGTACAGGTTGTCCAGCAGCGGACCTTGCAGCACGGTTTCTCTCAGGTCGAGTCGGGCGTTTCTATCCGCCTCACGCTCCAGCCACTGACGCTCGAAAATGCCGCCTTTCTTGACTTTGGGGTGCAGGCGCTCGGACAACTTTTCAAACAAGGCACTTCGATGGCGCGCAGGTATGAAGCGCATGAAGAAGTTCAGGTAGCCGTTAATGAACATCCGGTCGCGCAATGCGTTTATAAACACTTCGACCGAGTCGTACTCCTTCAGCGGCGCAACGGGATCATCCGGGATATACACCACAATCCGTTCTGTCTGCGTGGCCATCTCCCGGTCTTTGCCAATCACCAGAATACCGGTTAGTTCGATATCGCCCAGGCACAGTACGCTGCAACTGACCGGCCGGTTATCGAGTCGGACATGCTGTTTGCCATCGAGAAGCTCCAGTAAGGCGCCTTGCAAACCCCGGCTGATCAGCTGTTGCAATGACGCAATCTGCAACTGTAGCCGGATCGACGATGCTTCCAGTTGCATGAAGCTCTGGCGCAGTCTCGATGCCGCAGCGTCTGCCGTTTCGTCGGGTGTCGAAGGCCTGCTGAAGGCGGCCTGGATATGCGCCTGATATTGGCCGCCCAGATCCAGCTCACGGCACAGCGCCGCAAAGCCGGTCGGGGGGATCGGCAAGGACGTGCCGCTGATCTGTTGGCCGATGATGTCGAACGAAGAGAACACCTGGGCCTTGATCCCGGTGCTGGAGTCCATTGCGCCCGGAGCTGTTTCCCAGGCTTCGAAATTCTGCAACGCGGCCTTTAGCAGGCTCTGGGTCGACGCCCTCAGGGCAATGTTTGCCTGCGTTATCGGGTCTCTGGATGCCGTATTGAATGATTGGTCGACCCGTGCACGGCTGGCGTGGAACAGCCAGGTGTTGGCGACGTCCACTTCCAGCCCGAAGCGATCCTTGATGGCAGCTGTCAGCAGGGGCCTTGCGAAGTTCTCCAGCGTCGACAGACTGTCCAGCGTCGGACGAACCTGTTGTTCGTACTTGCGATGCTCGGCATACAGGCGCTGCAGCTCGGCGAGCTGATCAGGGCTGGACTTGCGTGCGCCTGCCAGCCATCGCAACGGGCGCCGAAGGGCTTTGCGCAAGGTTGCATGGGTTGCCGGCGCTGCGTGAAGCAGCCACTCGGGGGATTTGTCTTTTATCAGTTGCAGATGCGGGGGCTCAGGAGCCTTGCCCGTCAGAGATAGATCCAGCATTTAAGTGCCTTGTCGTGAATGAACAGGCGACAAAGCTTACGGCCGCGACTTGCCGTGCAAGTGCTAACTATCTATGTACTCTCGCTGTTTCTGAAGGCCATTGCTCAAGTAGTGGTCGCGATGGCCGACAAGACATGAAGAAGGGTGAAATAGCGGCGTTCGATAGCGGCCGTGACTTCATTTTGTATTACCCATGTAACGTTTGACGGCTGGGCTATACTCACGCCGTTTGGACCGTCCGTCGGTCCGCTTCTTGAACACGGCCCGACGCCGTCGTTGAACTCTTGAGGGCTGACTGTGAAGAACTGGACCTTGCGCCAACGGATTCTGGCGAGTTTCGCCGTCATCATCGCAATCATGCTACTGATGGTGGTTGTATCTTATTCACGGTTGTTGTCCATCGAGTCCAGCGAGGAAGATGTACGTCTCGATGCGTTGCCCGGTGTCTACTACAGCACCTTGGTGCGCAGTGCCTGGGGCGAGAGTTACATCCGCACGCTGGAGCTGATTGCCGAAGGGCAGGGGCGGCCGCTGACCAAGCAGGAACGAGACCAGTTTCAGGGCTTTGACGAAAACCTGCAGGCCCAGATGGACGGCTACAAGAAGTCCATTTTCGATGATTCAGACAGAGACAGCTTCGCGCTTTTCGAAAAGCGCCGCGAAGCTTATTCGCGCATGCTCGCCGAGGTTCACGCCAAGTACGATCGCGGCGACTACGCAGGCGCGCGTGCCGAGTTCTATGGCGATGTCAACCCGGTCTGGCTCGCCGGCCGCAAGCAGCTCAATGAGCTTATCGTGGCCAACAAACAGCTGGCTGATCAGGCCACCACCAACATTGTCAACGCCGTGCTGGCGGCCAAGATCAGCATGATCCTGTCGCTGTTGGTTGCTGTGCTGGCGGCTGCGGCCTGCGGTCTGTTACTGATGCGTTCGATCATGGCTCCAATGCAATTGATCGTGAGTATCCTGGACGTCATGCGCAAGGGGGATTTGAGCACCCGTCTGAGCCTGTCGCGCAAGGACGAGTTCAATGCGGTCGAGACCGGTTTCAACGACATGGTCACTGAGCTCACCGCGCTGGTTGCGCAGGCGCAGCGCTCCTCGGTACAGGTCACTACCTCGGTCACCGAGATCGCTGCAACGTCACGTCAGCAGCAGGCCACCGCCACCGAAACCGCTGCAACCACCACCGAGATCGGCGCTACGTCGCGGGAAATCGCCGCCACTTCGCGGGACCTGGTGCGGACCATGACCGAAGTCACTTCGGCGGCAGACCAGGCGTCGGTTCTTGCCGGTTCCGGCCAGCAGGGCCTGGCACGCATGGAAGACACCATGCATCAGGTGATGGGCGCTGCCAATCTGGTCAACGCCAAGCTGGCGATTCTCAACGAGAAGGCCGGTAACATCAATCAGGTCGTCGTCACCATCGTCAAGGTCGCCGACCAGACCAACCTGCTGTCGCTCAATGCCGCCATCGAGGCCGAAAAGGCCGGTGAATACGGTCGCGGGTTCGCAGTGGTGGCCACCGAGGTGCGTCGCCTCGCCGATCAGACTGCCGTTGCCACGTATGACATCGAGCAGATGGTGCGGGAAATCCAGTCGGCGGTGTCTGCTGGCGTGATGGGTATGGACAAGTTTTCCGAAGAGGTGCGCCGCGGCATGTTCGAGGTCACTCAGGTCGGCGAGCAATTGTCGCAGATCATCCATCAGGTTCAGGCGTTGGCACCCCGTGTGCTGATGGTCAACGAAGGCATGCAGGCCCAGGCCACCGGCGCCGAACAGATCAACCAGGCGCTGGTGCAACTGGCGGATGCCAGTAGCCAGACCGTCGACTCACTGCGTCAAGCCAGTTTCGCCATCGACGAGTTGAGTCAGGTCGCGGTCGGGCTGCGCAGTGGCGTTTCGCGTTTCAAGGTCTGAAGGATCAATGAGCGATCAATCGCCGAGGCGCAATGGCACGCCACTGACCGCCAGCAAGCTATTTCTGCTGTTTTGCATCGGCGAAGACCGCTATGCACTGGACGCGACCGAGATCGCTGAAATTCTGCCGCGGGTAAAACTCAAGGCGATTGCCCAGGCACCACACTGGGTGGCGGGAATCTTTGCCCATCGCGGCGAGATCGTCCCGGTGATCGACATCAGTGCGCTGAATTCCGGTCAACCGGCCCGCTCGCGGACCAGTACGCGCATGGTGCTGGTGCATTATCGCTACGACGACGCGCACCCGGCGCAGTTGCTGGGGCTGATTCTGGAACAGGCCACCGAGACGCTGCGCTGCCCTGTTGCGCAGTTCAAGGCGTACGGGCTGGACAATCGCCTGTCACCTTACTTGGGGCCGGTGCGTGAGGATGAGCAGGGCCTGTTGCAGTGGATTCATGTCCACGAGCTGTTGAGCGAGCCGGTCCGCGAGTTGTTGTACCCGGTGCCGCCGATTGACCTCGAATTGCTTGAGGACGCGCAATGAAGGTGGATGATTCGCGCTTCTTCAGCTTTCTCAAGGAGCGTATCGGCCTGGATGTGACGTCCGTCGGCGAGGCGATCATCGAGCGCGCCCTGCGTCAGCGGGCGGCGGCTGCCCACTGCGCTGACAGCGATGCCTACTGGCATCTGCTGGTCTCGTCGCCGCAGGAGCAGCAGGCGCTGATCGAGGCGGTGATCGTTCCCGAGACCTGGTTCTTTCGTTATCCCGAATCGTTTCTCAGCCTGGGCATGCTGGCCCGTGAGCGTATCGCCAGTCTTGCCGGTGCGCGCCCCTTGCGCATTCTCAGCCTGCCGTGCTCGACCGGTGAGGAGCCATATTCCATCGCCATGGCGTTATTCGACGCCGGGGTCGACGCCAGGCAATTCAAGGTCGATGCCATCGATATCAGCCCTGTTTCGATTGCCAAGGCCGAGCACGGCGTTTACGGGAAAAACTCCTTCCGTGGCAGCGACATCAGTTATCGCGAGCGGTATTTCAATCCGGTCGCTGACGGCTTTGAAATCGCTGACAGTGTGCGCGCCTGTGTGAGTTTTCAGCCGGGCAACCTGCTGGACCCAAAACTCGCCTCGCACGTGGCCTATGACATCGTTTTTTGCCGCAATCTGGTGATCTATTTCGATCGACAGACCCAGCAACATGTGTTCAAGGTGCTCAAACAACTGACCCGTGAAGACGGCCTGCTGTTTATCGGTCCGGCAGAGGGCAATCTGCTGGCCGCTATCGGCATGCGCTCGACGGGGATCGCCCAGTCATTCGCTTTTCGGCACGCGCCCGTCGATGCGGCGGTGCCGGCCCCGGCGCCAAAACAGGTCGCTGCACCCGTTGCCCCGCGTCCTGTCGTCGAGGCGCCTGCCAGAGCGGTCGCGCCACGACCTGCGCCGCGCACATCAGCTGCATTTGCGCCTATTGCAAAACCAGTCGCTGCGCAGGCCAATAGCGAGGTGTCGGCAGTGCTCGACAAGATTGCGGGGCTGGCCAACGAAGGCAAAACTGCCGAAGCGCGGGCTGCATGCGAGCGTTACCTGCAACAGCATGAGCCGGTCGCGCAGGTGTTTTACTGGCTGGGTCTGCTCAGTGAAGTGGAGGGCCGTGTGCCACAGGCGCAGGGCTTCTATCGCAAGGCGCTGTATCTGCAACCGCAGCACTCCGAGTCGCTGGCCCAACTGGCGGCATTGCTGGCGGCCCAGGGTGACACTGCCGGCGCGCGCCGCTTGCAGGACCGCGCTGCGCGTGGCGCGAATAAACAAGGAAACCACTGATGACGGGCGTGTCCGGTTTTTCCAGTCTGACCCATGATCAGGCCCAGGATATCGATGATTGCTGGAACCGCATCGGCATTCATGGCGATCGCTCCTGCCCGCTGCTTGCAGAGCACATCCACTGCCGCAACTGCGCGGTTTATTCTGCCGCCGCCACCCGACTGCTGGACCGCTATTCGCTGGCCCAGGAGTCGCATGAACATTTTCAGGGCTCGGTGTTGCTGCGCGACCTCGAGACCCGCTCGATTCTGGTATTCCGTCTTGGCGAAGAGTGGCTGGGGCTGGCGTCGCGCTGCCTCTCGGAAGTCGCCCCCAGCCAGACCATCCATTCACTGCCACACCAGCGCTCGCGTGCGTTGCTGGGTGTCGCCAATGTACGCGGCGCTCTGGTAGCGTGCATCTCACTGGTCGAGCTGCTCGGGCTGGACAGCACAGCGGTGAGCACCCCGTCTACGCGTGTTGTGCCGCGCATGCTGATCTTAAGCGCCGAAGGCGGCCCCGTGGTGGTGCCGGTCGACGAGGTGGACGGCATTCACGCCATTGACGAGCGCGAGCTGGAAGCCGCTTCGGCGTCCGGCTCGCACGCCAATGCCCGTTTCACTCGTGGCGTTCTGCAATGGAAGAGCCGCAGCCTGCGCTGGCTGGACGAAGATGAGTTGTTGTCGGCGGTGTATCGGAGCCTCACATGACGCCAGATCAAATGCGTGACGCCTCGCTGTTCGAACTGTTCACGCTGGAAGCCGACGCGCAGACCCAGGTACTGAGTGCGGGCCTGCTGGCACTCGAACGTAACCCGACCCAGGCGGATCAGCTGGAAGCCTGCATGCGGGCCGCTCATTCGCTCAAGGGCGCAGCGCGTATTGTCGGCGTCGATTTCGGCGTGAGCGTCGCGCATGTCATGGAAGACTGCCTGGTCAGCGCCCAGGAAGGCCGTCTGCTGCTTCAGGCCGAGCACATCGACGCGCTGCTGTCGGGGACCGATCTGTTGATGCGTATCGCCACGCCAGGCAGCGACAGTATTGGTCAGCCTGATATCGACAGTTATGTCGAAAGGCTCAATACGTTGCTGACTTCCGGCGCTGGCGCAGCACGCACGGTGAGCACGCCGCTGCCAGACCCGGCCTCGGACGCTTTGCTCGCCAGCGCGATGCTTCAGCTTGAGACTTCCAGCGGTGCGGCTGTGCCCGAGCCCTTGGTCGCAGCATCGCCTGCGCCCGCTCATCCAGCCGTCATGCCGGAACCTGAAGCGCCGTTCACGCCATTGCGTGAACGGCGTGTGGCCGAAGGTGGCGAGCGCGTGTTGCGAGTCACTGCCGAGCGCCTCAACGGTTTGCTGGACATGTCCAGCAAATCGCTGGTCGAGACTCAGCGCCTCAAACCGCTGCTGGCCGGTATGCAGCGGCTCAAGCGTCTGCAAAGCAGCAGCGACCGTGCGCTGGAAGTGCTGGGTGCCAGTTTTGGCGAGGAAGGTCCTTCGGCCGATGTGCAAAAAGCCCTGGAAGACGCACGCAATCTCTTGTCCCAGGCGCAGCAGGTGTTGGCCCGGCACACTGCCGAGCTGGATGAATTCGGCTGGCAGTCGGCACAACGTGCGCAACTGTTATACGACACGGCACTGGCCTGCCGCATGCGGCCTTTCGCCGATGTGCTGAACGGCCAGGCGCGCATGGTCCGCGACCTCGGGCGTGAGCTGGGCAAACAGGTCCGCTTGCAGATCGAAGGCGAGAAGACGCAGGTCGATCGCGATGTGCTGGAAAAGCTCGATGCACCACTGACCCATTTATTGCGCAACGCCGTGGACCATGGCATCGAATCGCCCGAGCAGCGCGTGGCGTCCGGCAAGGACCCTGAAGGTCTGATTCGTCTGCAGGCCTCGCATCAGGCCGGCTTGCTGGTCGTTGAGTTGAGCGATGACGGTGGCGGCGTGGACCTTGAACGTGTGCGCCAGAGTATCGTCGACCGCAAGCTTTCGCCTGCCGAGACCGCTGCGCAGTTGAGCGAGGAAGAACTGCTGAGTTTTCTGTTCCTGCCGGGCTTCAGCATGCGCGACAAGGTCACGCAGATTTCCGGCCGTGGTGTCGGCCTCGATGCCGTGCAGCATATGGTTCGCCAGATGCACGGCAGCGTCGAGCTGCAGCAATGGGCGGGCGAGGGCAGTCGCTTCAGAATTGAAATGCCGCTGACGCTTTCAGTGGTGCGCAGTCTGGTCGTGGAAGTGGGTGGTGAAGCCTACGCCTTTCCGCTGGCTCATATCGAACGTATGCGCGACCTGCAGCCTGACGACATTCTGCAGTTGGAAGGGCGTCAGCATTTCTGGGATGAAGAGCGCCATGTAGGCCTGGTCTCGGCCAGTCAATTGCTGAACCGGCCGCCTGCGCAGAAGGCCGGAGAGACGCTCAAGGTCGTGGTGATTCGCGAGCGCGATGCGGTTTATGGCGTCGCCGTCGAACGCTTCATTGGTGAGCGTACGCTGGTGGTGATGCCGCTCGATACGCGCCTGGGCAAGGTGCAGGACGTGTCGGCAGGGGCTTTGCTCGACGACGGTTCGGTGGTGCTGATCATCGATGTCGAAGACATGCTGCGCTCGGTGGAAAAACTGCTGAATACCGGCCGCCTGGAACGCATTGATCGACGCAATCGCCAGGTAGACCAGGTATCACGCAAGCGCGTGCTGGTGGTCGATGATTCGTTGACCGTGCGCGAGCTGGAACGCAAGCTGCTGCTCAGTCGCGGCTACCAGGTGTCGGTGGCCGTGGACGGAATGGACGGCTGGAACGCCCTGCGCGCCGAGGACTTCGACCTGCTGATTACCGACATCGACATGCCGCGTATGGACGGTATCGAGCTGGTGACCCTGTTGCGCCGCGATACCCGCTTGCAGTCCTTGCCGGTCATGGTCGTGTCCTACAAGGACCGCGAAGAAGACCGGCGTCGCGGTCTGGACGCCGGCGCCGATTATTACCTGGCCAAGGCCAGTTTTCACGATGATGCCTTGCTCGACGCTGTCGTCGAATTGATAGGAGACGCGCAAGGATGAAGATTGCCATCGTCAACGATATGCCCATGGCCATCGAAGCCCTGCGCCGTGCGCTGGCTTTCGAGCCCGCACATCAGATCATCTGGGTGGCGTCCAATGGTGCCGACGCCGTGCAGCGTTGCGTCGAGCAGACCCCGGATCTGATCCTGATGGACCTGATCATGCCGGTGATGGATGGTGTGGAAGCCACGCGCCGGATCATGGCCGAAACACCCTGCGCTATCGTCATCGTGACCGTCGACCGCGAGCAGAACATGCGCCGCGTGTTCGAAGCGATGGGGCACGGCGCGCTGGATGTGGTGGACACGCCGGCCATTGGCGGTCCCAATCCAAAAGAGGCGGCGGCGCCCCTGCTGCGCAAGATCCTCAATATCGACTGGCTGATCGGCCAGCGTGTCGGCTTTGAACGGGGCGCGGCTGCACCGCGGGCCGCGCCGTCCAGACGTGACCGGCTCGTGGCGATCGGCTCCTCGGCGGGCGGGCCTGCGGCGCTGGAGATTCTGCTCAAGGGGCTTCCGGTGAGCTTCCCGGCGGCGATCGTCCTTGTGCAGCATGTCGATCAGGTCTTCGCCGCCGGTATGGCCGACTGGTTGAGCTCCGCCTCCGGCCTGCCGGTGCGTCTGGCAAGGGAGGGTGAAACGCCACAGCCGGGTGTGGTGTTGCTGGCGGGCACCAATCATCATATTCGATTGCTCAAGGACGGCACGCTGGCGTACACGGCGGAGCCGGTGAATGAAGTTTACAGGCCCTCGATTGATGTGTTTTTCGAGAGCGTTACCCGTTATTGGAATGGCGAGGCGGTCGGCGTTCTGCTGACCGGGATGGGGCGCGACGGTGCACAGGGACTCAAGGCCATGCGAGAGCGGGGGTTTCTGACCATCGCTCAGGATCAGGCCAGTTCTGCTGTGTATGGCATGCCCAAGGCTGCCGCAGCCATTGATGCTGCCGTGGAAATCTGTCCGTTGCCCGCCATAGCACCTCGCTTGATCGAGGTATTTACTCAATGACTGCAGTGCTGAACTTGGCGGCAGTCGGCGATCAGGAGAAAGATCATGAATGACCTGCAAACGGATGAGCTCAAGACACCGGATGAAAACAGCGCAATGGTGCTTCTGGTGGATGATCAGGCCATGATTGGTGAAGCTGTACGGCGCGGACTGGCCGGCCATGAGTCTATCGACTTTCATTTTTGTGCCGACCCGCATCAGGCAATTGCCCAGGCCGTGCAGCTTAAGCCGACGGTGATTCTGCAGGACCTGGTGATGCCGGGCCTCGACGGGTTGACGCTGGTTCGTGAGTACCGCAGTAACCCGTTGACCCGCGATATCCCGATCATCGTGCTGTCCACCAAGGAAGACCCGCTGATCAAGAGCGCGGCGTTTACGGCGGGTGCCAACGACTATCTGGTCAAGCTGCCGGACAACATCGAGCTGATTGCGCGTATTCGCTATCACTCGCGCTCGTACATGACCCTGTTGCAGCGCGACGAGGCCTATCGGGCCCTGCGCGTCAGCCAGCAACAATTGCTCGATACCAACCTGGTGTTGCAGCGCCTGATGAATTCCGATGGCCTCACAGGGCTGTCGAACCGTCGTCATTTCGATGAGTATCTGGAGCTGGAGTGGCGCCGGGCAATTCGCGAGCAATCCCAGTTGTCGATGCTGATGATCGATGTCGACTACTTCAAACCCTACAACGATAACTTCGGCCACCTGGAGGGCGACGAGGCCCTGCGTCAAGTCGCCAAGGCCATCCGTAACAGTTGCAGTCGTCCATCTGATTTGCCAGCACGCTACGGCGGTGAAGAATTCGCCATGGTCCTGCCCAATACCTCGCCCGGCGGCGCACGTCTGCTGGCAGAGAAGCTGCGCCAAAGCGTGGCGGGCATGAACATCCCGCACATTGCGCCAGTGCCCGGCTCCAGCCTGACGGTGAGTATCGGTGTAGCAACCATGACGCCACAGGTCGGGATGCAAAGCCGTCAGCTTATTCTGGATGCCGACAAAGGGCTTTATCAGGCCAAGAACAACGGACGCAACCAGGTCGCGGCTGGCTGACGCCGGCAGCGGCCGATAAAATAGGCTTCACAACGCCTGCCCGACGGGCTGCTTTCGTGGCCCGGCCTGGGGTATACTCGTCGGCTTTGAAAATTTCGCCTGCGAGTGCTGCCTACCATGGAAATCAACCCGATCCTAAACAGCATCAAGGATTTGTCCGAGCGCTCCGAAACCATTCGGGGGTATCTTTGACTACGATCACAAACATGATCGTCTGACCGAAGTCAACCGCGAGCTCGAAGATCCAAACGTCTGGAACAACCCGGCCTACGCCCAGGAACTGGGGCGCGAGCGCTCCCTGCTGGCGCAGATCGTAGAAACCCTGGACGAAATGTCCTCGGGGCTGACCGATGCCAAAGACCTGTTGCTGATGTCTGCCGAAGAAGAAGACCAGGCTGCCGTCGATGACGTCGCAGCCGAAGTCGAGCGCCTGCGCGAATCGCTGGAAAAGCTCGAGTTCCGCCGCATGTTCAGCGGCGACATGGACCCCAACAATGCTTACCTGGACATCCAGGCCGGCTCCGGCGGTACCGAAGCGCAGGACTGGGCCAATATCCTGTTGCGCATGTACCTGCGCTGGGCTGACAAGCGCGGTTTCGACGCCACCATCATGGAACTGTCCGCCGGTGAAGTCGCCGGTATCAAGGGCGCTACCGTGCACATCAAGGGCGAATACGCCTTTGGCTGGCTGCGTACCGAGATCGGCGTTCACCGTCTGGTGCGTAAGAGCCCGTTCGACTCCGGCAACCGTCGCCACACCTCGTTCTCGGCTGTATTCGTTTCGCCGGAAATCGATGACAACATCGAAATCGACATCAACCCGGCGGACCTGCGTATCGACACTTACCGTTCCTCCGGGGCCGGTGGTCAGCACGTAAACACCACTGACTCGGCGGTGCGTATCACCCACGTTCCGACCAATACCGTGGTCAGCTGCCAGAACGAGCGTTCCCAGCATGCGAACAAGGACACCGCCATGAAAATGCTGCGGGCCCGTTTGTATGAGCAGGAAGTGCAGAAGCGTAACGCGGCGTCCCAGGCGCTCGAAGACACCAAGTCCGATATCGGCTGGGGTCACCAGATTCGTTCCTACGTACTGGACGCCTCGCGTATCAAGGACCTGCGGACCAACATCGAACGCAGCGACTGCGACAAGGTGCTTGATGGCGATATCGACGAATACCTGATCGCGAGCCTCAAGCAAGGGCTGTAAACCGTCAGCCGACACCTCAAGTCCCTCGTCGCAAGGCGAGGGCGAACCTGTGATGGAATATTTAAAGACATGAGCGACCAACAACTCGACCCGCAAGCCCTGCAACAGGAAGAAAACACCCTGATCGCCTTGCGCAAGGAAAAGCTTGCTGCAGGCCGTGCCAAGGGTCAGGCCTTCCCCAACGACTTCCGCCGCGACAGCTACTGCAACGACCTGCAGAAACAGTACGTCGACAAGACCAAGGAAGAACTGGCAGAGGCAGCGATTCCGGTCAAGGTTGCCGGTCGCATCATGCTGAACCGTGGCTCGTTCATGGTGATCCAGGACATGACCGGGCGCATCCAGGTCTACGTCAACCGCAAGACCCTGCCTGAAGAAACCCTGGCCGAGGTGAAAACCTGGGACCTGGGCGACATCATCGCTGCCGAAGGTACGCTGGCACGCTCCGGCAAGGGCGACCTGTACGTCGAGATGACCAGCGTTCGTCTGCTGACCAAGTCATTGCGTCCGCTGCCCGACAAGCACCACGGCCTGACCGACACCGAACAGCGCTACCGTCAGCGTTACGTCGACCTGATCGTCAACGAGGAAGTGCGCGAGACCTTCCGCGTGCGCTCGCAGGTCATCGCCCACATCCGCAGCTTCCTGATGAAGCGCGACTTCCTCGAAGTCGAAACGCCGATGCTGCAGACCATTCCCGGCGGCGCGGCGGCCAAGCCGTTCGAAACCCACCACAACGCGCTGGACATGGAAATGTTCCTGCGTATCGCCCCGGAGCTGTACCTCAAGCGTCTGGTGGTCGGTGGTTTCGAGAAGGTCTTCGAGATCAATCGCAACTTCCGTAACGAAGGTGTTTCGACCCGGCACAACCCCGAGTTCACCATGCTCGAGTTCTACCAGGCCTACGCCGATTACGAAGACAATATGGACCTCACCGAGGAACTGTTCCGCGAACTGGCGCAACTGGTGCTGGGCACCACCGACGTGCCTTATGGCGACAAGGTGTTCCACTTTGGCGAACCGTTCGTGCGCCTGTCGGTGTTCGACTCGATCCTCAAGTACAACCCCGAGCTGACCGCTGCCGACCTGCAGGACATCGACAAGGCGCGCGCCATTGCGAAAAAGGCCGGTGCCAAGGTGCTGGGCTTCGAAGGCCTGGGCAAATTGCAGGTGATGATTTTCGAAGAGCTGGTCGAGCACAAGCTGGAACAGCCGCACTTCATTACCCAGTACCCGTTCGAAGTGTCGCCGCTGGCGCGTCGCAATGACGAAAACCCGAACGTCACCGACCGTTTCGAGCTGTTCATCGGCGGTCGCGAAATTGCCAACGCCTACTCCGAGCTCAACGACGCCGAAGATCAGGCCGAACGCTTCCAGGCGCAGGTGGCCGACAAGGATGCCGGTGACGACGAAGCCATGCACTACGACGCCGACTTCGTCCGTGCGCTGGAGTACGGCATGCCGCCGACGGCAGGCGAGGGGATCGGTATCGACCGGTTGGTGATGCTGCTCACCGACTCGCCGTCGATCCGCGACGTGATTCTCTTCCCGCATATGCGCCCGCAAGCGTAATCAATGTTAAAACAGCCGCCTTCAATGGGCGGCTTTTTTTTAGGTGTTTTTCAGATCGACTCATTTCAGAGCGACTTATAAGGAAGCTGTCGTGACGATTGCCAGAGAAGGGGCCGCCGGAGTAGCGAGCGCGGTGGCCAAAAGTGTCAAGTATCAGGGCCGCAAGGCTGCGCGCGAGGGCAGTGAGCAGCGCAGGCAGGTCATTCTCGATGCCGCCATGCGTATCGTGGTGCGTGACGGCGTACGCGCCGTGCGCCATCGCGCAGTGGCCGCTGAAGCCAGTGTGCCGCTGTCGGCAACCACCTATTACTTCAAGGACATTGATGATCTGCTGACCGATGCCTTCGCCCAGTATGTACAGCGCAGCGCTGACTATCTGGCGCGGCTGTGGCAGAACACCGAAGGCATTCTGCGCGAAATGATGAGCCGCAGTTCCGGTAGTCCGACCGACCGTTTTCGTCTGGCGGACGATATCGCGCGTATGGTGATGGAGCACATCCGCCATCAACTTCTGACCCGGCGTGACTATCTGATCGCCGAGCAGGCGTTCTACCACGAAGCACTGATCAACCCGCGCCTGACGCCATTGGTCATGGCCCACCAGGAAATTTTGCTGCAAGGCAGTTGTCAGTTTTTCCAGGTGCTCGGTTCCCTGCAGCCCTATCAGGATGCTCAGGTGTTGACGGGGCTTATCCGTCGCATTGAGTATCAAGGCCTGCTGCATGGGCCGCAGCGTCAGGCCGACGAAGAAATGCTCTGTATCTTGACCCGGCAGATGCGTCTGGTCCTGGGGACCCCGCAGCCGCTTCGAGGGTGACTATACTGCTGCGCGAGTGCCCCGGATCGGCTGTTCAGACGGTTTGACGATCCTGCCAGTTTCGATATTTTCCAGCGGTGGCGTGTTGTTCCGCGCCGCCAAGCAGTAGCGTGACAGCCAGCCAAGGAGTACCGGTGGACGAGTATCAACAGACTATTCGTGCTTTATCGGATCGGATCGTCGTTGCACAGACGCCGATTCGCATTCTGGATGCAGTTAAATGGGATGAGAACGTCCGCAAGGAGTTTCTGGCCGCCAAGGGCAAGGCGCTGCCTGCCGTGGACCGCGCCTATTACGAAAACCGTCCGCTGGGTTTCGACTCTTCCGCCTTGAAGCAAGAGTTTCAGAACATCGAGCGGGACGTCACGCGTCAACTGGGGCAGTTCAACCCGGTCGGGCAGATCATGCGCCGCATGTGCCGTGAGTACCGCATGGTGGTGCGTATGCTTGAGGCACGCGGTACGTCTGACTTCGGGCTGATTTCTCAGGAATTGTACGGCGCGGCATCCGACGCTTTTCATGCGGGTGATCCGACGCTGGCCGATCTCGGCTTGATGCTCTCGGATTACCTGAACAACATTGCCGGGCGCGGTGACCTGAAGGACGAGCCGAAAACGCTCACCGCCAAGGACGCTGTTTCGCTGCTGCAATCGCGTTTGAACCGCGTGTTCGGTGAGGCCGAGGAGACCATCCGGGTTTTCGAATCCGACGGGATCGTCGCCGATGCGGCTGCCGGTGCCGACTACATCAAGATCCGCACCGACGCGATGTTCAACGAACGCGATGTACGCGCGCTGGAAGTTCATGAAGGACTGGTGCACGTGGGCACCACGCTGAACGGGCAAAACCAGCCGATCTGTACGTTCCTGTCCAAAGGCCCGCCATCCTCGACGGTGACGCAGGAAGGTCTGGCGATTCTCATGGAAGTCATCGCCTTTGCATCCTATCCGAGCCGCCTGCGCAAGCTGACCAATCGCACACGCGCCATTCACATGGCCGAGCAGGGCGCCGATTTTCTGCAGGTGTTCGAGTTTTACCAGGAGCAGGGCTTTGGCATGTCGGAGAGCTACGGCAATGCCAGTCGCGTCTTCCGCGGTTCGGTGCCCAATGGCCTGCCGTTCACCAAGGACCTGTCCTACCTGAAGGGCTTCATCATGGTCTACAACTACATTCAGCTCGCCGTGCGCAAGGGCAAGCTCGAACAGGTGCCGCTGCTGTTCTGCGGCAAGACCACGCTGGAAGATATGCGTACCCTGCGCCAACTGGTGGACGAAGGGCTGGTGGTCGCACCCAAGTACTTGCCCGAGCAGTTCCGTGACATGAACGCCCTGTCAGCCTGGATGTGCTTCTCCAACTTCCTCAACCACCTGAGCCTGGACCGTATCGAAGCGGATTACTCGAATATTTTGTAGGCAGCGATCTTCGCTGTACGCCAGCCTGTTTTTGACTCTGGCCGAAGGCCGTAGGAGCGAACTTGTTCGCGAAGGAGAGGTACATTCTCCGAAAGCTCATGACTATGCCTATCGGCCAATGCTCGCGGAACATGGGAACGAGAATCTGAGTCTCGCGCCAGCTCGGCAGTGATGTGGCGATGAAAACAACAAGGAGACCTCATTTGAAACTGCTCGGCATCTTCACGCTGGTCCTTGCGCTCAACGGTTGCAGTTCGATGTTGTTCTATCCCGAGCAAGGTGTTCCGTTCACACCCGACAAGGCGCGCCTGCAGTATCAGGACGTGAACCTCACCGCTGCCGACGGTACGCGCCTGCATGGCTGGTGGCTGCCCGCCAAGGAAGGCGTGCCGGTGAAGGGTACGGTGCTGCATCTGCACGGTAACGGTGGCAACCTGTCCTGGCATCTGGGTGGCGTCTGGTGGTTGCCCGAGCAGGGTTATCAAGTGTTGATGCTGGATTATCGGGGCTATGGCGAGTCGCAGGGCGAGCCAAGCCTGCCAGCGGTCTACGAGGACGTTCAGGCCGCTTTCGACTGGCTGAACACTGCACCGCAAGTGCAAGGCAAACCGCTTGTGGTGCTGGGGCAAAGCATTGGTGGGGCGCTGGCGGTGCATTACCTGTCCGAACACCCGCAGGAGCGCTCGCGGCTCAAGGCGCTGGTGCTGGACAGCGTGCCGGCCAGCTACCGCAGTGTTGCGCGAAACTCGCTGAGCAAGTCGTGGCTGATCTGGCCATTGAAAACGCCCTTGTCCTGGCTGATCCCGGAGGCCGACAGCGCGGTCAACGGCCTGCCAAAACTGGCTGGCACACCGATGCTGATCTTTCACAGCATGGACGACACGCTGGTGCCGCTCGCCAACGGCATCGAGCTGTATAAGGCTGCGCCGCCACCGCGCGTATTGCAATTGACCCGCGGCGAACACGTAAAGACGTTCGCAGACCCTCTCTGGCGTCAGGTGATGCTGCGCTATCTGGATGACCCGACGCATTTCAACGGCCTGCGCCGCCTCGCGGAAGTGCCCAACTACCCGACCCCTGCAACACCGCCAGCGCCATGAGCCGCGAGCGTAACCTCAACGGCATGATCCTCAGCGCGGTGGGTGCCGTCATCGGCACGGTGGGCTGTCTGTGGTTTTACGGCTACCTGCACTTCGCAAAGCCCGAGGATGCACTGCTGCTCGGTGAATTCACCCTGCTCAAAACCGTCCCCGGCGAGGATTACAAGGTCGCTGCCACGCCAGCCGCCGAGGTCGCGCAATGCGTTGATGGCGTACTGGTGTTGTTCGATACGTCGCGGAAAGGCCTGTCGGGCGTATTGATCGATGATCGCAGGCAGGCAGTGCGTTGCCTCGGCCAGCAAACGCCTCGGCAATAAGACAGCCGCAAAAACCCTCGCCCATGAAAAAGCCCCGCCTGTATGCGCAGGCGGGGCTTCGGTGCAGCAGCTCAGTCGCTTATTTCATCGAAGAGCGTGGTGCAACAGGCTGGTTGTCGTTGGAGATGGTGACTTCCACACGACGGTTCATAGCGCGGCCCGAGTTGCTGGAGTTGTCAGCAACCGGGTATTCCTTGCCATAACCCATGGTCACAATACGCGCTGGGTCTACACCCATGCGTACCAGAGCCATACGCACCGAGTTGGCGCGACGCTCGGACAACGACTGGTTGTAGGAAGCCGAACCAGTGCTGTCGGTGTAGCCTTCGACAATCACTTTACGGTCCGGGTTTTCCTGCAGGAAACCAGCCAGCTTGCCAATGTCGCCCTGGGCGGTTGGCTTCAGTTCGGCCTTGTTGTAGTCGAACAGCACGTCACCGAAAGTTACCAGCGTACCGCGTTCGGTCTGCTTGGCGTTCAGGCTGTTTTTCAATGCGGCGATCTGTGCGTCACGTGCTTCCAGGCGTGCTTTTGCACGGTCGGCAGAAGCGTTTTGCAGCGCTGCTTCAGAAGTCCGCAGGGCGATGGTCTGCTTGGCCAGCTCGATACGCTGGTTGGTCAGGTACGACAGTTGGTCGACTTTCTGTACGTCGTCATCGTTGCGGAAGGCTTGTTCTGCCTTGGTCAGCCATTCGCTGGCGTCCTTGGTTTCAAGGGCGGCGACTTGGGTGGCCTGAGGGTTGGTCTGCAGCGCGGTGAAGTTGCTGCGAGCCTGTTCCAGGTTAGGGTTTGGCTTGGTTGCACAGGCTGCCAGGGCAACGCTCATGGCCAGCAGAGCAGGGATCATCAATTGTTTGCGCATAATAAGGTCGTCCTTTAATCAGTTACGAATTCATGAAAACGGAAGGGTGTGCGGGGCAATCACTGCACCTGACGCAGGCCTTCTTCACGGAGTTCGTTGACGCCTTGACGAGCGTCCTGCACGGCCTTGGCAGCTTTGGCGGCCTGAGATTTACGTTCTGCTACACGAGCGTCCCACTCGGCCTGTTCAGACAGTCGGCGTGCTTCTTCGTATTTATGATCCTGCATGGCCAGATCAGCAGCTTTGAGCTTGTCCTGAGCCGACTTCATTTCCACCGCCGCGAACTCGGTACCGCCAGCGCTGACAGCGCTGTTGACGGCCGATTGCGAAACCGCGTACTGCTCGGAAGGCGGGTTACCGGCACAACCGGCCAGGATAAAGGTGCTACCGAGTGCCAGCGCAGCTAACTTGAGGCCGCGCAGGCCTTTGAATTTGGTTTTGGCAGTTAAGGTGTTCATGTTGATCAACTCCAATGTCTGACTCCAACGTGGTTATCCATGACAGTCGTTGCATCAAGTCCGGGCATCAGGTTCTACAGCCGCCTACTGCCTTTCGGGCTTTCCTGTAATGGTTAATTGTTCCGACCTTCACGGTTTTTGAATAGTTCAGATAAATATCTACTGGCCGGTCAGGAATTTTCAGAAGCCTTCAGATGAATGTCAATATGTTGGCCATCATATGAAGGGTGTGGAGCCACAATTAATGACCCTGATGGCGTTCAGGTTTTTGCTGAAGCATTTGTCCAATTGCAGGCTTTTGGTGCACTGTTGGCACAGCGGATTTGAATTCACGTACGCCCGTGCTGCCGAGCGGGTACGCAACTGAGCCCAGATAAAAAACGGGAGAGGAACGATGGCCGATATCGATGCGCGTCTGCGCGAAGACGTTCACCTGTTGGGTGAGCTGTTGGGGAATACGATTCGTGAGCAGCGAGGCGCTGAATTTCTCGACAAGATCGAGCGTATTCGCAAAGGTGCCAAAGCGGGCAGACGTGGTTCGGCGGAAGGGGCTGAACAGCTCAGTTCCAGCGTCGACGGGCTGGGTGATGACGAGCTGCTGCCGGTTGCGCGTGCCTTCAACCAGTTTCTCAACCTGGCCAATATTGCCGAGCAGTATCAGCTCATGCACCGCCGCGACGATAAACAGCCGCTGCCATTCGAATCGCGAGTACTGCCCGAGCTGCTTGATCGTCTCAAAGTCGAAGGTCATTCACCGGACGCTCTGGCACGCCAGCTGAGCAAGCTGGAAATCGAGCTGGTGCTGACTGCGCACCCGACCGAGGTAGCACGTCGTACGCTGATTCAGAAATACGATGCCATCGCTGCGCAGCTCGCCGCACTGGATCATCGCGATCTCAACAGTATCGAGCGCACACAGATTACTTCGCGCCTGCAGCGGCTGATTGCCGAGGCCTGGCACACCGAAGAGATCCGGCGCATCCGACCCACCCCGGTCGATGAAGCCAAATGGGGTTTCGCGGTCATTGAACACTCGCTCTGGCACGCCATTCCAAACTACCTGCGCAAGGCTGACCATGCGCTGCATGCAGCCACCGGCCTGCATCTGCCCCTGGAAGCCGCGCCGATCCGTTTTGCTTCCTGGATGGGTGGTGATCGTGACGGCAACCCGAATGTCACGGCTGCGGTCACCCGCGAAGTGCTGTTGCTGGCGCGCTGGATGGCGGCTGACCTGTATTTGCGTGACGTGGACAATCTCGCCGCAGAACTGTCGATGCAGCAGGCCAGCGATGCTCTGCGTGCCAGCGTGGGTGACAGCGCCGAACCTTATCGGGCGGAACTCAAACGCCTGCGCGAGCGCCTGCGTGCGACGCGCAACTGGGCCAATGCCTCGCTGAGCGAAACCCTGCCTGCGCCGGAAGCGGTGCTGCAAGACAACCGTGAACTGCTCGACCCGTTGATGCTGTGCTTCCAGTCGCTGCACGAATGCGGCATGGGTGTGATCGCCGACGGGCCGCTTCTGGATTGCCTGCGTCGGGCCGTCACATTCGGTCTGTTCCTGGTGCGTCTGGATGTTCGCCAGGATTCCAGCCGTCACTGCGCAGCGATGACCGAGATCACTGACTACCTGGGGCTGGGTCGCTACGAAGAGTGGGATGAGCAGACCCGTATCGACTTTCTGTTGCGTGAATTGAATAACCGCAGGCCGCTGCTGCCGAGCTACTTCAAGCCGGCAGCCGATACCGCAGAGGTGCTGGCAACCTGCCGGGAGGTGGCGGCCGCTCCGGCGGCGTCGCTGGGGTCTTATGTGATCTCGATGGCCGGCTCGGCTTCGGATGTGCTGGCCGTGCAACTGCTGCTCAAAGAATCCGGGCTGCAGCGGCCCATGCGTGTGGTACCGCTGTTCGAGACCCTGGCCGACCTGGATAACGCCGGACCGGTGATCGAGACGCTGCTTGGGCTGCCGGGCTATCGCTCGCGTCTGCACGGGCCACAAGAAGTAATGATCGGCTATTCCGACTCGGCCAAGGATGCCGGCACGACGGCGGCAGCCTGGGCTCAGTACCGCGCCCAGGAAAGGCTGGTGGAGATCTGTCGCGAGCAGCAGGTCGAATTGCTGCTGTTTCACGGCCGCGGCGGTACAGTCGGTCGTGGCGGCGGTCCGGCGCACGCGGCGATCCTGTCGCAGCCACCGGGTTCTGTGGCCGGACGCTTCCGGACCACCGAGCAAGGGGAAATGATTCGTTTCAAATTCGGTCTGCCGGACATCGCCGAGCAGAACCTCAATCTCTATCTGGCCGCCGTGCTGGAAGCGACCCTGTTGCCGCCGCCACCCCCACAACCGGCGTGGCGGACGATGATGGACCAGATGGCCGGCGATGGGGTCAGCGCCTATCGCGCGGTGGTGCGCGAGAACCCGGAATTCGTCGAGTATTTCCGTCAGGCGACACCCGAGCAGGAACTGGGGCGTTTGCCACTTGGCAGCCGTCCGGCCAAGCGCCGCGAGGGCGGTGTAGAGAGTCTTCGTGCCATTCCGTGGATCTTCGCCTGGACGCAGACCCGTCTGATGCTGCCCGCCTGGCTGGGCTGGGAGGCTGCACTGAGCAAGGCACTGGAGCGCGGCGAAGGCGAGGTACTGGCGCAGATGCGTGAGCAGTGGCCGTTCTTCAGAACGCGCATCGACATGCTGGAAATGGTCCTCGCCAAAGCCGATGCGGACATCGCCCGACTCTATGACGAACGTCTGGTCAGCGCCGAGCTGCAACATTTGGGCGCACATTTACGCGACCTATTGTCGCAGGCGTGCAATGTGGTTCTGGGGCTGACCGGGCAGACGCAACTGCTGGCCCACAGTCCCGAAACACTGGAATTCATCAGCCTGCGCAACACCTACCTTGACCCGTTGCATTTGCTCCAGGCAGAGCTGTTGTCGCGTTCGCGTAATCGTGAAGCCAGTCTGGACAGTCCTCTGGAACTGGCGCTGCTGGTGTCTGTAGCGGGGATTGCTGCCGGTCTGCGCAACACGGGCTGATGGATCAGGCCGATGCCATCGTCGGGCCTTTTTGGTCCGGCGATGGCCAGCGCGGGATTTGCAGGCTGGCCTGCGGTAAACCTTGATACAGGTCATATCACTCTGAAATCAAGGCTGACAAGGCGGTACACCTGCGGTTACTGCGACTTTCGGCGGCTTGTGCGGCCTCGGTCTGCTGTGTATCTTGATCAGCCTTTCGGCCTATTGGCCTGATTCATTTTTTAGATTGGCCCCCGAGGCGAATCCGATGATTTCACTATAAAAAATTTGAGGAGCATGACGATGCGCGTGATTCTGCTGGGAGCTCCCGGGGCCGGTAAAGGTACTCAGGCAAAATTCATCACTGAAAAGTTCGGCATCCCGCAGGTTTCGACAGGCGACATGCTGCGCGCTGCAGTCAAGGCTGAAACCGAGCTGGGCCTTAAGGCCAAAAGCGTTATGGACTCGGGCGGTCTGGTTTCCGATGACCTGATCATCGGCCTGATCAAGGACCGTCTGGCTGAACCGGACTGTGCGAACGGCGTGCTGTTCGATGGTTTCCCGCGCACCATTCCACAGGCCGAAGCCCTGTTGAAAGCCGGTCTGGAAATCGACCATGTACTGGAAATCGCCGTCGATGACGAAGAAATCGTCAAGCGCATGTCCGGCCGCCGGGTTCACGAAGGTTCCGGGCGCATTTACCACACCATCTTCAATCCACCGAAGGTTGAAGGTATCGATGATGTGACTGGTGAGCCGCTGCTGCAGCGCAAGGACGACGTCGAAGAGACCGTGCGTCATCGCCTGTCGGTGTACCACGCCCAGACCAAGCCGCTGGTCGAGTTCTACAGCAAGCTGGAAGCGAAGAACGGCAAGCCCAAGTGCAGCCATATTCCGGGCGTCGGTTCGGTTGAGGACATCACTGCAAAAGTACTGGAAGCTCTTAAGTAAGGCTCTCGGTCTGAACAATAAATGGCCCGCTTGCGGGCCATTTGTCATTTATACTGCTGCACTTTTTCACATTGACCACGACGGAAACACCGATGACCACCTTGCTGGCCCTGGACACCGCCACTGAAGCCTGCTCGGTCGCTTTGCTGCATGACGGCAAGGTGCTGAGCCACTACGAGGTGATTCCGCGCCTGCACGCCCAGCGGCTGCTGCCCATGATCAAAACCCTGATGGCTGAGGCGGGCATTGCCATGTCGGCGCTGGACGCCATCGCTTTCGGACGCGGGCCTGGTGCATTCACCGGTGTACGTATTGCCATCGGCGTCGTGCAAGGCTTGGCATTCGCCCTGGAACGTCCGGTACTTCCTGTTTCGAACCTCGCCGTACTGGCGCAGCGCGCCTGGCGCGAGCACGGCGTGTCGCAAGTGGCATCGGCCATCGATGCGCGCATGGACGAGGTGTACTGGGGCTGCTATCAGGAGACCGCTGGCGAGATGCGTCTGTTGGGCGACGAAGCTGTGATGGCGCCCGAACTGGCCACGCTGCCTGCGCAGGCCAGCGGTCAATGGTTTGGTGCCGGTACGGGCTGGGGCTACGCAGAGCGTATTCCGGTCAGCCTGGCAGGTCATGATGCAGCCATGCTGCCGCACGCGCAGGATCTGTTGACGCTGGCGACCTTTGCCTGGCACCGCGGCGAAGCCCTGCCTGCAGATGACGCTCAGCCGGTTTACCTGCGTGACAAGGTGGCTACGCCGAAGTCACGTTGACGGCATGGGGGCAGGGTTTGCACAACAGGCTGTAGCGTTTCGGGAAAATGTTTTTCAGTCATAGCCAGCCGGTCAGTATTGTTAAAAATATCAGTTTGCCATCTACCGTTTATCGTCTGAATGGTCTTTAATCTCATTTGGCGATAACAATTTGCAATATATGTGGTCTAGTTATCGTTAAGCAATTTGCGAACTACAAGGCAGTAACGCTAAATTGCCACTATCGACGCCGAGTACATAATCGATGCGCATAGACGGAACCTCATCACGCTCGTACCCCATCAAGCGAAAGCCGCAGAAAACACCTTCGACCGTCGAAGGTTCTTTTGAGGAAGTCGTAGTTGATGCCGAGCTGCCGCCACCCCCGGCGCGCGCTCGCCGTGAGACGGGTGATTCAACGATTGGCAGCACCGCCAACGTACCTGCGCGTCCGCAAGACATCATTTTCCCGCGCTCCATGAGCTCTCGTGTCGCCCATGCGCTGGCCAGTTATATGGCCACTGCCAGTTTTGTCGATTGGGACCTTGAAGTATCGGGGCTCGATCTGCACGTCTGATTGTGTCTCTTCTGCCTTACTACGTCGGTTGTCCGTCATGGAGTGAAAACGCCTGGCGAGATTCGCTGTACCCCGCAGATGCCCGCCCCAATGATTTCCTGAATCTCTACACTCAGGTATTCAACGCTGTCGAAGGCAATACCACGTTCTATGCCCGTCCCGCCGCCACCACGGTGCAGCGTTGGGCAGAAACAATGCCCGACGATTTTCGCTTCACCGCCAAATTCCATAAAGACATCAGCCACAACGGCGATCTTCGTGAGCAGGTGGGCGCCGCTGAAGAGTTTATTCGCCTGCTTGCGCCGCTGGGCGGGCGTATCGCGCCGTTCTGGCTGCAGTTGCCCGCCAGCTTCACGCCGCAGCGTCTGGCCGAGCTGGCCGGCTTTCTCGACGAGCTCAACGTGCCGCTGGCCGTGGAAGTGCGCAATATGGCGTTTTTCATGAAGGGTGAGGAAGAGCGCATGCTCAATCGCCTGTTGCTGGACCGAGGCGTCGAGCGCATCTGCCTCGATTCCCGGGCATTGTTCAGCTGTGTATCGACTGATCCTGCAGTCCTGCACGCCCAATCGAAAAAGCCCAAGGTGCCGCCTCGTCCGGCTGCGCTGACCCTGTTTCCCCAAGTGCGCTTCATCGGCGGTCCGGACCTGGAGGCCAACGATCAGTTTCTGCAGCAGTGGGTGGAAAAGGTTGCCGTGTGGATCGAAGAGGGGCGTACGCCTTATGTGTTTCTGCACACCCCGGACAACATCAGGGCTGCCGAGCAGGCCATGCGCTTTCATCAGCAACTGATGGCGCGATTGCCTGGCTTGCCGGCATTGTTCGAACTGTACCGCGGGCCTCAGGTGGAACAGTTGGGCTTGCTCTGAGGTCTTCCAGGTATGGGCTCATAGAGCCCGACCTTGTGGAGAGCCCGCTTATGGATTCGCAACTGCGCTGTTTTGCCCCTGTTTGTAAACGCTTCATCCGATTCGCATCTGTTGCCCGGTCCAAGGGTTGAGCATGCGCATGCTGCTGGTATTCCTGCTGCTCTGCGCAATGGCTGCGTTTGCAGTCTGGCGTGGCTGGGTCGATGTCCCCGAGCGCTGGAACCCATGGGCGCCGCTGGATGTACGGGCCGAGCCCAACTTTCTGACGGCTTACAAGCTGTCGCGATTGCAGAATGATCCCGCACTGTGCGATCAGGTGCTGAGTTCGTCTGGGTTGCGTTTCAGTCGCCAGGCCGACAGTGATCCTTCTGCTCGTTGCCCTCTGCAAAATACTCTGCGTATTCAGGGGGGCGACGTGGCGCTGAGCAGTAGCTTTCTGGCCAGTTGCCCGTTGGCGGTCGCCTATGCGCTGTTTGATATCCACACATTGCAACCTGCCGCTCAGGCCGTTTTCGGCCAGCGGGTAGCGCGGATCGATCACTTGGGCAGCTTTGCCTGCCGCAACATCTACAACCGCGCCAATGCCCGGCTCAGCCAGCACGCCACGGCCAATGCGCTGGACATGGCAGGTTTTCGCCTGGCAGACGGTCAGCGCATCGGTGTGCTCAAGGATTGGGGCGATGAGGGGGACAAGGGGCGTTTTCTAAGGCTGTTACGTGACGGTGCCTGCAAAAACTTCAGTACGGTGCTCGGGCCGGAGTACAACGCGGCGCATCGCGATCATTTTCACGTCGACATGGGGCGCTGGTCGGTGTGTAAGTAAGCGTTCGGGGCTTATGCCGCCATCCGCAGGTTTTGCAGGATCAGCGGACGTGCCCAGCCGTTCTCGTAGTCGAACTGACGCTGTTGGGCGGCAATGGTCTGCTCATCCAGCGGCTGGGCAGGCTTGTCGGCCAGTTCCCATTCGAATTCGGCAATCGGCAGATGCAGCGGGCGTGGCTGCGGGCCAGGGCCTGGTTTGACGCTATCGTCATAAGGGTTCAGGACGGTAGGGCGCACCCAATGGCTCTCGAATTCCAGATGGCGTTGCTGCTCGATCATTTCAGCCATGCTGAACGGCTCGGCAGGCGGAGGCAGCAGATCAAGGTCGAATTCGGCAATCGGCAGGAACAGCGGCTCTGGAGGCTTGACCTCGGTGTCGGTGACCGGGCAGGTACGTTGCTCGACGATCTTGCTCAGGGTTTTTGCACCAGCGACCGGTTCGCCCGTCTCTACATCCACCTCAACAGCCGTCGGATGCACGGGTACTGAAGGGCTTTCACTGACCTGATCCGCCATCGCCCGGGCAAATGCATCCGACCACAGCTGCGTCACACCACCCAGTGTGCGGCTGTTGCGTACGCTAAAGTCGCCTGAGTGCGACAAATAGCCGATGGATGATTGAACAATCTCTGACATAGCGATCAGTACTGGCCTTGGGTCTGGCAAAATGCCGGATACTTGGTTATCGGCAGATTTTGCCGATCATTAACAATTTTTGAGTGTGTAAGCGCAATGATTGATCAGCAAGCAGGCAGTCGTATCCGGGTCGAAGCCCTGGCCGTTGGCGAACAGGAGCAGGCGGCGCAGTGGGCGCGGCGCCTGGGCCTGCCGTTGAGCGACGCGCACGCTGATTTTGCACTGCAATTGACTGACCACGGGCTGCAATTGCAGCAGTTGGGCGATGATGCACCTGGCGCCGTACGTGTCGATTTTGTCGAGGGCGCGGTGGCTCACCGGCGGCTATTCGGCGGCGGGACCGGGCAGATGATTGCCAAGGCGGTCGGTATTCAGCCGGGCATTCGCCCCAGCGTGCTGGACGCAACGGCAGGTCTTGGCAAGGATGCGTTCGTGCTGGCAAGTCTGGGCTGCGACATGAGCCTGATCGAGCGTCAGCCGATTATCGCTGCATTGCTGGAAGACGGTCTGGCCCGTGGGCGCGGTGATCGTGACGTCGGCTCCATCATTGCCCGGATGCGCCTGTTGACCGGCAACTCGATCGACATCATCCGCGCCTGGACAGGGGAGCCGCCCCAGGTGATCTACCTGGACCCTATGTTCCCGCACCGGGAAAAGACCGCGCTGGTGAAAAAGGAGATGCGTCTGTTCCGGCCTCTGGTCGGTGATGACATGGACGCGCCAGCGTTACTTGAAGCAGCGCTGGCGCTTGCCACCCACCGCGTGGTGGTCAAACGCCCGCGCAAGGCCCCCTGCATCGACGGCCTCAAGCCGGGCTATGCGCTGGACGGCAAATCCAGCCGCTACGACATCTACCCGAAGAAGGCTTTGAAGCCCAAGGCAGCCACAGACGAGAGCGGTGCATAGCGCCTATCGTCGACAGCCCGAGTCAAACGCAGATGCGCCTGTGAATACAGGCGCAAACACCGCACTCAAAGCGCGCCGAAGACCTTCTTCGCCAGGCCCGTAGCGGCGGCAGCAGGGTTGGCGCGAATGCTTTCTTCCTGTTTGGCGATCATTTCGAACAGCCCGTTCAGCGCCTGTTCGGTCACGTAGCCTTCAAGATTTGCACTTTTGCTGTCAAGCGCGCCAAGCGCCGCCGCCTTGCCGGCAAAGGCGTTGTACTTCTGCGCCAGACCGACCTGATCGGTGGACTTCTTGACGATAGGCAGGAACTTGGCGCGGATCTGCTCGCGGCTGGTGCTGCTCAGGTACTGGGTGGCCGAGTCCTTGCCGCCGCCGAGAATGGCCTTGGCGTCGGTTACGCTCATCTTCTTCACCGCATCTACAAGCAGTGCCTGAGCTTGAGGCACGGCGGCTTCGGCGGCCTGGTTCATGCTGGTTTCCAACTGATCGACTTGAGTGCCCATGCCCAGCATTTTCATCTTTTTCGCGATCTGGCCGAGTTTGCCCGGCAGCTCGATACGCACCTCTTCATTTTTGCTGAAACCGCCAGGAACGCCGAGTTGTTTGACGGCGACCTGTGCGCCTTGAGTCAAGGCATCCTTGAGCCCACCGGTCGCGTCTGATTGCGAGAGGTCGCCCAGCGATAGAGCGAAGACGTTGGCTGACAGCAGAAGGCCTGCGCACAGGCCGGCCAGGGTGAACGAAAAACGAGGCATGAGAGCGTCCTTGTTGAAGTGGGTTCTGACCTGAACCAGGATCGATAATGGTGCGGTGCGTGATCAAGCGTATCAGGAAGTCGCGACAGGCACTTGCACCTGTGAGCGATGGACGTCAATCGATGTCGAGGGGGAGGAAGCCTTGTAAAACGACAACGGCGCGCCGAGGCGCACCGTTGAAGGGAGCAATCAGTGCTGAACGGATCAGCCGGCTGTCTGAATGACCTTGATCAGCAGGCCTTTCTGGTCTTCGTGGGTCAGCTCGACCGAATGAACGGTATCGTTGATCCATACCAGCGTGCCGTTGTGTTCGATTCGTGCCGACAGGGCATAGCTGTGGCCCTGCACGGGATAGCGGTCGGCGGCGTAGTTCAGTTCAAACGGCAGCGGCACCTGGTGAGTAATCTCTGTTTCGCTGACATCGATGACATGGGCCGGTGCGTCAGCAAGGCTGATGTCACTCAGGGCGACAATCAGCTTGCAGCCCGTTGGCAACGCAATACGTGGCAGGTAATAAACTTCACCCTGAAGGCGTACTAGGGGTTCGCTGGACATTTCAATTTCCTTATTTGATTAAGTACCAGTCATTGGTACCCACCAAACCCTAGCAGTGGCCAGAGAGCAGAAAACAGCTGTCTAAAAATCCCTGCCAGGTTACGGAAAAACCCTACGTTTTCTCTTGATCGCTTCCCACATCCTGCTCCTCTTCATTGCTGTGCAAGGCCACTTGCCGTATCGAAAGACGGATTTCGGCAGGCAACACTCGCTTGGCCGCACCTTCCGCCAGTTCTCCCAGCATCGGGTGATAGCTCAGCTTGCCGGCACTGTCCTTGCGCAGCACACCCAGGTCCAGCAGGGTCTGGATGAAGTGCCGGAACAGGCTCTTGTCGAAGAACTCCGGCGCATTGAGGCCATGCAGAATCGACAGGCGCTGAGCCATGACCGTGCACAGGTCCTCGAGCTGCTCGGGGCTCAGCGTGTTCTGCCCGCTGTTGAGCAACAAGGCAATCGCCATGTAGAAGCGCTGCAGGGTCTGGGCGATGGCGCGGGACAACAGGGTCAGCAAGACGAACTCGCGTGAACTGGGCTCCGGGCGCACGTAGGCGTCCTTTTTGAAGCGCAACAGACCTTGTTCCACGAACGCAGCCAGCCATTGATCGACCACTTCATCCAGCTCGTTCAGCGGCCAGCGAATGAACAGTTCCGATTGCAGGAACGGGTACAGCGCACGTGTGTAGCGCAGGATCTGTTCGCGGGTCATGCGCGACGAGCTCTGGAAAAAGCTCGCCAGCAGCGAGGGCAGGGCGAAGATGTGCAGGACGTTGTTGCGGTAGTAGGTCATCAACACCGCATTCTGTTCGTTCAGGTACAGAATTTTGCCCAGCGCGTCTTTTTGTTCGGCGAGCAGGTCCATGCCTTTTACGTGCTCGATCAGCGAACGGCCATCACCTTCCGGCAGTGTCGTGTGCGGGGAGTACGGAACGGCGCGTAGCAAGGTCAGGTACAGGTCGAGAACCCGCTCCATGGCCTGATCGTCCAGCGCCAGTCTTTGCGTCGACAATAACGCCACGGCAACCAGGTTCATCGGGTTGACGGCAGCGGCTTCGTTCAGATGCTGGGCCACACGCTCACCCAGGCGGTGCGTGGTCTCGCTCAGCCATTCGGGGCGAAATTGCGGGTCCAGCTGCTGTTCGCGCCAGTCCGGTTGTTCGCCATCGAGAAACTCGGCCAGTTTGATCGGCGCACCGAAGTTCACCGAGACCTGACCGAAACGCTGCTTCAGCGCGCCGATGACTTTGAAGATATCGAAGATCGACTCTTTCTTCTTGGTTGCGCCGCGCAGTTCGCCCAGGTAAGTACGGCCTTCCAGAACACGCTCGTAGCCGATGTACACCGGGATAAAGACGATGGGCATCCGCGAGTTGCGCAGGAAGCTGCGCAGGGTGATGGCGAGCATGCCGGTTTTCGGTTGTAGCATGCGCCCGGTGCGTGAACGGCCGCCTTCGACAAAGTATTCGACCGGAAAGCCCTTGATGAACAGCGTGTGCAGGTACTCGGTGAACACCGCCGTATACAGCGGGTTACCCTTGAACGTGCGGCGCATGAAAAATGCCCCGCCACGTCGCAGCAGGCCGCCGACCACAGGCATATTCAGGTTGATGCCGGCGGCGATGTGCGGCGGCGTGAGGCCGTTGCGAAATAGCAGGTAAGACAGCAGCAGATAATCGATATGGCTTCGGTGGCAAGGCACATAAATGACCTCATGTCCCGGTGCGACTTCCTGAACGCCTTCGATGTGGCTGACCTTGATGCCGTCGTAGATCTTGTTCCAGAACCAGCTGAGCACCACCTCCATGAAACGGATCACCGAATAGGTGTAGTCCGAGGCGATCTCGTTGCCGTAGCTCAGCGCCCGTTCCCGGGCCTTTTCCTGGGTGATGTGTTCACGCTCGGCCTCTTCGATGATCGCCTGCTTGACCAGCGGTTCGTCCAGCAGACCTTTGACCACCGTGCGCCGGTGCGACACGTCCGGGCCGATCACGGCGCTTTTCAGGTTGCGAAAGTGCACGCGCAGCAGACGTTGGGTCATGCGCAGCGTCAGCTCGTAACCTTTGTTTTCACCCACCAGTTCGCGCATGTGAATTGGCGCGGAAAACTGCACGCGGGTCTTGCGGCCCAGAATCAGAATGCTGACCAGACGGCGCAAACGGCCGGTCACCGCCCAGCTGTCGGCAAACAGCAGCTTCCAGGCACTGGATTCGCGGTCAGGTGACTGGCCCCAGAACACGCTGACCGGGATGATCTGCGCGTCTTCGCCGGGGTTCTGGCTGACGGCTGCGACCACACGCTCCAGCGTCGGGGGCGCACCACGCTTGTCCTGGCGACCGAGCCAGTCGGGGGAGGGGGTCAGGTAAAAGAATGCGGCGGGCTCGATCAGGTTGCCAACCGCTACCGACAGAACCGGACGAGGTAGACCGGCTTTACGGCATTCTGTATCGATCACTGCCAAATCGCTGATTGACGGCGATTGCAGTGCATAGAACACCGGGCGACTGCGGTCCAGATTCAGCGTAAAAGACGATTGATTGATGGTTTCCGAGCGAACCCAGAGATACAACAACCGGCGCAGGGTGCCGAACACGAGACGACGGAATGGAGAGCGGGTCATACGGCTTCTGCTGAGTGAGGGGCGGGCGGCTGCCCTGGATGGGCGCCAGTGTGACGTATCCCGAAGCGATCGGCAAAAGCGCCGGTGTGCCCGCTGAACGGATCAAGTCCGAATGACCGCTTGCCGAGCCGGGCTCACCTGACGACGGCACGTATCAGGAACGTCGCGGCGAAAAGTCTTACGCGGTTCGCCAGGTAATCTCTTCCTCACCGTCGGCACTGACGCGTATCCAGCGGTCAGCAGTTTCGTCGCTTTCTTCTTCAACCCAGGTGCCCGGGGCGCAACGTACTTCGACGTTCAAGGCCTTGAATGCGGCGCGTGCGCAGGCGATGTCGTCTTCCCACGGGGTCTGATCGCTGTCCAGATGCAGGCTGTTCCATTTGCCGACTGCTCTGGGCAACCAGGTCACGGCTACAGTGCCCGCTGTGCATTTCCAGGTCTGGCCTTTCTGCTTCCAGTCGCTGCAGGAGCCCAGCGCGTCGCCGAGCCACTGGGCGATTGCCTTGTGATCGACGTCTTCGTCTTTCAGGTAAATCTCGATATCGGGTTGGCGCATGGGGGCCTCTGTTGAATGCTTATTGCAGTACGAAATAATCGTAGCGCATGGAAACGGTGACCTTGAAAGGTCCTGGTTGCTCGATGACCGCTGCCCGACGTTCGGCGCTGGCGCGCCAGCCGTGAGGTGTCATGGCCAGTAGATCGGCGCGGGACTGGCTGTCGATCAGCTTCAGCGTATAGCGCAGGGTTTCGCTGTGTTGCAGCTGCATGCCTTGCGGCACCAGCGACAGGTGCTTGTCGTCGGCGTAATCGCGCACTTCATCATAGAGCCTCTGACGCAGCTCCATCAGATGCTCATTGGTCGGGCCGACCCGCATCAGTCCGCCGCCCGGGGTCAGCAAGCGCTTGGCTTCCTGCCAGTCCAGCGGGCTGAACACACTGGCCAGAAACTGGCAACTGGCATCCGGAAGTGGCACACGGGCCATGCTGGCGACCATCCAGGTCAGCGTCGGGTCACGACGGCAGGCACGCTTGACCGCTTCGCGGGAGATGTCCAGCGCATAGCCATCGGCATGGGGCAAGGCTTCGGCAATCTGCGCGGTGTAATAGCCTTCGCCACAGCCGATGTCCAGCCAGTGCGCGGGGGATCGCTCGGCGGCCAGCTCAGCCAGACGCCGGGCTACCGGAGCGTAATGCCCGGCATTGAGAAAGTCGCGTCGCGCCTCGACCATGGCCTGATTGTCGCCAGGGTCGCGGCTGTTCTTGTGCTGCACCGGCAACAGGTTCAGATAGCCCTGACGGGCTCGGTCGAAGCGATGATTGGCCGGGCACACCACGCCGTTGTCGGCAGTGCTGAGCGGCGCTGAGCAGATCGGGCAGGTCAGCATCAGGCGAGCAACTTGACCAGAGTCTGGTAGTAGATCTCGGTCAGCACATCGAGGTCGCTGGCCAGAATACGTTCGTTGACCTGATGGATCGTTGCGTTGACCGGCCCCAGTTCGACCACTTGGGTGCCGAGGGTGGCGATGAAACGACCATCGGAGGTTCCGCCGCTGGTCGAGGCTTTAGTCTCACGGCCCGTTACGCTTTTGATGCTGGAGGACACGGCGTCCAGCAACGCGCCCGGCTCGGTGAGGAACGGCAGGCCGGACAATGCCCAGTCCACGTGCCAGTCGAGTTCATGCCTGTCGAGGATATCGGCCACGCGCTGTTGCAGGCCTTCGACGGTCGACTCGGTGGAAAAACGGAAGTTGAAGACCGCCACCAGATCGCCGGGGATGACGTTGGTGGCGCCGGTGCCAGCGTTCAGGTTAGAGATCTGGAAGCTGGTTGGCGGGAAGAAATCGTTGCCGTGGTCCCAATGCTCGGCAGCCAGTTCGGCCAAGGCCGGAGCGGCCAGGTGAATCGGGTTCTTCGCCAGATGTGGGTAAGCCACATGGCCCTGCTTGCCGCGCACCGTCAGCGTGGCCCCCAGCGAACCGCGCCGACCGTTCTTGACCACATCGCCGACCAGCGTGGTGCTCGACGGCTCGCCGACGATGCACCAGTCCAGGCGTTCCTTACGTGCTGCGAGGCGCTCGACCACGGCTTTGGTGCCGTGATGCGCCGGGCCTTCTTCGTCGCTGGTGATCAGGAATGCCACCGAGCCCTTGTGATCAGGGTGATCGGCGACAAAGCGTTCGGCCGCCACCAGCATGGCCGCCAGACTGCCTTTCATGTCTGCCGCGCCACGTCCGCAAAGCATGCCGTGCTCGTCGATCAACGCATCGAACGGGTCGTTCTGCCAATTCTGCAGCGGCCCGGTCGGAACCACGTCGGTATGACCGGCGAAACACAGTACCGGGCCGTCGGTGGTGCCGTGGGTGGCCCAGAAGTTGTCGACGTCTTCGATGCGCATCGGCTCCAGCTTGAAGCCGGCATCGCCCAGGCGCTGCATCATCACGGTCTGGCAATCGGCATCGACCGGCGTCACTGACGGACGGCGGATCAGATCGCAGGCGAGTTGGAGGGTGGGCGAGAGGTCGGCTGGGGCCGTCATGTACAGAACTCCGGTAGCAAGACTTTGGGCGCGAAAAGGCGGATATCTTAAAGCAAAACGACGACCTGAGGCCGTCGTTTATCGCGCCCGGTGGATATGTCAGGCAGTGGATGTGGCGGGGCGGGTTGCGCGAGCGGACAGGACGGCCATGGCTATGGCTGCCAGATAAGGGACTGATTGTGCGAAAAGCATGGTTATCCAGAATCCCAGGTCTGGATCGATGGTGTCTTTTCGGATGCAGAGAAGTATGATCGCAGCCCACCAAAGCAATATCATGCACACATCTTCTGCGGCTTCCCGTACGGCTTGGCCGAACCGGGTGTGTGCAGTCTGCTTGGGCGTGCGAAAAAACGGCAATCCTGACGTGAACAATGCTGACAGCACGGCTTTGCCTATGACGGAATAGAGCGCCGTGCTCGCCAGCATCGCTGCCAGTGCGTCTTTGATGTCTGTATTGGCCAGCCGCTGGTAGAGGGCAAACGCCTTGAATATTCCCAAAACGAACATCAGCAATAATGAGGCCGAAAACAACCAGGGCACCGGTTCAAGCAGGTCGGGCTCAACGATCATTGCCATCGACCACAGCAGCACGGCCAGTGCCAGGAAGTAATTGACGCCGCCTGCCATCCACGGCACCCACCCGGCGATAAAGTAATAACGCTGGACAGGCGTCAACGCGGTACCGGTTCCCGCCAGCAAACTTCCTGCATGCCGCTTGAATATCTGCATGGCACCATAGGTCCAGCGGTAGCGCTGTTTTTTAAAGTCCATGAAAGTGTCGGGCATCAACCCTTTGCCGTAACTGATGGCGGCATAGCCGGTAGAAAAGCCGTGCTCCAGTATTCTCAATCCCAGTTCAGCATCCTCGCAGATACACCATTCTGCCCAGCGCAGCCGCTGCAGTACGGATTTGCGAATCAGGGTCATGGTGCCGTGCTGAATGATTGCGTCGTGGTCGTTGCGGATCACCATGCCGATATTGAAGAAAACGCGATACTCGGCCTCGCAATAACGTTTGAACAGACTCTCGTCCCCGTCACGATAATCCTGAGGTACCTGAATGACGGCTATGTCCGGGTCCGCAAAGTGCGACACCATATGTTTGAGCCAGTGCCGATGCACGCAATAGTCGGCGTCGATGGCTGCGACTATTCCGGCGTCCTCGGCCGTGTATTCCAGCAGGTAATTCAGGGCGCCGGCCTTGAAGCCGCTTAGCCGATTGACGTGAAAGAACCGGAAGCGAGCTCCCAGCTGTCGACAGTACGCCTGGACGGGTTTCCAGATGTTCGGGTCTTGAGTGTTGTTATCGATTACCAGCACTTCAAAATCCGGATAATCCAGTTTTTGCAATGCGTCGAGAGTCAGCTTCACCATGTCCGGAGGTTCGTTGTAGCAGGGTACATGTATGGAAACCTTGGGCCACGGGCCTGGATAGGCACGTATTGGCGGAAAGGATCGCGGATTTTCCGCTCCCCAGAACGACTCCAGAAACTCGTAACCCTGTGTGACCACGACGATCATTAGGCAGGTGGCCCATGCCAGAGCAATGGGCAGGGCTATCCATGCGGATAACGGCTGCGCGTAACTCATGCCGACCCAGACCAGCACGGCGTACGCCACGGCGCACATTACCGCTGTTGTTCGCCAGGCGTCAGGCTGCAAACCGGCGATTATTCTCGGAATTTCCGACTGCCAACTGGCGCGTGTTTTCACAGGACCCTTCAGTTGCAGCTTCATGTTGCGCTGTGCATCAAACAGGCCCCAGTGCGGCCCTGGCAAACCTTGCGAGGTCTTCCACGGCTGATCGAACGCTTCCATGACAAAGTAGTCGTGGCCGTGCTGTTCGAGCAGAGAGAGCTGATGACGCAGATAAATCGACTGTTCTGCACGATACGTTGTTATGCGCCTTCTGAAGTTGCCTTTGCCGGGCCAGCCAACTTCGGAAATGAACAGGGGTTTGTCGGGAAACATCAGCTTCAGTTCGTCAGCCCGCGCAAGTACTCGTGCGCTTGCTTCGGTCACCGGCACAGCCTCTTTGAACGGCAGTATATGAGCCGCTATGAAGTCTGCATGTTCGGCCAGTTCAGGCGTCTCGTGCCATTGCTTCCATCCTTCCGAGGTCGACACCGGAACTTCGACATAGCGTCGTGCAGTGTTCATATAGGCAATCAGTTGATCGACGGTCACATCGTTGCGCAGCAGTGCTTCATGTCCGATGAGTAAGCGCTGGACGCTGGAGAATCGATTGGCCAGGTCTACGCCGGTCAGCAAGTCCCGGTCATTATGTTTCTCGTCCCAAGTGATCCATACGCCGAGTGTGACGCTCATGCCCAATGCCTCGGCGATCTCGGGAATACAGGCCAGCGTACCCTCCACTGAATAGGTTCTTATGTGTCGAGTCAAAGGCCGGATCAGCAGCAGGTCTTCGGTAATTTGCTCGCGAGTCGGATAGAGGTGCGTGTACGGACTCTGCCCAGGACGAAAAGGGCTGTATGAGACCCCCGGGATATTTTCAGGCCAGTCCGGAACCTCGCTGGCCATTGTTGTTAATGAACGGGCTGGCCATATGTTCCCCTTGGATAGATTGTCATCCATGTCTGCAATGTGCTCCATGCTTGTTGCACCGGTGCCGCGAGTTCCCTTCGCGTTGGTTAACCTTAGTCGCCCTCGCTCATTGCCGTTTGCAATGCTTAGACTCTTTTCCTCGGGCGTTTCCAAAAACGGAATGGCGTTTAAGCAGTCAGCGTTGATCGCGTTCTAACATCATTATTTTTTACTTCCCTTGAATCTCTGGGTCAGCTCGTCAACGGATAAGGACCTTGCCTGCCGGGAACAAGTCAGGTGTCTTGTCGTCGACAAACCCCTATAATGCGCGCCGGTTTTTGAGGTATTGGTCATGAGCGCAGAAGATCCACGTTTCGCTGGCATCGCCCGTCTTTATGGCGTCGAGGGGCTGGCACGCCTGCGCGCGGCTCATGTGGCCGTGGTCGGTATCGGCGGCGTGGGCTCCTGGGCTGCGGAAGCGATGGCGCGCAGTGGCGTGGGTGAGATTTCGCTGTTCGACATGGACGATGTCTGTGTCAGTAACAGCAACCGCCAGTTGCATGCACTGGACAGCACGGTCGGTCGGCCGAAGGTCGAGGTAATGGCTGAGCGTATCCGCGCGATCAACCCCGATTGCATCGTGCACGCGGTGTCTGATTTCGTGACCCGCGACACCATGGCCGAGTGCATTACCCCGGACATGGATTTCGTGATCGATTGCATCGACAGCGTCAACGCCAAGGCTGCGCTGATTTCATGGTGCAAACGACGCAAGATTCAGATGGTCACCACCGGGGGCGCCGGCGGGCAGATCGATCCGACCCTGATTCAGATCGCCGACCTCAACCGCACCTTCAATGACCCGCTGGCCTCCAAAGTGCGTTCGACCCTGCGTCGGGATTATGGCTTTTCACGCACGCCTAACCGTCACTACAGCGTGCCTTGCGTGTTTTCTACTGAACAACTGCGCTACCCCAAGCCGGATGGCAGCATTTGTCTGGAAAAGAAATTCGTCGGCGAGGGCGTAAAGCTCGATTGCGCCGGTGGTTTCGGTGCAGTGATGATGGTGACCGCAACCTTTGGCATGGTTGCCGCCACCCGAGCGGTGGACAAACTGGTGGCGGGCACGCGACGGCCTTCGGAGCGGGTCAAGCCAGCGGCTGCGACGCCCGATCAGGCTTGAGTCAGCTGGCGCATCTTCTGCAGTACGGCATTCAGGCCGTTGCTGCGCGAGGGTGAGAGCTGGCGGGCGAGGCCCAACTGATGGAACCAGTCAGGTAAATCCACGGCTGCCAGCTCCCGTTCCGACAGGCCGTTGACACGCGCCAGTAGCAGCGCCACCAGGCCGCGAATCAGTCGCGCGTCGCTGCCGGCCCGAAACAGCCAGGCGTCGTCGCTGACTTCGCCGGTCAGCCAGACCTTGCTTTCACAACCGTGTACCAGATTGTCGTCGGTTCTTTCTTCGTCACTCAGTGGCGCAAGTTGATCACCCCATTGCATCAGCAGGCGTGCGCGCTGTTCCCAGCCTTGCGGCCGGGAAAAACTGTCGAGCGCAGTTTGCGCTAAGGGCGGCAGGCTCATCGAAGCAGCTCCAGTGCCTGATCCAGTGCGCTGAAGAACTGCAGCAGATCGTCCGAATCGTTGTACAGCGCCAGTGACACTCGAATCGCGCCGGGCAGGCCAAGGGTCTTGAACAGCGGCATCGCGCAGTGATGGCCGGCGCGTACGGCAATGCCCTGCTCGGTCAGCAGGTGGGCCACATCAGCATTGTGAACGCCATCGACGACGAAGCTGACCAGTGCCAGATCCGGTGAGCCCAGAACTTGAATGCCGTCCCGCTGCTGCAGGCCCTCGAGCAGGCGACGGTGCAGTCTGGCTTCATGTTCTGCAACCGCCTGATGGTCGAGACTGTCCAGGTAACTCAGGGTAGCGCCCAGACCGATCACACTGGCAATGGGCGGGGTGCCCGCCTCGAAACCCAGTGGTGCCGGACGAAATTTCGCGTGCTGATAATCGGCTGTCAGCACCATCTCGCCGCCGAACTGCCAATGCGCGAGGCTGGGCAGCGCCTCGTTGCGTCCGTAGAGCACGCCGAGTCCTTCCGGGCCATACAGTTTGTGGCTGGAAAACACATAAAAATCGCAGCCCAGCGCCTGCACATCATGGCGTCCGTGCACCACGCCCTGCGAGCCGTCCACGACGGTGAGTGCGCCTTGGTTCTTGGCCAGGGCGATGAGGCGGGCAAGGGGTTGCCAGGTGCCGAGCACGTTGGAGAGCTGGGTGACTGCGAGCAGGCGTGTGCGCGGTCCGATCAGGCTGGCTGCCGCGTCGCAGTCGATCACGCCGTCGATGTCCAGCGGCAGGACCACCAGTTTCAGGCCCCGACGCTGAACCAGTTGCTGCCATGGCAGCAGATTGGCGTGATGTTCCAGCGCGCTGATGGCGATCTCGTCGCCCGCCGCGAATTCATGTTCCAGCCCGTAGGCCAGCAGGTTCAGCGCAGACGTTGCGCCGTGGGTGAAGATGATCTGGCCGTTCTCGCCGGCATTCAGCCAGCGGGCGGCCTTGCCACGGCTGGCCTCGAACGCTTGAGTGGCGTGTGCGCCGGGCAGATGCTGGGCGCGATGCACATTGGCGGCACCGTTGGCGTAGTAATGAGTCAGGGCGTCGAGGAGTGCCTGAGGCTTTTGCGTCGTGGCGGCGTTGTCCAGATAGGTCTGGCCTTGCCGTTGCAGCGCAGCGATGGCGGGGAAGTCGCCGCGCCAGGGAGAGAAGAGGGGCATTGTTCGTCCAGCGTGTGGAGGCGGGTTCAAGGCCGTCAGCCTTGAACCCGCACACAGCATCAGTTATGAGCGTGCAGTGCTTCGTTCAACTCGACGGCCGACTTGTGGGTTTTGCATTCCACTGCGCCGGTCTGAGAGTTGCGACGGAACAGCAGGTCGGTCTGACCCGCCAGCTCGCGGGCCTTGACGATCTTGACCAGCTCATTGTTTTCGTCGAGCAGCGCGACCTTGGTACCCGCGGTCACGTACAGACCCGATTCCACGGTGTTGCGATCACCCAGCGGGATGCCAATGCCGGCGTTGGCGCCGATCAGGCAGCCTTCACCGACCTTGATGATGATGTTGCCACCGCCGGACAGCGTACCCATGGTCGAGCAGCCGCCGCCCAGATCCGAGCCCTTGCCGACGAATACGCCAGCGGAAACGCGGCCTTCGATCATGCCCGGGCCTTCGGTACCGCCATTGAAGTTGACGAAGCCTTCGTGCATGACGGTCGTGCCTTCACCGATATAGGCGCCCAGACGCACGCGAGCGCTGTCAGCGATACGAACGCCGCTCGGCACAACGTAATCGGTCATCTTCGGGAATTTGTCGACCGAGAATACTTCCAGCAGCTCGCCCTTGAGGCGTGCTTCGAGCTGACGCTCGGCCAGTTCGACCAGGTCGACCGCGCCCTGGCTGGTCCAGGCCACGTTTGGCAGCAGAGGGAAGATACCTGCCAGGTTAAGACCGTGCGGCTTGACCAGACGGTGTGAAAGCAGATGCAGCTTGAGGTACGCCTCGGGAGTCGACGTCAGTGTGGCGTCGTCAGCCAGCAGGGTCGCGACCAGCGGCTTCTGGCTTTCGGCCAGACGAGTCAGCAGTGCGGCCTGAGTCGCGTCCACGGATTTGGCCGCTTCGGCCAGCTTGTAGGCCAGGTCGACATTGAAGGTGATTGCCTGGTTGCCGCCGGTGTAACCCAGAACCGGTGCGATAGCCGCGACCAGTTCCGCAGAAGGATTGATCAGAGGCTGAGCATAAAATACTTCAAGCCATGCGCCTTGACGATTTTGGGTGCCGACGCCGAAGGCCAGGCTGAACAGGGTGGTGGACATGTAAATACCTCGTGGCTTTATCAAGGGGCTTTCAGTAGCGCTCTGGCTTACTGTAAAGCCGCTGCATACAGGTCAGGCTTGAAGCCGATCAGGGTTTTATCGCCCAGATCGAGCACTGGACGCTTGATCATGGACGGCTGCGCGAGCATCAGTTCTATGGCTTTCGCCTGGTCGAGATCGGCCTTTTGTCCGTCTTCGAGCTTGCGAAAGGTCGTGCCTGCGCGGTTCAGCACAACCTGCCATCCGTGTTCATTGCACCACTGCTCGAGGTGCTCACGGTCGATGCCCTGGGTCTTGTAGTCGTGAAATTCGTAGCTCGCCGAATGCTCGTCGAGCCAGGTACGAGCCTTCTTCATCGTGTCGCAGGCTTTGATGCCAAATAGAGTGTAAGTCATTGTTTAAGGTGGGGTGGCTGATCTTGCTCGATACTCCCCACGTCCTCTCCTCGCAATTTAGCCGGCTATTATGCCACGTCAGTCCGTTCAGTGTTGTGACAGCGCCAGTACGGTGGCTGAACGAAAATTAGATAATAAGGCTAACCATCATTAAGAAAACTTCACCCGCTCACGCTTGAGTCGCTGGCTGCTGCGCGCAATTATTACCCGTCATTTGAAGTTTGGGTGCGTTATGTCTGAGCAAGAGAAGAAGCGTCAGGAAGCGCTTGTACGGCAACGTTATTACAGGGAGCGTCAGCGTGCCGAGGGATTCAAGCAGAGTACCCTCTGGATTCACGGTGAAGCTGAAGCCCAGGGCCGCCTGGCTGCCCGCGAAGGAAAGCCGTTGCTGCCCATGCAGTCCCATGATCCGGTCAGTTGGGCGGTCGGCTGGGTGGCGGAAAAGCTGCGAACCCGAGAGTAGTCAGCACTTTTTTCGGGCGGTCACGCCACACGTTGGAAACGTATGGCGCTGTTGAGTGCCGCATGATCAGCACGTGCCCCGACGCTTTCCGTCAGGGTGTTTCAAATTTCGAGTTGCCACGGTCCGGGTAGATAGCGCCCATCACGGCGATGTCATTGCTGCTGAGCGTCTTGCCCACATTGATGATCTCGAATTCGCCGAGGGTCAGGCCGTTGGGGATATCGAAATGCATGACCGAGTCACGGTCGTAAGGCGAGTGGTGGAAGTCGGCGGCCTCGTACCTGTCGAAAAAATTGCTATTGATCTCTTCTTCACTCAATCCGGTTTGCGAAAGCAGTGAGCGCACCAGCGGTTCGTTCCAGGGGATGTTTGCCTGCGGATGCTGATGCTCGTGAACCGCACCGAGCGCGTGTCCGAATTCATGCAGCACGATGCGCGTCAGGTCCGGCATGGGTTTCAGATCCGCCGTGTACAGCTCTTTGAGGTTGAACTCCATGGTCGACTCGTCAGGCTCGGCCAGCAGGGTATCGGTGCCTATGGCGCTCCAGTTCAGGTGTTCATTGAAGCCGATTCTGATATCGCTCGCCCCGTCCGTAACGAACTCGAATTTCAGATTTATATGAGGCAGCCATTTGCTTGCCGCTTCTACGATGGGAGCTGTGAGGGTGGCTGGAGGGTTCTTGAGGAAAAGAACTTTCAGGGTTCGCCCGCGAGCCCAGTATTTGCTGAACGAAACCAGCAGGCGCGCCTGGTGCCTTGACTGGCCGGTGTTGTTGCCGGTTTCCGATTGGTAAGCAGGGGTGGTTTCCGCGTTAGCGGGGTTTTCGCGAATCGCCGCTTCATACGAAGCCTGGTGATTTCCAGCGCTGCGCATGCAGCAGGATGCGGGCAGTTTTACGCCTTTGGGAGCAGTGGATACGGGCATGGGATTGGCCTTCATGGTCGTTCGCTTCCTGTCCGGAAGCATGAAAAATGAAGGTTGAGAGTACGTTCACGCAGGGGGCTGGAGGTGGTAACTAATTACCCCGCCGCACGTTGCATGCGGCGGGGCAATCTTTTGGGGTTTGGCTTTTACTTGCTCAGGAAGGCGCGGATACGTTCGGCCGCTTCGATGCATTCCGCCAGCGGTGCCACGAGCGCCAGACGCACCCGGCCTGCGCCAGGGTTGACGCCATCCACTTCGCGGGAAAGGTACGAGCCCGGTACTGCGGTGACATGCTGATCGACGAACAGATCGCGGCAAAATGCAGCGTCATCGGTACCGACATTCGGCCACAGGTAAAAACCACCGTCCGGGCGCTGAACGTCGAGCACCGGGCTCAGGATGTCGAGCACCGCAGCGAATTTTTCGCGGTACAGGTCACGATTGGCGCGTACGTGCTCCTCATCATTCCATGCCGCGATGCTGGCCAGTTGAGTCTGAACCGGCATGGCGCAGCCGTGATAAGTCCGATACAACAGGAAGGCCTTGAGGATCTCCGCGTCACCCGCCACAAAACCGGAGCGCAGGCCCGGCAGATTGGAGCGTTTGGACAGGCTGTGGAAGACCACGCAGCGTTTGAAATCCTTGCGGCCCAGCTCGACGCAGGCGCTGAGCAGGCCCGGCGGCGGGGTTTGTTCGTCGAAGTACAGTTCGCTGTAGCACTCGTCCGCAGCAATGACAAAGTCATATTCGTCAGCCAGGGCAATGAGCTTTTTCAGGGTTTCAACCGGAATCAGTGCCCCGGTAGGGTTGCCCGGCGAGCACAGAAAGAGGATCTGACAACGCTTCCAGATGTCCGGGCTGACGGCATCGAAATCGGGATTGAAACCGTTCTCGCTCAGGCATGGCAGGTAGTGTGGCTGGGCTCCGGCCAGAAACGCAGCGCCTTCATAGATCTGGTAGAACGGATTCGGGCTGATCACCAGGCCGTCATCGCTGCGATTGACCACGGTCTGGGTGAAGGCGAACAGCGCTTCGCGCGTGCCGTTGACCGGTAGTACATTGCGCGCCGGATCGATCCAGCCCTGTGGTACGCCGAATCGACGGCTGCACCAGCCAGCAATGGCTTCGCGCAGTGCCGGAATACCCAGCGTGGTCGGGTAAACCGCCATCTGATCGAGATTGTCTGCCAGCGCCTTGGCGACGAAATCGGGGGAGCGGTGCTTAGGCTCGCCAATCGACAGCGCTACCGGACGCTTTTCCGGATTGGGCGTTACGCCGGCCAGCAAGGCGCGCAGCTTCTCGAAAGGGTAAGGCTGAAGCAGTTGCATGGCGTTATTCATGGAACGTGTTCCTCAATGAGCTGCGTTGAGTCGATTCGTAGGAGCGAATGTTCATATGCTGATCCGTAAATCGCCGCCTTGCTCTGAGTTGACACTCAGTTGCTTGACGATTGCATCCTGCAACTGGCGGCACAATTGTGGATCGGACAGCGGGTGATTGTTGGCGTCGGTGATGAAGAACACGTCTTCCACGCGTTCGCCCAGCGTTGCAATCTTGGCGTTCTGCAGGGACAGGTCGAACTCCAGGAAGATCTTGCCGACGCGCGCCAGCAGCCCGGGACGATCCGGTGCCAGCAACTCGAGTACCGTCACTGGGCGCTGGGCGTCGTTGTGGATGGTGACTTGCGGGGCGAAGGCAAAGTGCTTGAGCTGACGCGGCACGCGGCGCTTGATGATTGTCGGGTAATCATCCGGGTTGCGCAGGGCTTCGGTCAGGCCTTCGCGGATGTCCTGAATGCGCTCCGGATTGTTGCCGATCGAACCACCCTCATGGTCGAGGACGATGTAGGTGTCGAGTGTGAATTTGCTGCTGGAAGTGATAATGCGCGCGTCGTGAATGTTCAGGTTCAACTGGTCCATCGCCGCCACGGTCACCGCGAAGAAGTCATGCTGATCCGGGGCGTAAATGAAGATCTGCGTCCCACCCTCGAATTCACGCTGCGTGGTCTCCTTGATCAGCACCAGCGGACCGCCGTCGGCCGGTTGCTGCAGGATTGCATCGCTATGCCAGGCCACGTCGCCGGCGGTGTGACGCAGGAAATAATCGTCGCCCAGCGCTGACCAGAGTTGCTCGACGTCATCAGGATCGGTGCCGTTGCGTACCAGAATATCCAGCGCGGCAGTCTGTGTGCGACGAATCTGCTCTTCGCGGTCGACCGGGTTTTCCAGGCCGCGGCGCAAGGCTCGCTTGGTCTCGGTGTACAGCTGGCGCAGCAGGCTGGCGCGCCACGAGTTCCAGAGCGTCGGATTGGTCGCATTGATGTCGGCGACAGTCAGTACATACAGGTAGTCCAGATGCACTTCGTCGCCCACGAACTGGGCAAAGTCGTGGATGACCTGCGGGTCGGAGAGATCCTTGCGCTGGGCGGTGGTCGACATCACCAGGTGGTTGCTCACCAGCCAGACGATGAGCCGGTTGTCCCACGCAGGCAGGTGATGGCGCGTACCGAAGGCCTGCGCGTCGACGGCGCCGAGCTCCGAGTGATCACCGCCACGACCCTTGCCGATGTCGTGATAAAGCCCGGCCAGATAGATCAGCTCCGGCTTGGGCAGGCGGCCCATGATCTTGCTGGCCAGCGGAAATTTCTCGGACACTTCGGTGTACTGCAGCTTGCGTAGGTGCTTGATCAGATTCAGCGTGTGCGCATCGACCGTATAGATGTGAAACAGGTCATGCTGCATCTGGCCAACGATATGGCCGAACTCCGGCAGGTACAGGCCGAGAATGCCGTAGCGATTCATCCGGCGCAGGTTGCGATGAATGCCTATTTCGCACTTGAACAGCTCGATGAACAGGCTGGTGTTGCGAATATCGTTGCGGAACTCGTCGTTGATCAGATGCCGATGTTCACGCAGCAGGCGAATGGTGTCGGCGCGCACACCTTTTATCTCCGGGTGCTGGGCCATGAGCACGAAGATTTCGATCATGGCAAACGGGGTGCGCTTGAAGACGTGCGGATGGGTGGCTTCTATATAGCCGTCATGCAGTTGAAAGCGTGAATTGATCGGCTGTGGTGTACCGCTGTCGTCGGAAAGAATCACTTCTTCGAAATGCTGGATGATCAGATCGCTGAGTTCGGCGATGCTCATGACCACTCGGTAGTACTTCTGCATGAAGCGCTCTATGGCCAGTTTGGCATCATTGTCTTCATAGCCCAGCAATCCGGCGATGCGCACCTGATAATCGAACAGAAGCCGGTCCTCTGAGCGCCCGGCCAGCATGTGCAACGCATAACGCACTTTCCACAAAAACTCCTGAGAGGAGGCGAGCAGGGCGTTTTCGCTGCCCAGCAGGAAGCCTTCGCCTGCCAGCGCATGCAGGTTAAGCGTGCCGTACTGACGTCGCGCGACCCAGAGAATGGTCTGAATATCGCGCAGGCCGCCCGGAGAACCCTTGACGTTGGGTTCCAGGTTGTATTCGGTGTCGTTGTACTTGTGGTGGCGTTTTTTCTGCTCCGCGTGCTTGGCGAGGAAGAACTCCTTGCTCGGCCACATATGCTCGGTGCTGGTGACTTCCAGCATGCGCTGGCGCAGGCGTTCGGGGCCTGCGATGGTGCGGCTTTCCATCAGATTGGTGATCACGGTCAGGTCGGCGCGGCCTTCCTGTGCGCATTCGTTGACCGAGCGTACGCTTTGCCCGACTTCCAGGCCGATGTCCCACAGCAGCGTCAGAAACCGCTCGATGGGTTCGCGGAAAACTTCGTGGTCGTCGCTGTCCAGCAGGATCAGCAGATCGATGTCCGAGTAAGGATGCAGCTCGCCGCGCCCGTAGCCACCCACTGCCAGAAGCGCTATGTCGGCGTCTTCACTCCATTCGAACTGATCCCAGGCCTTTTGCAGAATGTTATCGACAAACCATGCCCGGTCCTCGATCAGTCGTCGAATGTCACGGCCCGAGCTGAAGCGCTCATCAAGGACGTCTCTCGCTCGGCGGATGGCCTTCTTGAACGCAGCGATGGGGCTGGCTTTCAAGGCCAGTTCGGCCTGGAACTGGCCACGATCGAACAAGTCTGGATCTACTTGCGGCATTGAGCAGTATTCCTCGTGTCGGGCTGTGCAAGTGACGGGCGGGCGTTCAGCCGGGCATGATCGGGTCAGGGAGCTTTTTGGGCAATGGTGTCATCGCTGCGCAAGGTGAAGATTTCGTAACCGTCGGCGGTCACCAGCAGCGTGTGCTCCCATTGCGCCGAGAGCTTGCGGTCCTTGGTGATCGCCGTCCAGCCATCGCCGAGAATCTTGGTCTCAGGGCGACCCTGGTTGATCATCGGTTCGATGGTGAAGGTCATGCCTTCCTGCAGCTCGATACCGGTTCCGGCCTCGCCAAAGTGCATGACCTGTGGCTCTTCATGAAACACCTTGCCGATGCCATGACCGCAGAACTCGCGAACCACGGAGAAGCCGTTCTTTTCAGCGTGTTTCTGGATGACGGCACCGATGTCACCCAGGCGAGTGCCGGGTTTGACGATTTCGATGGCCTTGTACAGGCACTCCTGAGTCACCTTCGACAGGCGTTCGGCCCATACCGGAACGGTGCCGACATGGAACATCCGGCTGGTGTCGCCATGGTAGCCGTCCTTGATGACGGTGACGTCGATATTCAGCGAGTCGCCGTCCTTCAGCTTCTTGTCGCTCGGGATGCCGTGGCAGACCACCTGGTTGATCGAGGTGCAGATCGATTTTGGGAAGCCCTTGTAGTTAAGCGGGGCCGGGATCGCCTTCTGTTCGTTGACGATATAGTCGTGGCAGAGGCGGTCCAGCTCTTCGGTGGTCACACCGGGCTTGACGTGCGGCGCTATCATTTCCAGAACATCGGCGGCCAGGCGACCGGCGATGCGCATCTTTTCGATGTCTTCCGGGGTTTTGAGGGTGATGGTCATACGAATTCTCTCGGCGTGGCAGGCACGCGGTGGGTGCGCAAAGGCGCAATTCTATCAGACCACCGGTGCCGGGTAATCATCGCTTCCTTCTATAGGCTGTCCGTGAAGCTGCAAAGTCGCCGCAAAACAAGCACTTGATTGGAGTTCCGTTCTCTTCCCTTTTGTGATATAAAATGCGCCGCTTTCCAAGGTCCGTCCTTGGAAGCACAAACCCACACACGTGTCGACACGATGACCTGGGTGCCCTTGGCAGATGCCATTGGTTGGTCATTGGGATACGTGGAGGCCTAACCCGACTTATCAAGGAACTATTTATGTCCCAAGTCAATATGCGCGATATGCTGAAGGCTGGTTGCCACTTCGGTCACCAGACCCGTTACTGGAATCCGAAAATGGGTAAATACATTTTCGGCGCGCGCAACAAGATTCACATCATCAACCTTGAAAAAACCCTGCCTATGTTCAACGAAGCGCTGACTTTCGTTGAGCGCCTGGCTTCGGGCAAAAACAAGATTCTGTTCGTCGGCACCAAGCGTTCCGCTGGCAAGATCGTTGCTGAAGAAGCAGCACGTTGCGGTTCGCCGTACGTCGACCATCGCTGGTTGGGCGGCATGCTGACCAACTTCAAGACCATCCGTCAGTCGATCAAGCGTCTGCGCGAGCTGGAAGTACAGGCTGAAGACGGTACTTTCGCCAAGCTGACCAAGAAAGAAGCCCTGATGCGTACCCGTGATCTGGAAAAACTGGATCGCAGCCTGGGTGGTATCAAGGACATGGGCGGTCTGCCAGACGCTCTGTTCGTTATCGACGTTGATCACGAGCGCATCGCGATCACCGAAGCCAACAAGCTGGGCATCCCGGTTATCGGCGTCGTCGATACCAACAGCAGCCCGGAAGGCGTTGACTACATCATCCCGGGCAACGATGACGCAATCCGCGCCATCCAGCTGTACATGGGTTCGATGGCTGATGCTGTTATCCGTGGTCGTAACAATGTTGCTGGCGGCACCGACGTTTTCGTCGAAGAAGCTCCAGCTGCAGCCGCTGTAGAAGGCTGAGTACAAACGCCTGGCGTTTACTCAGTACGCGAAAAGGGGGCTTAGCCCCCTTTTTGCCACCTAGGAAATGATTTGTCGGTCTGTAACCATGACCTCTCTGTCATGTGTTGCTGCCACCCTGATTTTTCAAGAATTGCACGCCCGGCCTGCCGGGTGGAATGGTTGAAGACCTATCCAAGAGGATTTTGAAATGGCAGAGATTACTGCAGCGTTGGTCAAAGAACTGCGCGAGCGTACCGGCGAAGGCATGATGGATTGCAAAAAGGCCTTGACCAAGGCTGGCGGCGACATCGAAAAAGCAATCGACGATATGCGTGCTTCCGGCGCCATCAAGGCCGCCAAGAAAGCAGGTAACGTGGCTGCTGAAGGCGCTATCGCCATCAAGGACGACGGTAAAGCCGCTGTCATCATCGAAGTCAACTCGCAGACCGACTTCCTGGCCCTGCAAGACGACTTCAAGGCTTTCGTTGCTGCAAGCGTCGAAAAAGCCTTCGTTGACAAGCTGACTGATGTCGCTCCGTTGATCGAAGCTCAGGAAGATGCACGTCTGGTACTGGTCGGCAAGGTTGGCGAAAACGTCAACATCCGTCGCCTGAAGCGTATCGAAGGTGACGTGGTAGGGACTTACCTGCACGGCAACAAGATCGGCGTGGTTGTTACCCTCAAGGGTGGCAACGTCGAACTGGCCAAAGATATCGCCATGCACGTAGCAGCAAGCAACCCCGAGTTCCTGTTCCCTTCGGAAGTTTCTGCCGAAGCGATCGAGCGCGAGAAGAACGTCTTCCTGCAATTGAACGAAGACAAGATCAAAGGCAAGCCAGCTGAAATCGTTGAGAAGATGGTTGGCGGTCGTATCACCAAGTTCCTGGCAGAAGCCAGCCTGGTCGAGCAAGCCTTCGTCAAGAACCCGGAAGTCAAGGTCGGTGATCTGGCCAAGAAAGCCGGCGCTGAAATCGTTTCCTTCACCTACTTCAAAGTAGGCGAAGGCATCGAGAAGCCAGTTGATAACTTCGCTGACGAAGTGGCTGCTCAACTGGCTGCCGCCAAGCAGTAAGACGGTTTTTCAACTGTCGCCCCAAAGAGGCTGCCCGCTCACGCGTGCGGCCTCTTTGTCGAAAGAGAAAAGGAAATTTTCCTTGGAGATTGTGCTCACAAGGCTGCATTCTCCCGACGCGCGCATAGCGTCAAGCTAAAGTAAGCGCAGGCTTGAAATAGCCCGCACAGATTTTTTTCAGAATACGCCGCAGGAGAGATTCGCAATGGCTCAGCAGGGCAGTGGTTATCAGGCTCGCTATAAACGCATTCTACTCAAGCTTAGCGGTGAGGCCCTCATGGGCTCAGAAGAGTTCGGCATTGATCCCAAGGTGCTGGACCGCATGGCGCTGGAAGTCGGCCAGCTGGTCGGTATCGGCGTTCAGGTCGGTCTGGTGATCGGTGGCGGCAACCTGTTCCGTGGCGCGGCCCTGAGTGCTGCGGGCATGGATCGGGTGACAGGCGACCACATGGGCATGCTGGCCACTGTGATGAACGCCCTGGCAATGCGCGATGCGCTGGAGCGCGCTAATATCACCGCCATCGTGATGTCGGCCATTTCCATGGTGGGAGTGACCGATCATTACGATCGTCGCAAGGCCATGCGCCATCTCAGCGCCAAGGAAGTGGTGATTTTTGCTGCCGGTACCGGTAATCCGTTCTTTACGACCGATTCTGCTGCCTGTCTGCGCGCGATCGAGATTGACGCCGACGTGGTGCTTAAGGCTACCAAGGTGGACGGTGTGTACACCGCGGATCCGTTCAAAGACCCGAATGCCGAGAAGTTCGATCATCTGACGTACGATGAAGTGCTGGATCGCAAGCTGGGTGTGATGGATCTGACCGCAATCTGCCTGTGTCGCGATCACAAGATGCCGTTGCGCGTCTTCAACATGAACAAGCCGGGTGCCCTTCTGAATATCGTCCATGGTGGCGCTGAAGGGACCCTGATCGAGGAAGCACAATAATGATCAACGAAATCAAGAAAGATGCTCAGACCCGCATGCAGAAGAGTCTGGAGTCGCTGACCCATGCCTTCACCCGTATCCGTACCGGCAAGGCGCATCCAAGCATCCTGGGTGGCGTCATGGTTCCTTACTACGGTAACGATACCCCGCTGGCCCAAGTGGCCAACGTGACCGTCAAGGACTCGCGTACCCTTCAGGTCGTGGCGTTCGAGCGCAACATGCTGGCGGCTGTCGACAAGGCTATCCAGAGCTCTGGTCTGGGTTTCAACCCGACCAACCTGGGTGAGCTGCTGCTGATCTCCATGCCGGCGCTGACCGAAGAAACCCGCAAGGGCTTCACCAAGCAGGCGCGCGATGCCGCGGAAGATGCCCGTGTGGCCGTCCGTAACATTCGCCGTGACGCCTTGAGCCAGTTGAAAGACCTGGTCAAGGAGAAGGAAATCAGCGAAGACGAAGAGCGTCGTGCGGCTGACGACGTACAGAAGCTGACTGACAAGTTCGTTGCGGAAATCGAAGTTGCGGTCAAGCAGAAAGAAGCCGATCTGATGGCTGTTTAAGGTTTCGGACGCTTTCATGGAAAAGATAAAACCGGCCGTGCCGTCTTCGGTGCCGCGCCATGTCGCGATTATCATGGATGGTAATAATCGCTGGGCGAAGAAACGCCTGCTGCCAGGCGTTGCAGGCCATAAGGCGGGTGTCGATGCTGTGCGGGCCGTTATCGAGGTCTGCGCTGAAGCCCGGGTCGAAGTACTGACACTGTTCGCGTTCTCCAGTGAAAACTGGCAGCGCCCGGCCGAAGAGGTTGGCGCGCTGATGGAGCTGTTTTTCACGGCGTTGCGCCGTGAGACCAAGCGCCTGAACGAGAACGAGATCAGCCTGCGGATCATCGGCGACCGCTCGCGCTTTCATCCTGAGCTTCAGGCTGCCATGCGCGAGGCGGAAGTGCGCACCTCTGGCAACAGCCGCTTCGTGCTGCAGATCGCTGCCAACTACGGTGGGCAGTGGGACATCGCGCAGGCCGCCCAGCGGCTGGCGCGTGAGGTTCAGGCCGGGCACCTGCAGCCGGAGGACATTACTCCCCAGTTGTTGCAGACCTGCCTGGCCACCGGCGACTTGCCGTTGCCGGATCTGTGCATACGCACCGGCGGCGAGCATCGCATCAGCAACTTCCTGCTTTGGCAGCTGGCCTACGCCGAGCTGTACTTCTCCGACCTGTTCTGGCCGGACTTCAAACACGATGCCATGCGCGCTGCGCTGGCAGATTTCGCTTCTCGCCAACGTCGCTTCGGTAAAACCAGCGAACAGGTAGAAGCTGGAGCCCGGGCTTAATGCTGAAACAACGGATCATCACGGCACTCATTCTGTTGCCGATCGCCTTGTGCGGGTTTTTCCTGCTGACCGGCATGTACTTCGCCCTGTTCATCGGGGTGGTTGTCGTTCTGGGTGCCTGGGAATGGGCGCGGCTCGCAGGTTTTGCCGCGCAGTCGATGCGTATCGGTTATGCGGCTGTGGTCGCCGTTCTGCTATTTCTCATGTACCTGCTGCCGGGGCTGGAGCCCTGGGTGCTGGTTGCCGCGGTCATCTGGTGGAGTGTTGCGACCTTTCTGGTCCTTACCTATCCGGACTCGAGCAGCCACTGGGCGAGTGCAGCGTGCAAGCTGGTTATCGGCCTTCTGATTCTGCTGCCTGCATGGCAGGGTCTGGTCCTGATCAAGCAATGGCCGCTGGGTAACTGGCTGATTCTGTCGGTGATGGTGCTGGTCTGGGCCGCCGACATCGGCGCTTATTTCTCCGGCAAGACTTTTGGCAAACGCAAGCTGGCACCCAAGGTAAGCCCTGGCAAGAGCTGGGAGGGCGTATATGGCGGTCTGGTCGTCAGCCTGGGCATCACGGCAGCAGTGGGCGTTTCCCGCGACTGGACGGTTGCGCAGTTCATAGCAGCGCTCTTTGGTGCCGCGGTGATCGTATTCATCTCGGTGATTGGCGACCTGACCGAAAGCATGTTCAAGCGCCAGTCCGGGGTCAAGGACAGCAGCAATCTGCTGCCTGGCCACGGCGGGGTGCTCGACCGTATCGACAGCCTGACGGCGGCCATCCCGGTATTTGCGGTGCTGCTCTGGGCCGCTGACTGGGGTGTCATGTGAGTGGGCCGCAACAAATCACCATTCTGGGTGCAACCGGTTCCATCGGGCTGAGTACTCTGGATGTCGTTGCCCGTCATCCAGCGCTTTATCAAGTGTTCGCGCTTACCGGCTTCAGTCGCCTGGACGAATTGCTGGCCTTGTGCATCAGGCACACGCCGCAGTACGCCGTAGTGCCTGATCAGGTGGTCGCCCGCAAGCTGCAGGATGACCTCGCTGCGGCCGGGCTCGATACACGGGTGCTGGTCGGCGAGGGCGGTCTGTGCGAAGTAGCCGCAGACCCTCGGGTAGATGCAGTCATGGCCGCCATTGTCGGAGCTGCCGGCTTGCGCCCGACGCTGGCTGCGGTGGAGGCGGGCAAGAAGGTATTGCTGGCCAACAAGGAAGCGCTGGTCATGTCCGGCGCCTTGTTCATGCAGGCCGTTCGGCAAAGTGGCGCTGTGCTGTTGCCGATCGACAGCGAGCACAATGCGATCTTCCAGTGCCTGCCCGGCGACTTCGCTCGCGGGCTGGGTGCCGTCGGTGTTCGGCGGATCATGTTGACTGCCTCGGGCGGGCCGTTTCGCGAAACGCCGCTGGAGCAGTTGCACAATGTCACGCCTGAGCAGGCCTGTGCCCACCCGGTCTGGTCGATGGGGCGCAAGATCTCCGTCGATTCGGCAACCATGATGAACAAGGGGCTCGAGCTGATCGAAGCCTGCTGGCTGTTCGATGCGCGCCCGGATCAGGTCGAGGTGGTCATTCACCCGCAAAGCGTGATCCACTCGCTGGTCGATTACGTCGATGGCTCGGTGTTGGCTCAATTGGGCAATCCCGACATGCGTACGCCCATCGCCAATGCACTGGCATGGCCTGCGCGTGTAGACTCTGGCGTTGCGCCACTGGACCTGTTTCGTATCGGTCAGCTTGATTTTCAGGCGCCGGACGAGGAACGATTCCCTTGCCTGCGGCTGGCCCGACAGGCGGCAGAGGCTGGAGGCAGTGCGCCTGCCATGCTCAACGCGGCCAATGAAGTGGCTGTTGCGGCATTCCTCGACGGGCGTATCCGCTATCTGGAAATCGCCGGTATTATCGAGGAGGTTCTGGATCATGAGCCTGTCACCGCGGTCGAAGGACTCGATGCGGTGTTCGCCGCCGATGCGAAAGCGCGTTTGCTGGCAGGCCAATGGCTTGAAAGAAACGGGCGATAGCGATCTGACAACCCGAAAGATATGAGTGAATGGGTTGATGTGGTGCGTCAAGGGCGGGCCTGGAGGTCTGCAATGATTAACACACTGGCCGACCAGTCGGTACCCGGAGAAGGCTGATGAGCGCTTTATACATGATTCTCGGCACCCTGATTGCGTTGGGCGTGCTGGTGACCTTCCACGAATTCGGCCACTTTTGGGTGGCTCGTCGCTGTGGCGTCAAAGTGCTGCGTTTTTCAGTAGGCTTCGGCACGCCTCTTCTGCGCTGGCATGACCGTCAGGGCACCGAATACGTCGTCGCTGCCATTCCTCTGGGCGGCTATGTGAAAATGCTTGACGAGCGCGAAGGCAATGTCCCGCCCGAGCTCGCCGACCAGTCGTTCAACCGCAAGACAGTAGGCCAGCGCATTGCGATCGTAATCGCCGGCCCGACAGCCAATTTCCTTCTCGCCATCGCATTTTTCTGGGTGCTGGCGATGATGGGCAGCGAGCAGGTTCGCCCGGTGATCGGCGCAGTCGAGTCCGGAAGCATCGCCCAGCAGGCTGGCCTGACGGCCGGACAGGAAATCGTCGCTGTCGATGGCGAGCCTACTTCTGGCTGGTCCGGGGTCAACCTGCAGCTGGTCCGTCGCCTGGGTGAAAGCGGTACCATCGCTTTCAAGGTCCGGGATCAGGGTTCTACGGTCGACACTTCCCGTGAGCTGGTACTCAATGACTGGCTGAGAGGGGCAGAAGAGCCTGATCCGATCAAGTCGCTGGGTATTCGCCCGTGGCGTCCGGCGCTGCTTCCGGTACTGGCAGAAATCGATCCGAAAGGTCCGGCGCAGAGCGCAGGGCTTAAATCGGGTGATCGTCTGATTTCGATGGACGGTCAGCCGCTCGAGGAGTGGCAACAGGTTGTCGATCGGGTGCGCGAGCGCCCCGAAGCGAAGATTTCGCTGCGCATCGAGCGCGACGGCGTGCAAATGGACGTGCCGGTGACGCTCGCGGTCAAAGGCGAGGGCAAGGCTGCCGCAGGTTACCTCGGCGCTGGTGTGAAAGCTGTCGATTGGCCACCCGAAATGCTGCGCGAGGTCAGCTACGGGCCTTTCGCGGCGATGACCGAGGGCGTGAAGCGCACCTGGAACATGAGTGTGCTGACCCTGGACTCGCTGAAGAAAATGTTGTTCGGCGAGCTCTCGGTAAAAAACTTGAGTGGACCGATAACCATTGCTAAAGTGGCGGGCGCTTCGGCCCAGTCGGGCATCGGAGATTTTCTGAACTTCCTCGCTTATCTGAGTATTAGCCTGGGTGTTCTGAATCTGCTGCCCATTCCCGTCCTGGACGGGGGGCATTTGCTGTTTTATCTGATCGAGTGGGCGCGTGGTCGTCCCCTTTCGGAAAAGGTTCAAGGTTGGGGGGCGCAGATCGGTATCAGTCTGGTAGTGGGCGTAATGTTGCTCGCGCTGGTCAACGATCTGGGCCGACTGTAAAGCGTTGCCGAGTTGCGAATCTGCCGCATTTTGCGGCAGTTTGTTTATTGCCAGTTGGAATAAGAAAGGACTTCATGAAACGTCTGCTGCTAACTGCGGTTCTTTCCGCACTGATGATCGCTGAAGTTCACGCCGAGTCCTTCACCATCTCCGATATCCGTGTCAACGGCCTGCAGCGGGTTTCCGCCGGCAGTGTCTTTGGTGCACTGCCGCTGAACGTAGGCGAGCAGGCGGACGATGGTCGTTTGGTCGATGCTACCCGTTCGCTGTTTAAAACCGGTTTCTTTCAAGATATCCAGCTGGGTCGCGACGGCAACGTGCTCGTCATCAACGTCGTCGAGCGTCCTTCGGTTGCGAGTATCGAAATCGAGGGTAACAAGGCCATCTCCACCGAGGACCTGATGAAGGGGCTGAAACAGTCCGGTCTGGCCGAAGGTGAGATTTTCCAGCGTGCTACCCTCGAAGGCGTGCGTAACGAGCTGCAACGTCAATACGTTGCCCAGGGCCGTTACTCTGCCGAGGTTGACGCCGAGGTTGTTCCTCAGCCGCGCAACCGCGTTGGCTTGAAGATCAACATCAATGAAGGCACCGTAGCCTCCATTCAGCACATCAACGTGGTGGGCAACAAGGTCTTCTCCGACGAAGACCTGACCGACCTGTTCGAGCTCAAGACCAGCAACTGGCTGTCGTTCTTCAAGAATGACGACAAGTACGCCCGTGAAAAGCTGTCCGGTGACCTTGAACGTCTGCGTTCGTACTACCTCGATCGCGGCTATATCAACATGGATATCGCCTCGACCCAAGTATCGATCACGCCTGACAAGAAGAACGTGTACATCACGGTCAACATCAACGAAGGCGAGAAGTACAGCGTCAAGTCGGTCAAGCTCAGCGGTGACCTGAAGGTCCCTGAAGACCAGGTCAAATCCCTGTTGCTGGTGCAGCCGGGCCAGGTCTTCTCGCGCAAGGTCATGACCACGACGTCCGAACTGATCACCCGCCGTCTGGGTAACGAAGGCTATACCTTCGCCAACGTCAACGGCGTACCGACACCGAACAACGAAGACCACACGGTCGATATCACCTTCGTCGTCGACCCGGGCAAGCGTGCCTACGTCAACCGTATCAACTACCGCGGCAACACCAAGTCGGAAGACGAAGTGCTGCGTCGCGAAATGCGTCAGATGGAAGGCGGCTGGGCATCGACCTACCTGATCGACCAGTCGAAAACCCGTCTGGATCGTCTGGGCTTCTTCAAGGAAGTCAACGTCGAAACGCCACCTGTTCCTGGCACCGACGATCAGGTCGATGTGAACTACGCCGTTGAAGAGCAGGCGTCCGGTTCGATCACCGCCAGCGTGGGCTTTGCGCAAAGCGCCGGTCTGATCCTCGGTGGTTCGATCAGCCAGAACAACTTCCTCGGTACCGGTAACAAGGTCAGCATCGGCCTGACCCGCAGCGAATACCAGAGCCGTTACAACTTTAGCTACGTCGATCCGTACTACACGCCGGACGGTGTCAGCCTGGGTTACAGCGCGTTCTATCGCACCACCAACTACGATGACCTCGACGTTGATGTTGCAAGCTATGCGGTTGACAGCCTGGGTGCCGGTATCAACCTTGGCTACCCGATCAGCGAGACCTCGCGCCTGACTTACGGCCTTTCTGTGCAGCAGGACGAGATCAAGACCGGCAAGTACACCGTTGACGAGATTTTCGACTTCGTCGAGAAGGAAGGCGACAAGTACCTGAACTTCAAGGGCTCGGTTGGCTGGTCTGAATCGACCCTGAACAAGGGTGTATTGGCGACCCGTGGTCACTCGCAAAGCCTGGTATTCGAATCCACCTTGCCGGGTAGCGACCTGTCGTTCTTCAAGCTGGATTACCGTGCTCAGTACTTCCACCCGATCACCGATAACTACACCCTGCGTCTGCACACCGAGCTGGGTTATGGTGACGGATACGGTTCGACCTCGGGTCTGCCGTTCTACGAGAACTACTACGCGGGCGGTTTCAACTCGGTACGTGGCTTCAAGGACAGCACCCTTGGTCCGCGCAGTACGCCAAGTAACGGTTCCAAGCCGGGCACACTGGCGGACCCGGACCAGGATCCACTGCCGTTCGGCGGCAACGCCCTGGTTCAGGGTGGCGTAGAAGTCATGTTCCCGCTGCCATTCGTCAAGGATCAGCGCTCGCTGCGGACGTCTGTTTTCTGGGACGTGGGTAATGTCTTCGATACCAAGTGCGACTCGACCAGAACAAGCGCGTCAGGCAAGAAAGTCGAATGCAACGACATCGACCTTTCCGGCATGGCCAGCTCTGTGGGTATCGGCGTCACCTGGATCACCGCACTCGGCCCGCTAAGCTTTGCTCTGGCGATGCCGATCAAGAAGCCGGACGACGAAGCCGAAACGCAGGTTTTCCAATTCTCCCTGGGTCAGACCTTCTAAGCGTCTGATCTTTGATAACGCAACGAATTTTGTAGGAGTTGTATTGTGCGTAAGTTGACTCAACTGGTAATGCTGGCAACCGTACTGGTCGCAAGCCCTGCATTCGCCGACATGAAAATTGCGGTACTGAACTATCAGATGGCCTTGCTGGAATCGGACGCTGCCAAGCGTTACGCAGTGGACGCCGAGAAGAAATTCGGCCCGCAACTGACCAAGCTGAAAAGCCTGGAAAGCAGCGCCAAGGGCATTCAGGATCGTCTGGTCAGCGGTGGCGACAAGATGGCTCAGCCTGAGCGCGAGCGTCTGGAGCTTGAGTTCAAGCAAAAGGCCCGTGATTTCCAGTTCCAGTCCAAGGAACTGAACGAAGCCAAGGCCGTTGCTGACCGCGAAATGCTCAAGCAGTTGAAGCCGAAGCTGGATCAGGCTGTAGAAGAAGTCATCAAGAAAGGTGGTTTCGATCTGGTTTTCGAGCGCGGTGCGGTGATCGACGTCAAGCCACAGTATGACGTGACTCGCCAGGTCATCGAGCGCATGAACCAGCTGAAGTAACCATGAGCATAACCATCAAGCTCGGCCAGTTGGCCGAGTTCCTTGGTGCTACGTTACGTGGCGACAAGGATATCGAAATCACCGGGCTGGCCACTTTACAAGAGGCCGGCCCTGGTCAAGTCAGTTTCCTGGCAAATCCCAAGTATCGTAAATTGCTGGTCGATACCCAGGCCACTGCCGTGCTGCTCAAGCCGGCAGACGCCGAAGGTTACACCGGTAATGCGCTGGTGGTTCCTGATACTTATCTGGCCTATGCGCGCATTTCGCATTTTTTCGATCCCAAGCCTAAAAGTAGCGCAGGCGTTCATCCGACGGCAGTGATTGCCGCAGATGCACTGATTGATCCTGCTGCCAGCATTGGCGCTTTTGCTGTGATCGAGAGCGGTGTGCGCATTGCAGCAGGTGTCACCATCGGTGCTCACTGCTTCATCGGCGCTCGCTGCGAGATCGGTGAAGGCGGCTGGCTGGCCCCGCGGGTAACGCTTTACCACGATGTGCGCATTGGCAAGCGCGTGGTCATCCAGTCGGGTGCTGTGCTGGGTGGCGAAGGCTTTGGCTTTGCCCAGGATAAAGGTATCTACCACAAGGTTGCACAGATCGGTGGCGTCACCCTCGGTGATGACGTCGAGGTTGGCGTCAATACGGCAATCGATCGGGGTGCGCTGGCTGATACGCGAATTGGCAATGGCGTCAAACTGGACAACCAGATTCAGATTGCCCACAACGTGCAGGTCGGCGACCACACGGCGATGGCTGCGTGTGTTGGTATCTCTGGAAGCACCAAAATCGGCAAGCATTGCATGCTGGCGGGCGGGGTTGGTCTGGTGGGGCATATCGATATTTGCGATGGTGTTTACATCACGGGTATGACCATGGTCACGCACTCCATCACCGAGCCTGGTTCCTACTCCTCGGGTACGGCTATGCAACCAGCGGACGAATGGCGCAAGAGCGCAGCTCGTCTGCGCAAGATCGACGACATGGCGCGACGTCTGCAAAAGCTCGAAAAGGTTGTAGAGACGGTGACCTCCTCGGGTAATCGCTCATCTGATGGCTGATACCTTTTTAATATCAAGCGTGCTCAGTCGATAAACTGCCTCCTTGATGTAGAGGGGTGCTGCGCAGTCGCGACGCACTCCTAATCTTTACTACAGGCTTCCCCTCGAAATGATGGACATCAAAGAAATTCGCGAATACCTGCCTCATCGTTACCCGTTCCTGCTGGTGGATCGCGTGACCGAGCTGGATATCGAGAACAAGAACATTCGCGCCTACAAGAATGTCAGCGTCAATGAGCCTTTTTTCAACGGTCATTTCCCTGAGCATCCCATCATGCCGGGTGTACTGATCATCGAAGCGATGGCGCAGGCTGCCGGTATTCTTGCGTTCAAGATGCTCGACTCCAAGCCGTCGGACGGCACGCTCTATTATTTCGTCGGTTCGGACAAACTGCGTTTCCGTCAGCCGGTTCTGCCGGGCGACCAACTGGTTCTCGAGGCGAAATTCCTGAGCAGCAAGCGCCAGATCTGGAAGTTCGAATGTAAGGCTACAGTTGATGGCAAGGCAGTCTGCTCTGCTGAAATCATCTGTGCGGAACGCAAACTATGAGTTTGATTGACCCTCGCGCAATCATCGATCCGACGGCCGTTCTGGCCGACAATGTTGAGGTCGGCCCTTGGTCGATCATCGGACCCGGTGTGGAAATTGGCGAGGGTACAGTCGTCGGTCCTCACGTTGTCCTCAAGGGGCCAACCAGAATCGGCAAGCACAACCGCATCTACCAGTTTTCATCGGTGGGTGAGGACACGCCTGATCTGAAATACAAGGGCGAGGAAACCCGCCTTGTCATCGGCGATCACAATGTGATCCGCGAAGGCGTGACCATTCACCGTGGAACCGTTCAGGACCGTGCCGAAACCACGCTGGGCGATCACAACCTGATCATGGCCTATGCCCACATCGGGCATGACAGCGTGATCGGCAACCACGTGATTCTGGTCAACAACACCGCCCTGGCAGGCCATGTTCACGTGGATGACTGGGCTATCCTGTCCGGCTTTACCCTGGTGCATCAGTTCTGCCACATCGGTGCGCACAGCTTCTCCGGCATGGGCACTGCGATCGGCAAGGATGTACCCGCGTTCGTCACGGTCTTTGGCAACCCGGCCGAGGCGCGCAGCATGAACTTCGAGGGCATGCGCCGTCGGGGTTTCTCCGAAGAAGCCATTCATGCGCTGCGCAGAGCCTACAAGACGGTTTATCGTCAGGGTCTGACCATCGGCCAGGCGCTGGCCGATCTGGCAGAGCCTGCGGCGCAGTTTCCTGAAGTGGCGGTATTTCTTCAGTCCATTCAGGCGTCGACTCGCGGCATCATTCGCTAATCATGAGCAGCCCACTCTGTGTCGCTCTGGTCGCGGGTGAAGCATCCGGCGATATCCTCGGATCCGGTCTGATGCGTGCCCTCAAGGTGCGCCATCCCGATATCCGCTTCATCGGTGTCGGCGGTCCGTTGATGGAAGCCGAAGGCATGCAGTCCTCCTTCCCGATGGAACGTCTATCGGTGATGGGGCTGGTTGAAGTGCTCGGGCGACTGCGCGAACTGCTGGCCCGGCGCAAGTTGCTGGTCCAGACCCTGATCAATGAAAAGCCGGATGTCTTCATCGGCATCGACGCCCCTGACTTCACGCTCAACATCGAACTTCAACTGCGTCGCGCCGGCATCAAGACCGTGCACTACGTCAGCCCGTCAGTCTGGGCCTGGCGTCAGAAGCGTGTGCTGAAGATTCGTGAAGGCTGTGATCTGATGCTGATCCTGTTGCCGTTCGAAGCGCGTTTCTACGAAGAGCAGGGCGTACCGGTGCGTTTTGTCGGTCACCCGCTGGCAGATACCATCCCCCTGGAGTCCGATCGTGCGGGTGCTCGCGCTGGCCTGGGATTCGCGCAGGATACGCCGGTTGTCGCGCTGATGCCGGGCAGCCGGGGCGGTGAGGTGGGGCGTCTGGGCGGGTTGTTTTTCGACACGGCCGAGCTGCTGCTTGCCCGGCGCCCTGACTTGCGTTTCGTGCTGCCCTGCGCCAGCCCGCAGCGGCGTGCTCAGGTGGAGCAATTGCTGCAGGGTCGTGATCTGCCCGTCACGCTGCTCGACGGCCAGTCGCACGTTGCCCTGGCCGCGTGTGATGCGGTACTGATCGCCTCCGGCACCGCGACCCTGGAAGCTTTGCTTTACAAGCGCCCCATGGTGGTTGCCTACCGCCTGGCGCCGCTGACCTTCTGGATTCTCAAGCGAATGGTCAAAAGCCCTTACGTGTCGCTGCCGAACCTGCTGGCCCAGCGTCTGCTGGTGCCTGAACTGCTGCAGGACGACGCTACGCCAGAAGCCCTGGCGCGTACGCTGCTGCCATTGATCGAAGACGGTCGCGAGCAAACCGCCGGTTTTGATGCCATTCACCGGATCCTGCGCCGCGATGCGTCCAATCAGGCCGCCGATGCGGTATTGAGCCTGCTCGGACGGTCGCCTTCACTGTGAGGTCGCCCATGATGCAAACAGGTCTGGATTTTACCCTCGTCGAGGACCTGGTGGCGGGTGTTGATGAAGTGGGTCGCGGCCCGCTGTGCGGTGCAGTGGTAACCGCCGCCGTCATTCTCGACCCGACCAGGCCCATTCTCGGTCTCAATGACTCGAAGAAACTGACCGAAGCCAGGCGCGAAAAGCTCTTCGTCGAAATTCAGGAGAAAGCCCTTTGTTGGTTCATCGCCAGGGCTGAAGTCGAAGAGATCGACCAGTTGAATATCCTGCACGCCACGATGCTGGCCATGCAGCGCGCAGTCGAAGGCTTGAGTATCACGCCCAGACTGGCGCTTATCGACGGCAACCGCTGCCCGCAGTTGTCGGTGCCCTCGGCGCCGGTGGTAAAGGGTGACTCCAAGGTACCTGCCATCGCTGCCGCTTCGATTCTCGCCAAGGTGAGTCGGGATCGAGAAATGGCGGCGTTTGAACTCATCTATCCGGGTTATGGCATCGGTGGGCACAAGGGTTATCCTACGCCGGTGCATCTGGAAGCACTGGCCCGGCTCGGGCCTACGCCCATTCATCGGCGTTCCTTTGCACCGGTGCGTGCAGCCCACGAAGCGCGCGCAACGATAATGATGGGCGGCTCGCTTGCGCCGTCAGTCGGTTTGCTGCAGGACTGACGTTTCACTCCGGGCCAGCTACAATCCTGCCCTTCGTTTTTTGTATTTTCGCGTTTTATAGGATCACCATGCCGGCTTCTTTCGTTCATCTACGCCTGCACACCGAATATTCGCTGGTTGACGGCCTGGTCCGGGTCAAACCGTTGATCAAGGCGCTGACCGGCATGAACATGCCCGCCGTGGCGGTGACCGACCAGAACAACATGTGTTCGCTGGTCAAGTTCTACAAGGCCGCTCAGGGCTCCGGCATCAAGCCGATCTGTGGTGTCGATCTGTGGCTGGCGGGCAGGGACGAAGATGCCGCGCTCAGCCGCATCAGCCTGCTGGCCATGAATGCCCAGGGCTACCGCAACCTGACCGAGCTGATTTCCCGAGGCTTTATCGAAGGCCAGCGTAACGGTCAGATCGTCATTCAGCGCCAGTGGGTCGCGCAGGCCAGTGAAGGCGTGATTGCGCTTTCTGCGGCCAAGGAAGGCGAAATCGGCATGGCCTTGCTTGGCGGCAATCCGGGGGAGGCCGACGAACTGTTGCGCGAGTGGCTGGAAGTCTTTCCTGACCGCTTCTATATCGAAGTGCAGCGTACCAACCGCGCCAATGACGAAGAGCATCTGCACGCTGCGGTGGCCCTGGCCGAGCGTCACGGCGCCCCGCTGGTGGCGACCAACGATGTGCGCTTCATCAAACAGGCCGATTTCGAAGCCCATGAAACCCGCGTATGCATCGGTGAAGGGCGTGCGCTGGACGACCCGCGTCGCTCGCACAACTACAGCGATCAGCAATACCTGAAAAGCCCGGAAGAAATGGCCGAGCTGTTCAGCGATCTGCCAGAAGCGCTGGAAAACACCATCGAGATTGCCAAGCGCTGCAACATCGACGTCAAGCTGGGCACGCACTTCCTGCCCAACTTCCCGATTCCCGATGGTATGACCATCGATGAGTATTTCCGCAAGGTCTCCTTCGATGGACTGGAAGAGCGTCTTGCAGTCCTGTTGCCCAAGGACACGACCGAAGATTACGAAGCCAAGCGTCAGGTGTATGTCGACCGGCTGAATTTCGAGCTGGATATCATTATCCAGATGGGCTTCCCCGGTTACTTCCTGATCGTGATGGACTTCATCCAGTGGGCCAAGAGCAACGGCGTACCGGTGGGGCCGGGTCGTGGTTCGGGTGCCGGATCGCTGGTTGCCTATGTACAGAAGATCACCGACCTCGACCCGCTGGAATACGATCTGCTGTTCGAACGCTTCCTGAACCCGGAGCGGGTTTCCATGCCTGACTTCGACGTCGACTTCTGCATGGATGGTCGTGACCGGGTGATCGAATATGTGGCCGAGAAGTACGGTCGCAACGCGGTCAGCCAGATCATAACCTTCGGTTCCATGGCCGCCAAAGCGGTGGTGCGTGACGTGGCGCGGGTGCAGGGCAAGTCTTACGGGCTGGCGGATCGTCTGTCGAAGATGATCCCGTTCGAAGTCGGCATGACCCTCGAAAAGGCCTACGAGCAGGAAGAGATTCTTCGCGATTTCCTCAAGGTGGATGAGGAAGCGGCGGAAATCTGGGAGATGGCGCTCAAGCTCGAAGGCATCGTGCGTAACGTCGGCAAGCACGCCGGTGGTGTGGTTATTGCCCCGACCAAGCTGACTGACTTCTCGCCGATCTATTGCGACGAGGCCGGTGACGGTCTGGTGACCCAGTTCGACAAGGATGATGTCGAGGCTGCGGGGCTGGTGAAGTTCGACTTCCTCGGTCTGCGTACCCTGACCATCATCGACTGGGCACTCAAGACCATCAACCGCGACCGCGCCAAGGTCAACGAAGAACCGCTGGACATCGCGTTCATTCCGCTCGACGACATGCCGACCTATCAGTTGCTGCAGCGCGCCGAGACCACGGCGGTGTTCCAGCTCGAGTCGCGCGGCATGAAAGAGCTGATCAAAAAGCTCAAGCCCGACTGTCTGGAAGACTTGATCGCACTGGTGGCCCTGTTCCGTCCCGGCCCGCTGCAATCGGGCATGGTCGACGACTTCATCAACCGTAAACACGGTCGCGCCGAGCTGTCCTATCCGCACGTCGACTACCAGTACGAAGGCCTCAAGCCGGTACTGGCACCGACCTACGGCATCATCCTGTATCAGGAACAGGTGATGCAGATCGCCCAGGTCATGGCCGGTTACACCCTTGGCGGTGCGGACATGCTGCGTCGTGCCATGGGCAAGAAAAAGCCCGAGGAAATGGCCAAGCAGCGCGGTGGTTTCATCGATGGCTGCAAGACCAATAACATCGACCCGGACCTTGCCGGTAACATCTTCGACCTGGTGGAAAAGTTCGCCGGTTACGGTTTCAACAAGTCCCACTCCGCAGCCTACGGGCTGGTGTCGTACCAGACTGCCTGGCTGAAGACTCACTACCCGGCGCCGTTCATGGCGGCGGTGTTGTCGGCGGATATGCACAACACCGACAAGGTCGTGACCTTGATCGAAGAAGTGCGCACGATGAAGCTGCGCCTCGACGCGCCGGACGTGAACACCTCGGAGTTCAAGTTCACGGTAAGCGACGATGGCCGTATTCTTTATGGCCTTGGTGCGATAAAGGGCGTAGGCGAGGGGCCGGTCGAGGCGATTACCGATGCGCGCCAGGACGGGCCGTTCAAGGACTTGTTCGACTTCTGCGCTCGCGTCGACCTTAAACGGGTCAACAAGCGCACCCTGGATGGTCTGATTCGCAGCGGTGCGCTGGATCGTCTCGGGCCGTACTTCGAACTGGAGCCCAAGGCCTATCAGGCCAATATCGACCGTAACCGTTCGGTGCTGCTTGCCGCGCTGGAAGAAGCCATTCAGGCGGCAGAGCAGACTGCACGCAGTCATGACAGTGGTCACGCCGACCTGTTCGGCGGTCTGTTCGTCGAAGCGGATGCCGATGTCTACGCCAACCATCGCAAGACCCGCGAGCTGAGCCTCAAGGATCGTCTGCGTGGTGAAAAGGAAACCCTGGGGCTGTACCTGACCGGGCACCCGATCGATGAATATGAAGGCGAGATCCGCCGTTTCGCTCGTCAGCGCATCATTGATCTCAAGCCGGCAAGAGACACCCAGACAGTCGCGGGCCTGATCATTGCCCTGCGCGTCATGAAGAACAAGAAGGGCGACAAGATGGGGTTCATTACCCTTGACGATCGCTCGGCGCGCATCGAGGCGTCGCTGTTTGCCGAAGCGTTCCATTCGGCTCAGTCACTGTTGCAGACCGATGCTATGGTGGTAGTCGAGGGCGAAGTCAGTAATGATGACTTCTCCGGTGGGCTGCGCTTGCGGGCCAAGCGTGTCATGAGTATCGAGGATGCCCGCACCAATCTGGCCGAGAGCCTGCGTGTGACGGTGCGTGCCGAGGCGCTCAAGGGCGACCGGCTGCGCTGGCTGGGCGATCTGTGCAAGCGCCATCGCGGTGCCTGTCCGATCACGGTGGACTACACGGGGCAGGACGCCCGCGCATTGCTGCAATTGGGAGAAGCATGGCGGATTGATCCTGCGGACAGCTTGATTCAAGCTCTGCGTGACCAGTTCGGACGTGAGAACGTCTTTCTCCAGTATCGTTGAACGTCGCAGGCTCGACTTGCGCTCAACCCTGAATTTTAATTTCGACCTGAACGCGCCGGTTCCGAACAGGAACGGCGCAGACGGATCAACCGGCCGGCCTCTTGGCCGTCGACCCAAGACGGATGCCTATGAACCCGAATTTTCTTGATTTCGAACAGCCTATCGCTGACTTGCAGGCCAAAATCGAAGAACTGCGCTTGGTGGGTAACGACAACTCGCTGAACATCGGCGACGAGATCTCCCGGCTGCAAGACAAGAGCAAGACGCTCACCGAAAGCATCTTCGGCAACCTGACCAGCTGGCAGATCGCGCGCATGGCGCGCCATCCGCGTCGTCCTTACACGCTGGACTACATCGAAAACATCTTTACCGAGTTCGATGAGCTGCACGGCGATCGGCATTTCTCCGATGATGCGGCGATCGTCGGCGGTATTGCCCGTCTGGACAACCAGCCAGTCATGGTCATCGGCCATCAGAAAGGCCGGGACGTGCGCGAGAAGGTTCGCCGCAACTTCGGCATGCCGCGCCCCGAAGGCTATCGCAAGGCCTGCCGTCTGATGGAAATGGCCGAGCGCTTCAAGATGCCGATCCTGACCTTTATCGATACGCCGGGCGCCTATCCGGGTATCGACGCGGAAGAGCGCAACCAGAGCGAAGCGATTGCCTGGAACCTGCGCGTGATGGCCCGTCTCAAGACGCCGATCATCGCTACCGTCATCGGTGAAGGCGGTTCTGGTGGTGCGCTGGCGATTGGCGTCTGTGACCAGTTGAACATGCTGCAGTACTCGACTTACGCGGTGATCTCTCCGGAAGGCTGCGCGTCGATCCTTTGGAAAACCGCCGAGAAGGCTCCGGATGCTGCTGAAGCTATGGGCATCACCGCTGACCGCCTGAAAGGTCTGGGTATCGTCGACAAGGTCATCGCCGAGCCACTGGGTGGCGCGCATCGTGATCCGGTCGCTGCCGCTGCCTTGATTCGCGAAGAGCTGAGCAATCAGCTGGCGATGCTCAAGGAGTTCGATAACGACGAGCTGCTGGCGCGCCGTTATGACCGCTTGATGAGCTACGGTCTGTAAGCTGCGTCGCCCCGATTGTTTCCACGTCTTGCGGGCTTCTGCCCGAAAGGCGTGGGAGCGAACCTGTTCGCGAAAGGGCGGGTTTGAGCACTGAAGCCGTTAGTGTGCGAACCCGCCAGGTCGGTGAAAAACATCCATGACCACCCCCTCACGCACCGGTCATGATCTTTCTGCCAGGCTTCTTCAAGTCCTGGCCCCATGGCGTAATGCGCCTGTCTGGCATGTCGGTTTCTCCGGCGGCCTCGACTCAACCGTGCTTTTGCATCTTCTGGCTGAACTCGCCAGTCGCGAAACCCTGCCTGCGCTCAACGCCATCCATGTGCACCACGGTCTGCAGACTGCTGCCGATTGCTGGCCAGAGCATTGTCAGCAGGTCTGCAAGACGCTCGGGGTGGCATTCGAGTCTGTTCGCGTTCAGGTCGAGTACGCTGCAAGTCTCGAGCAGGCTGCCCGGCAGGCGCGTTACAGCGCCTTCAGTGGGCGGCTGGGTGAGGGCGAGGTGCTGCTGACGGGGCAGCATCGCGATGATCAGGCCGAAACCCTGTTGTTCCGTCTGCTGCGCGGCGCAGGCGTACGCGGTCTGGCTGCCATGCCCGATCAGCGCGTGCTGGGGTGTGGGCATCTGCTGAGGCCGCTACTGGATGTGTCGCGAAAGCAGTTGGAAGACTACGCGCATCGGCACGGCCTGAACTGGATCGAAGATCCCAGCAATGACGATCAGCAGTTCTCGCGCAATTTTTTGCGCAGTCAGGTATTGCCGTTGCTGACCTCCAGATGGCCGCAGGCAGCGGCCAGTCTGGCGCGTACTGCGCGCCACCTCGGCGAAGCGCAGCAATTGCTCGACGAGCTCGCGCTGCAGGATATTGCCAACGCGCAGGCTGCAACGTCGTTCACTTGGGTTGGCCTGCCGGTGTTGAGTCTTGGGCCGATTGCCGCATTGTCCGCAGCCCGGCAGCGCAATGCACTGCGTCACTGGCTTGCGCCACTGACGCGCCTGCCGGACACCGATCACTGGGCTGGCTGGGAGGCATTGCGCGATGCGGCGCATGACGCAGGTCCGTTATGGCGGCTTGCTGATGGAACGCTGCACAGGGCGCAGAATTGTATCTGGTGGGTGCCCGCTGACTGGCAGCCGCTCTGTCGTCAGGCAATGGACTGGCCGGACCCTGGTGTGCCGCTGGACTTGCCGGGTAATGGCTGCGTGGTTCTGGAAGGCGAGGCGCCGTCGGGGTGTCTGCAAGTCCGCTATCGGCAGGGTGGTGAAGTGTTACGCCTGAACGGGCGTGGCAGCCGTGATCTCAAGCGCTTGCTCAACGAGCAGTCAGTGCCGGCGTTTCTGCGCGGCAGATTGCCGCTGCTGTACCTCGATAACGTGCTGCTGGCCGTCGCCAACCTGCCTGGACTGGACGGTTCGCCCAATGAAAACTGGCGTTTGCGCTGGGTTACGCCGACCGGCGACCAAAGTTTGAGCTGAAAGGCCCTTTCAGGTAGACTACGCTCCCTTCTTGATACAGCTTCTGTCGGCTCTTTTGAAACGACATGAGTTGCCGGTTACCAACCAGTATTTACTGGGTAATTCTTAAAATGTAGCGCACACCACACGGGCTTCGGCCGGTCGGTTTCAACGCAGCAGTTTCGGGAGTGCACCGTGAATTTTGTCGGTAATCGGGGGCTTCGGCCTTCCTTCGCTATCCCCGGCGGCTCTGACCGCTTTAACGCAGACTTCTAGGGTTTTTCATGACGCGCTACATCTTCGTCACGGGCGGTGTTGTTTCTTCATTGGGGAAAGGCATTGCCTCGGCTTCATTGGCGGCCATCCTGGAGGCGCGGGGACTCAAGGTCACCATGCTCAAACTGGATCCGTACATCAACGTGGACCCGGGCACCATGAGCCCGTTCCAGCACGGTGAGGTATTCGTCACTCACGACGGCGCCGAGACCGACCTGGACCTTGGTCACTATGAGCGGTTCATCCGCACCACCATGACCCAGAACAACAACTTCACGACCGGTCGTGTGTACGAGCACGTCCTGCGCAAAGAGCGCCGTGGTGATTACCTGGGCGCGACCATTCAGGTCATCCCGCACATCACCGATGAAATCAAGCGCCGCATCATCAAGGGTGCTGGCGATGCCGACGTGGCGCTGGTCGAGATCGGCGGCACGGTGGGCGACATCGAGTCGCAACCTTTCCTTGAAGCCATCCGCCAGTTGCGCTTCGAAGTCGGCGCACGCCGCGCGATGCTGATGCACCTGACGCTGGTGCCGTACATCGCCACTGCCGGCGAGACCAAGACCAAGCCGACCCAGCATTCGGTGAAGGAATTGCGCTCCATCGGCCTGCAGCCTGATGTGCTGGTCTGCCGTTCCGACCACCCGATCGACGTTTCTTCGCGTCGCAAGATCGCTCAGTTCACCAACGTCGAAGAGCGTGCGGTCATCGCCCTCGAAGACGCGGACACCATCTACAAGATCCCGGGCATTCTGCATTCGCAAGGCCTGGACGATTTTGTGGTCGAGCGCTTCGGCCTGCAATGTGGTGGTGCCGACCTGTCCGAGTGGGACAAGGTCGTCGACGCCAAGCTCAACCCGGAACACGAAGTGACCATTGCGATGGTCGGCAAGTATATGGAGCTGCTCGACGCCTACAAGTCGTTGATCGAAGCCATGAGCCATGCCGGTATCACCAATCGCACCAAGGTCAACCTGCGTTACATCGACTCTGAAGACATTGAAAACCAGGGCACCGGCCTGCTGGAAGGCGTGGATGCGATCCTGGTTCCCGGTGGCTTCGGTCTGCGCGGCGTCGAAGGTAAGATCACTGCCGTTCAGTTCGCCCGTGAGAACAAGGTTCCGTACCTGGGCATCTGCCTGGGCATGCAGGTCGCGGTCATCGAGTTCGCCCGTAACGTGCTGGGCTGGAAAGACGCCAACTCCACCGAGTTCGATCGCACCAGCGCGCACGCTGTAGTGGGTCTGATCACCGAGTGGGAAGATGCCACCGGCGCAGTCGAAACCCGTACCGAAAGCTCCGATCTGGGCGGCACCATGCGTCTGGGCGCGCAAGAGTGCCAGCTTGAAGCCGGTTCGCTGGTCCACGACTGCTACACCAAGGACGTGATCGTCGAACGTCATCGTCATCGCTATGAAGTGAACAACAACCTGTTGCCGCAACTGATCGAGGCGGGCCTGAAGATTTCCGGCCGCTCCGGCGACGGCGCGCTGGTTGAAGTGGTCGAAGCACCGGATCATCCATGGTTCGTCGCTTGCCAGTTCCACCCGGAATTCACCTCCACACCCCGTGACGGTCATCCGCTGTTCAGCGGCTTCGTCAAGGCGGCACTGGCTCAACATCAGAAAAATTCCTGACAGGGACTGCAGACATGGCTCAGAAAATCATCCGCGTAGGTTCGATCGAGATCGCCAACGACAAGCCAATGGTGCTGTTCGGCGGCATGAACGTACTCGAATCCCGGGATATGGCCATGCAGGTCTGTGAAGAATACGTAAAGGTCACCGAAAAGCTCGGTATCCCTTACGTGTTCAAGGCCAGCTTCGACAAGGCCAACCGCTCTTCGGTGAACTCCTACCGTGGGCCGGGCCTTGAAGAAGGCATGCGTATTTTCGAAGAGATCAAGCGCACCTTCAACGTGCCGCTGATCACCGATGTTCACGAGCCGCATCAGGCCGCCGTGGTGGCTGAAGTCTGCGACATCATTCAGTTGCCGGCTTTCCTGTCGCGGCAGACCGATCTGGTCGTCGCGATGGCGAAAACCGGCGCAGTCATCAACATCAAGAAAGCCCAGTTCCTTGCACCCCAGGAAATGAAACACATCCTGACCAAGTGCGAAGAGGCCGGTAACGATCAGTTGATTCTCTGTGAGCGTGGCTCCAGCTTCGGTTACAACAATCTGGTCGTGGACATGCTTGGCTTCGGCATCATGAAGCAGTTCGAGTATCCGATTCTGTTCGACGTGACCCACGCCCTGCAGATGCCGGGCGGTCGTTCCGATTCTGCCGGCGGGCGCCGCGCTCAGGTGCTGGATCTGGCGAAGGCCGGTATCAGTCAGAATCTGGCCGGCCTGTTCCTTGAAGCCCATCCGGATCCTGATAACGCCAAATGCGACGGGCCATGTGCCCTGCGTCTGGACAAGCTCGAGCCGTTCCTGGCCCAGCTCAAGTCCCTGGATGAACTTGTAAAGAGTTTTCCGATCGTAGAGACCGCTTGAACAGGGTTCTCCGGTAAAGTGCCGTTCCCCGTCATTCGTGACGGGGTTGTCGCATTCAGACCTGCCTTTTTCTGCGTCTGATTGCGAGCATTGTTTCCCCAGCTGCGTCGTTTTCGTCAATCTTGGAGTGTTTACAACAATGGCAAAAATCGTCGACATCAAAGGTCGTGAAGTTCTCGACTCCCGTGGCAATCCCACCGTAGAAGCAGATGTGCTCCTCGATAACGGCATCATCGGCAGCGCCTGTGCGCCGTCCGGGGCCTCAACCGGCTCGCGCGAAGCGCTGGAGCTGCGTGATGGCGACAAGAGCCGTTACATGGGCAAGGGCGTTCTGAAAGCTGTGGCCAACATCAATGGCCCTATCCGTGACCTGCTGCTGGGCAAGGACCCGGTTGACCAGAAGGCGCTGGATCACGCGATGATCGAGCTGGACGGCACCGAAAACAAGGCAAGCCTGGGCGCAAACGCCATCCTCGCGGTCTCCCTGGCAGCTGCCAAGGCCGCCGCACAGGATCAGGACCTGCCGCTGTACGCGCACATCGCCAACCTCAATGGCACACCGGGCGTGTATTCCATGCCGGTGCCGATGATGAACATCATCAACGGTGGCGAGCATGCCGATAACAATATCGACATCCAGGAATTCATGATCCAGCCTGTCGGCGCCAAATCCTTCGCTGAAGGCCTGCGCTGGGGCACCGAGATTTTCCATCACCTCAAGGCTGTACTCAAAGCGCGTGGCCTGAACACCGCAGTGGGTGACGAAGGTGGCTTCGCGCCCAACCTGGCGTCCAACAAGGAAGCGCTCGACGCTATCGCCGAGGCGGTTGCCAATGCGGGTTACACGCTGGGCACCGACGTGACCCTGGCGCTGGACTGCGCAGCGAGCGAGTTCTACAAGAACGGCAAGTACAAGCTGAGCGAAGAGGGCGAATACAGCTCTGCCGAGTTCGCCGAATACCTTGCCGAGCTGACTCGCAAGCACCCGATCATTTCCATCGAAGACGGTCTGGACGAGTCCGATTGGGATGGCTGGAAAATCCTCACCGACAAGATCGGCGAGAAAACCCAGCTGGTAGGTGACGACCTGTTCGTGACCAACACCAAGATCCTCAAGGAAGGCATCGACAAGAAGATCGCCAACTCGATCCTGATCAAGTTCAACCAGATCGGTACGCTGACCGAAACCCTGGAAGCCATTCAGATGGCCAAGGCTGCCGGTTACACGGCAATCATCTCTCACCGTTCCGGCGAGACCGAAGATTCGACCATTGCTGACCTGGCTGTGGGCACCTCTGCTGGTCAGATCAAAACCGGTTCGCTGTGCCGCTCCGACCGCGTGTCCAAGTACAACCAATTGCTGCGCATCGAGGAGCAATTGGGCTCCAAGGCTGTGTATCGTGGTCGTGCCGAGTTTCGCGGCTGAGCCATAGATGGTAAAAAGACGCAGAGTGCTGCACGGATTCGGGTTCCCTGACTCGCCTGTGTAGCTCCGATGCTGACGCTCCGCGGTAATCTGGAGTGATTGAGCCTGGCTTATGTCAGGCTCAATGCCCTCAGTCGTTTGTTGTTCACGTTGGCTCTGCTGTCTTTTTTACTGGGTACCTGATATTTCAATGCGCAGTCCTAACTGGTTGTTCCTCGTCCTGCTCCTGTTGCTGGCTGGCTTGCAGTACCGCCTTTGGGTCGGTAACGGAAGCCTCGCGCAAGTGGCCAGCCTGACTCAGCAGATTGCCGACCAGCACGCTGAAAATCAGGTGCTGCTCGAGCGCAACCGCGTGCTCGATGCCGAGGTCATGGAGTTGAAAAAGGGTCTGGAAACCGTCGAAGAGCGTGCCCGACATGAATTGGGCATGGTCAAGGACGGCGAAACCCTTTACCAGCTCGCGCAATAATCAAGTTGGTGCGATGAAAGACTTTCTTCCTGCCTTCTGGGCAGTGATACCTGCAGCGGGCATTGGTGCTCGCATGGCAGCCGACCGTCCCAAGCAGTACCTGCCACTGGGCGGCCTGACAATTCTGGAACACAGCCTGCTTTGCTTTCTCGATCACCCCCGGCTCAAGGGGCTGGTGATCAGTCTGGCTGTGGACGACCCTTACTGGGCTGCATTGCCCTGCGCGCATGACACTCGCATTCAGCGCGTGGACGGCGGCATCGAGCGCTCAGGCTCGGTGCTCAATGCGCTTCTGCACCTGCATGCGCAGGGCGCCAGTGACAATGACTGGGTGCTGGTTCATGACGCTGCGCGTCCGAACCTGGCGCGCAGTGATCTGGACAATCTGCTCGGCGAACTGGCCGATGATCCTGTTGGCGGCCTGCTGGCCGTGCCGGCCCGCGATACGCTCAAGCGTGCCGACAGCAGCGGTCGTGTGCTGGAAACAGTGGATCGCAGCCTGATCTGGCAAGCCTTCACGCCGCAGATGTTTCGTCTTGGGGCCCTGCATCGCGCCCTGGCGGACAGCCTGGTCTCTAACGTCAGCATCACCGATGAGGCATCGGCCATCGAGTGGGCGGGGCAATCTCCACGCCTGATCGAGGGACGCTCAGACAACATCAAGGTCACGCGCCCGGAAGACCTGGAATGGCTGCGCCAGCGCCGCAGCGAGTTCGGGCGCTAGGCCCCGCTACTGGCGGTACTCATCCCTCATCGCCAAGCCTTCCTTGAGATAATCCACCAGCTTGCGCACCTTGGGTGACAGGTGCCTTTGCTGCGGATAGAGCCCCCACACGGCCGTGTTGGGCGGTTGATGCGCCTCCAGCAATGAGATCAGCGTGCCGTCGTTGAGATGTTTCTGCACGTAGTAATCCGGCAACTGACACAAACCCACGCCATGCAACGCGGCATCCAGCACGGCCTGGCCGCTGTTACAGCGCCAGTTGCCTTGCACGCGCTGTGAAAATTCACGCCCGTTCTGCTGGAGCTGCCAGGTATCGCTGCCTCCGATCAGGCAATTATGGCGATTGAGTTCCGAAAGGCTGTGCGGCCTGCCGTAACGCTCGATGTAGGACGGCGAGGCGCACAGGTACATCTGCCGTGGCGCAAGGCGGGTTGCGACCAGGCGCGAATCCTGTAACCGGCCAAGACGAATCGCCAGGTCCATGCCTTCATGAACCAGGTCCAGCGTTTCATTGCTCAGCTCGATATCGACCCGCAGGTGCGGGTACAGGTCCATGAAGCGTGTGACCAGCGGCGTGATGAAGCGCTCGCCATAGGCCACGGCGCAGGTCATGCGCAACAACCCCTTCGGTTCGCTGGCCAGATCGCCCACCGCGCGCAGTGCTTCTTCGCGGCCGTCCTGCAGGCGCTGGCAGTGATGCAGAAAGGTCTGACCGGCTTCGGTGAGCGCGACCTTGCGGGTACTGCGGTAGAGCAGACGAGTCTGCAGGCGTTCTTCAAGGCGCACGATCTGACGGCTGACATGCGACGAGGAGACCCCGAGCCGCAGAGCCGCGGCGGTGAACTGCCCGCATTCCGCGACGGCAACGAACTCATCCAGACCTTCCCAACGATTGGTGTACATCAATTATCCCTGTACAGCATTAATGTTTTGCTTTTAGCCGTATTACTCGTCAATTGGCACTGTACTACACTGCAATCCTTGTTTTTACCCGTCGGAGAAGATTGATGATCAAGTCGCGCGCTGCTGTCGCTTTTGAAGCCAAAAAGCCATTGGAGATCGTTGAAGTCGATGTGGCCATGCCCAAGGCGGGAGAAGTGCTGCTCAGAGTAGTGGCCTCCGGCGTCTGCCACACCGATGCCTACACACTGTCCGGGGCTGACCCTGAAGGGATCTTTCCATCGATCCTCGGCCACGAAGGTGGTGCGATTGTCGAGGCGGTGGGTGAGGGCGTGACCTCGGTGGTGGTCGGCGATCACGTGATTCCGCTGTACACCCCGGAATGCCGTCAGTGCAAGTTCTGCCGCTCGGGCAAGACCAACCTGTGCCAGGCGATTCGTACCACTCAGGGTAAAGGCCTGATGCCCGATGGTACTACGCGTTTTTCCTACAAGGGCGAGCCAATTTTCCACTACATGGGCACCTCGACCTTCTCCGAATACACCGTACTGCCGGAAATCTCGGTGGCCAAAATCGACAAGCAGGCACCGCTGGAAAAAGTCTGCCTGCTGGGTTGCGGTGTCACCACCGGTATCGGTGCGGTGCTCAACACCGCCAAGGTCAAGCCTGGCGATACCGTAGCCATCTTCGGTCTGGGCGGTATTGGCCTCTCTGCATTGATCGGTGCGGTCAAAGCCAAGGCGGCTCGCATCATCGCCATCGACATCAACCCTGCCAAGTTCGAGATCGCCAAACAGCTGGGCGCGACTGATTGCGTCAATCCGAAGGATTTCGACCGTCCGATCCAGGAAGTCATCGTCGACATGACCGATGGCGGCGTCGACTTCTCGTTTGAGTGCATCGGTAATGTGCAACTGATGCGTGCAGCGCTGGAATCCTGCCACAAGGGCTGGGGCGAGTCGGTCATCATCGGCGTGGCCGGTGCCGGTCAGGAAATCGCTACCCGTCCGTTCCAGCTGGTGACCGGGCGCGTCTGGCGCGGTTCGGCGTTTGGCGGCGTGCGTGGCCGTACCGAATTGCCGAGCTATGTGGACATGGCGCAGACCGGTGAAATCCCGCTGGATACGTTCATCACCCACACCATGGGCCTGGAAGACATCAACAAGGCGTTCGACCTGATGCATGAAGGCAAAAGCATCCGCACGGTCATTCATTTTTAAGGAGCAGCAGCAAGCTGTCAGCTCCAAGCGGCAAGCACGAAGGTCTCTTACATGCTTGTAGCTTGCGGCTTGAGGCTTGTAGCTAGAGGACACGATATGCCTTTGGAAAATATTTCCTGCCAAAAGAGCTTCGGCGGCTGGCACAAGCGCTACAAGCACCATTCTCAGGTGCTCGGTTGTGACATGGTGTTTGCCGTCTATCTGCCGCCACAGGCGGAGCAGGGCGGCAAGCTGCCGGTGTTGTACTGGCTGTCCGGCCTGACCTGCACGGATGAAAACTTCATGCAGAAAGCCGCCGCCCATCGACTGGCGGCCGAGCTGGGCATCATCATCGTAGCGCCTGATACCAGTCCGCGCGGTGCTGACGTGGCAGATGACCCTGACGGCGCCTGGGACTTCGGTCAAGGCGCGGGCTTCTACCTCAACGCCACCGAGCAGCCTTACGCGCGGCATTACCAAATGCATGATTACGTGGTCAAGGAACTGCCGGCGCTGATCGAGGGGCATTTCCCGGCGTCACAGGTGCGCAGCATCAGCGGGCACTCGATGGGCGGTCACGGCGCGCTGGTCTGCGCATTGCGCAATCCAGGTCGCTATCGGTCGGTATCCGCGTTCTCGCCGATCAGTAATCCGATCGATTGCCCGTGGGGGCAAAAGGCATTTTCCCGTTATCTGGGCGAAGACCGTTCTCGCTGGCGCGAGTGGGATGCCAGCGTGCTGATTGCGCAGGCGTCCGAAAAGCTGCCGACCCTGGTCGATCAGGGCGATCGTGATGATTTTCTGGTCAACCAGCTCAAACCCGAGGTGCTGGTTCAGGCGGCCAAGACTGCGGACTACCCGCTGACCCTGCGCATGCAGCCAGGTTACGACCACAGCTATTTCTTCATCGCCAGCTTCATCGAAGACCATCTCAGGCATCACGCAGCAGCCTTGAACAGCTAACGCGCGCCAAAGCAGGTAGAATCACGCCCTGACTTTTTTCAGGGCGTTTTTTTATGCGTATTGGCCATGGCTTTGATGTGCACCGTTTCGCTGAAGGCGACTTCATTACCTTGGGCGGCGTGCGGATTGCACACGGGTTCGGTCTGCTGGCCCATTCCGATGGCGATGTCCTGCTGCATGCCTTGAGCGACGCGCTTCTGGGTGCCGCAGCGCTGGGCGATATCGGCAAGCACTTTCCCGACACGGATCCGCAGTTCAAGGGCGCCGACAGTCGCGTGCTGCTGCGTCATGTCCTTACGTTGATTCATGGCAAAGGCTGGCAGGTCGGTAATGTCGACGCCACCATCGTCGCTCAGGCACCGAAAATGGCGCCGCACATCGATGCCATGCGTGCATTGATCGCTGCAGACCTTCAGGTTGAGCTGGACCAGGTCAACGTCAAGGCCACGACGACTGAAAAGCTTGGCTTTACCGGGCGTGAAGAAGGCATCGCGGTGCATGCCGTTGCATTGTTGCTGCGCGCATGAATGAACGTGAACTGCTGGGCCCGCGAGCTTACGGCGAGGCATTGGGGCGTGCAGTCCTCAAAGCGACTGCCGAAGACTTTCAGGTCGACGAAGTGCTGGACATTCCGCTTTCCGGGGATGGCGAGCACTTGTGGCTATGGGTCGAGAAACGCGGTCTGAACACGGAAGAGGCGGCCCGCCGACTGGCCAGGGCTGCGGGCGTCCAACTGCGCACAGTCAGCTATGCCGGGCTCAAGGATCGTCAGGCACTGACCCGCCAGTGGTTCAGCATTCAATTGCCTGGCAAGGCCGATCCTGACCTGTCCGCTGCGCAGGACGACACGCTGCAGATTCTCAAGAGCGGCCGCCACAAACGCAAACTGCAACGCGGCGCCCATGCGGCCAATGGCTTCACGCTGCGTCTGACCCAGCTGGATGCAGACAAGGGCGCCTTGAATCAGCGTCTTGAAACCATCGCTCGGCAGGGCATTCCCAATTATTTCGGCACGCAGCGTTTCGGTTATCAGGGCGGAAATCTTGGCGAGGCACGCGATTACGCCGCCCGCAAGGCGCTGCCTGAGCAACGCGCGGTGCGTTCGCGACTGTTGTCCACGGCGCGCAGTTACCTGTTCAATCGGGTGCTGGCCGCTCGGGTTGTCGATGGCAGCTGGCAGAAGGCTCAGGTCGGTGATTTGCTCGCGTTCACCGACAGCCGCAGCTTTTTCCCGGCCGGGGTGGATGAATGCAGCGATCCTCGTCTGGCGATCCTCGATCTGCACCCCACCGGACCTCAATGGGGTGAAGGCCCTTCGCCAGCTGGCGGTGCGACGGCAGCGCTGGAAAATACCGTTGCCGACGACGAATCTGTATTGCGTGACTGGCTGGTCAGAGCGGGCATGGAGCACGAACGTCGCATCCTGCGACTGCCCATTGGGCGGCTGACGTGGCATTATCCCGAGTCTGACATTCTGCAACTGGAATTCGTCCTTCCGCCCGGATGTTTCGCGACCGTTTTGGTCCGCGAACTCATCGATCTGGTGCCGGTTGGGCAGACGGACAGCTCATGCGTATTCTGATATCAAATGATGACGGGGTGAATGCGCCCGGTCTTGTCGCGCTCCATGCGGCGTTGGCGAACTACGCCGACTGCGTGGTGATTGCGCCTGATCAGGACAAAAGTGGTGCCAGCAGTTCTCTGACACTCGACCGGCCCTTGCATCCGCACACCCTGGAAAATGGCTTCATCAGTGTCAACGGTACGCCCACCGACTGCGTGCATCTGGGCATTCACGGGCTACTGGAACGTCAACCGGACATGGTGGTTTCAGGCATCAACCTGGGGGCCAATCTGGGCGACGATGTACTGTATTCCGGAACGGTCGCTGCAGCCCTTGAAGGGCGTTTTCTGCAGCGCCCGTCGTTTGCCTTTTCGTTTCTGTCACGTCAGCCGGATAATCTGGCGACGGCGGCGCATTACGCGCGCTTGCTGGTCGAGGCCCATGAGCAACTCGACCTGCCACCCCGCACGGTATTGAACGTGAATATTCCCAACCTGCCGCTCGAGCATATCCGCGGCATTCAATTGACCCGATTGGGGCATCGTGCCCGCGCTGCGGCACCGATCAGAGTCGTCGATCCGCGTGGCCGCGCCGGCTACTGGATCGCTGCTGCAGGCGACGTCGAGGACGGCGGTGCCGGGACCGACTTTCATGCGGTCGTACAAGGCTACGTATCGATCACGCCGTTGCAGCTGGATAGAACCTATCAGGACGGATTCAGCAGCCTGAACACTTGGCTGGAGGGACTTCGTTGATGTCACGCGAGCAGGATGATCTATTGCGTCGAGGGATCGGAATGACGTCGCAGCGTACCCGCGAGCGTCTGATTCAACGCCTCTGCGAAGAGGGCATTTCCAACCAGCGGGTACTGGACGTCATTCGCAAGACGCCCAGGCATCTGTTTGTCGATGAAGCGCTGGCGCATCGCGCCTACGAAGACACCGCATTGCCCATCGGCCACAACCAGACTATTTCCCAGCCTTACATGGTCGCGCGGATGAGCGAGTTGCTGTTGGCAGCCGGGCCGCTGGACAAGGTCATGGAGATCGGTACAGGGTCCGGCTATCAGACTGCTGTGCTGGCGCAGCTGGTAGAACGAGTGTTTTCGGTAGAGCGCATCAAGGTGCTTCAGGATCGCGCCAAGGAGCGTCTGGTCGAGCTCAATCTGCGCAACGTGGTGTTCCGTTGGGGTGACGGTTGGGAAGGCTGGCCTGCACTGGCGCCGTATAACGGCATCATCGTTACGGCGGTGGCCACCGATGTGCCGCAGGCATTGCTCGATCAACTGGCACCGGGAGGCCGATTGGTCATCCCCGTGGGCTCGGGAGAGGTTCAGCAGTTGATGCTGATCATTCGTGAAGAAAACGGTTTTTCCCGACATGTGCTGGGGGCTGTGCGCTTCGTGCCACTGCTCAATGGACCCATCGCTTGAAGATTGTCTGCGGTAAACAATGAATTCTGGCGTCAGTCATCGGTCTACAGCGCGCGGCCACAAATGTTAAATGGCCTGATGGCATCATTTCCATGCAGCTGATTGATACTTAACAGCGTTTTTCAGCGGATATCACTGGCTGCCCGTCGCTATTACGGCACAATAGGCATCTTTTTTGAATTCAGTCACCAGTAAAGGGAGTGGCGGGTGAGTCTCACAGTCATTCAGCAGCTCAGGTCTTCAAGAAGTTATCAGCGTCTGGTGATTGGCATTGCTCTCAGTGTCCTTTTGGTCGGCTGCTCCAGCTCGCCTTCAGGCGGCGTTCGCGTCGTTGATCGCAACGGCAACGCCGTGGCCCAGCGCCCGACAGTGACCACTGGCCAATATGTGGTCAGGCGCGGCGATACGCTTTTTTCCATTGCATTTCGATACGGCTGGGACTGGAAGGCGCTGGCTGCACGCAACCAGATCCCGGAGCCGTTTACCATCAAGCCAGGTCAGACAATTCGCTTTGACGGGCGCTCCTCTTCAACGCCGAGCGTGGCTTCAACGTCGGGCGCCGGGCGTCCAGTGACGTCCACATCGACCACCACCAGCAGCTCCGGATCCGTCAAAACCACGGTCATGTCCAAACCTGTTGCGGTTGTACCTGTGGTTATACCGCCGTCGGCGACCACCGGGACAGGCCCGGCCGGCAAGTCTCCGACGGGTTGGACCTGGCCTTCGAGTGGCATTTTGATAGGAAAATTTTCCTCAAACGGCAGTTTGAATAAAGGAATTGATATCGCTGGTGATTTGGGACAGCCTGTTTTGGCAGCGTCTGATGGTTCAGTTGTTTACGCCGGAAGTGGATTACGGGGCTACGGCGAATTGATCATCATCAAACACAGCGATACCTACGTCAGTGCCTACGGTCATAACCGCAGGCTTTTGGTACGGGAAGGACAACAGGTCAAGGCAGGGCAGACGATTGCCGAAATGGGGTCAACAGGAACTGACCGGGTGAAACTGCATTTTGAGATTCGCCGCCAAGGGAAACCCGTAGATCCGTTAGGATTCTTGCCACGTCGTTGATAGTTGTCAGCCTGTTCCTGGCGTAGTAGGAACAGGCTCAAGCGTTGCCATGGAATCAGGCGATGCTGGAGCTTGAGGTCGAACTCACCAAAGGACTAAAACAATGGCTCTTGGCAACGAAGCGCCGGAGTTTGACATCGATGATGAAGTGCTCCTTATGGAAGCCGGCATTGTCCTGAAGGAAGCGTCAAACGAGAAGCAGCCAGCCGCTGTCTCGGGACGTACCAAGGTCAAGCATTCAACATCGCTCAAACAACACAAGTACATTGACTACACGCGGGCGCTCGACGCTACCCAGCTGTACCTCAATGAAATCGGTTTTTCTCCTCTATTGTCCCCGGAAGAAGAAGTTCATTTTGCGCGCCTGTCGCAAAGTGGAGACCCGGCCGGGCGCAAACGCATGATTGAAAGCAATCTGCGGCTGGTAGTGAAAATTGCCAGACGCTATGTCAATCGTGGGCTGTCATTGCTTGATCTGATCGAGGAGGGCAACCTGGGGTTGATCAGGGCGGTCGAGAAGTTCGACCCGGAGCGCGGCTTTCGTTTCTCTACCTACGCCACCTGGTGGATTCGTCAGACCATCGAACGCGCTATCATGAATCAGACACGGACCATCCGACTGCCGATTCATGTGGTCAAGGAGCTGAACGTTTACCTGCGTGCGGCCAGAGAGCTGACCCAGAAGCTGGATCACGAACCTTCTCCTGAAGAGATCGCCAACCTGCTGGAAAAACCGGTAGGCGAGGTCAAGCGCATGCTGGGCCTCAACGAGCGTGTCTCGTCAGTGGACGTTTCGCTAGGACCGGATTCGGACAAGACGCTGCTTGATACGTTGACCGACGACCGTCCGACAGACCCCTGTGAGCTGCTGCAGGACGACGATCTCTCACAGAGCATCGATCAATGGTTGTCTGAACTGACCGAGAAGCAGCGCGAGGTAGTGATTCGCCGCTTTGGCTTGCGCGGGCATGAAAGCAGCACGCTTGAAGATGTAGGGCTTGAAATCGGTCTGACGCGTGAGCGTGTAAGGCAGATTCAGGTCGAAGGACTCAAGCGCCTGCGCGAGATCCTCGAGAAAAACGGTCTGTCCAGCGAGTCTCTCTTCCAGTAGTACCCTTCCTCAGCATCCATCCAGGGCCGATATAACACAGTGCGTGTATATCGGCCTTTTTATATGTCTTTCGTCATCTCAACGTTGCTGAGCACTCTGCCAGCCAACGCAGTTCTGCTTGGACGGCAGCGGCATGCTTGTACTCAGAGAGCTCAAAGCCTGTAAGTCATTGCGCACGCTTGCTGTAAGTCATTCAGGTAACCGGAGTGAGGCTTGTCGCCAATTCATCGGTTTTTTTATCGCAAGATATTGTTTTAGAATGGATTTTAATTCTGAAAGGCAATTGTCCAGGAAATATTCTGGAGCGTTTCGGGTGTTGCTCTCCAGCGTGATATCTCTAATATCGGAGCTGTGCCAACGGACCGGCACAGGCTATCAAGGATGACGACCAAGGACATCGCGGGATGCGATTCATCAGGATGATGACAAGGGAATACAGGGATCAAGGAAAAATGTGGGCGGTTCATACCGCCCCTTTTTTTGTCTGCAGAAAAGCGTATCCAACAAAAAAGGCCCTCTTGGGGGCCTTTTGTCTGCGTGGAATCTAGCGTTCCAGTTCAGCGATCTTGCCGGTTTTGCCATCCCACTCTGCCGCATCCGGCATAGCGTCTTTCTTTTCGGTGATGTTGGGCCAGACTTCGGCAAGCTCGGCATTGAGCTCGATGAAGTTTTCCATGCCGGCAGGGATCTCATCTTCCGAGTAAATGGCTACGGCAGGGCACTCTGGCTCGCAGAGCGCGCAGTCGATGCACTCGTCCGGGTGGATCACCAGGAAATTCGGGCCTTCGTAAAAGCAGTCCACCGGACAGACTTCTACGCAGTCGGTGTACTTGCACTTGATGCAGTTGTCGGTGACGACGAAGGTCATTTCTAATTTTCTCCTCAGGCGGCTGCGGCAGAGCCCTTCCAGACAGGGGTGCAAGGTTCGGGAGGTTTCCCGGCCCTATGAAAACACGTGCTTTTGGTGGGTGGCCTTGAGGCAGTAAGACTGCGTCGTCTACTACCTGTCCCTGCTACCTACCGTCGGTTCGCTGCATTTTCACGCGGCTCGAAAAACGCCTCGACCAGGCTAAAAGCCGAGAGCGTCCCAAACCGCGCGGGATTCTAACAGTATGTAACGCTTCGCGTCACAGGCGAGTTTGCAATGTGTATAGCAAATCCAGCGCCTGCCGCGGGGTCATATCGTCGACCTTGACCTTCGACAGCTCGTCGAGCACCGGGTGCGGCAGACTTGCGAACATATCGCTCTGTTGCGGGACTGCGGGCTTGCCGGGTTTGGCGCGCGGCTGCTCGTGCGGCAGGCTGGTGGTTTCCAGACGCTGCAAATGCTCCTTGGCGCGGCTGATGACCTTGCCCGGCACGCCGGCCAGTTGCGCCACGGCCAGACCGTAGCTCTGGCTCGCAGGCCCTGGCAGGACGCGGTGCAGGAACACGATGCGCTCATTATGCTCGGTGGCGTTGAGGTGCACGTTGGTCACCAGCGGCTCGCTTTCCGGCAACACCGTCAGTTCGAAATAGTGCGTGGCGAACAGTGTGTAGGCGCGCAGTTGTGCGAGGCACTCAGCCGCCGCCCAGGCCAGCGAAAGGCCGTCGAAAGTACTGGTGCCGCGCCCGACTTCGTCCATCAGCACCAGACTTTTATCGGTCGCGTTGTGCAGAATGTTTGCCGTTTCGCTCATTTCCACCATGAATGTCGAGCGTCCGCCCGCCAGGTCGTCGCTGGAGCCGATGCGGGTGAAGATCCGGTCGACCAGCGACAGTTCGCAGCTGGCAGCGGGGACGAAGCTGCCGATATGGGCCAGCAGCACGATCAGCGCCGTCTGACGCATATAAGTCGATTTACCGCCCATGTTCGGGCCGGTGATGACCAGCATGCGCGTGCTGTCGTCCAGCGCCAGGTCGTTGGCAACGAAAGGCGTACTCAGCACCTGTTCCACGACCGGATGGCGGCCCTGCTCGATGCGCATGCAAGGTTCGGCGACAAAGCGTGGGCAATTGAGGTCCAGGTTCAGCGCGCGCTCCGCAAGGTTGCTCAGCACGTCCAGTTCGGCCAGCGCCGCCGCTGTGTCCTGAAGCGGCGCAAGATGACCGATCAGGTCTTCGAGCAGTGTTTCGTAGAGCATCTTTTCCCGAGCCAGCGCGCGGCTCTTGGCCGACAACGCCTTGTCTTCGAACTCCTTGAGCTCGGGTGTGATAAAGCGTTCGGCACCCTTCAGGGTCTGGCGGCGTATGTAATCAGCCGGCGCCTGCTCGGCCTGCTTGCTTGGCAGCTCGATAAAATAGCCATGCACGCGGTTGTAGCCAACTTTCAGGTTGCCGAGGCCGGTGCGGGCTTTTTCGCGGGCTTCCAGGTCGATCAGGAACTGACCGGCGTTTTCACTCAGCGACTGCAGATCATCCAGTTCAGCGTCGTAGCCGGTCTTCAAGACACCGCCGTCACGGATGACCGCAGGCGGATTGTCGATGATCGCGCGCTGCAGCAGGTCGGCCAGCTCGGGATAGGTGCTGGCAGTCTGCGCAAGTTGCTGCAGGTGCGGCGCGTCCAGATCGGTCATCGCCTGTTGCAGTTCGGGCAGGGCGCTCAGGGCGTCGCGCAGGCGGGCGAGGTCACGTGGCCGCGCGTTACGCAGGCCGATACGCGCCAGAATCCGCTCGATGTCGCCGATTTCCTTGAGCTGTGGTTGCAGGTTTTCGAAGCGATAGCGTTCCAGAAAGCAGGTGATTGACGTCTGGCGTGCCTGAAGGATGGTCAGGTCGCGCAATGGCCGGTTCAGCCAGCGGGTCAGCAACCGTGTCCCCATTGCGGTCTGGCAGCGGTCCATCACCGATTGCAGGGTGTTGTCACGGCCCCCGGACAGGTTGGTGTCCAGTTCCAGGTTACGGCGACTGGCTGCATCGAGGATCACGGTATCGTCGAGACGTTCGTGACGCAGGCTGCGTAAATGGGGCAGGGCGGTGCGCTGGGTTTCCTTGGCATAGCTGAGCAGGCAGCCGGCAGCACCGATGGCCAGTGTCAGGTTTTCGCAACCGAAACCCTTGAGGTCCTGGGTTGCAAACTGCTGACACAGACTTTTATGGGCTGAGTCGCGCTCGAAATCCCAGGGCGCGCGACGTCGAGAACCGCGGCGCTTCTCGGCAGGCAGACCTTGTGGCCAGTCATCCGGAATCAGCAACTCGACCGGGTTGATGCGCTCGAGCTCGGCCAGCAGGTTCTCCCAGCCCTTGATCTCCAGCACACTGAAGTTGCCACTGGTGATATCCAATACCGCCAGGCCGAACAGGCGTTCGTCACCCAGCACGGCGGCGATCAGGTTATCGCGGCGCTCGTCGAGCAGGGCCTCATCGCTGATGGTCCCTGGCGTGATGATCCGTACCACCTGACGATCCACCGGCCCCTTGCTGGTGGCGGGGTCGCCGATCTGCTCGCAGATCACCACCGATTCGCCCAGTTTCACCAGCTTGGCCAGATAACCCTCGGCTGCGTGGTAGGGAATCCCGCACATGGGAATGCTCTGACCTGCCGACTGGCCGCGTGCGGTCAGGGTTATGTCCAGCAGCTTGGCGGCTTTCTTCGCGTCTTCGTAGAAGATCTCGTAGAAATCGCCCATGCGATAAAACATCAGTTGATCCAGGTGCTGGTTTTTGAGTTTCCAGTACTGCTGCATCATCGGAGTGTGTGCGGAGAGGTCGGAAATTGCTTTATTCATCAGTGGCTTAGGCAAGTTCTTGAGAGGAGTGAGGCAACCTTGAGACGCGACGGGTGGCCCTTGTCTGAAGCAAGGGGCGTCTGCCGGGTATGTGCGATGGCGGCAAGGTTATCACGCTCGACCGGGTGGTGCAGTGACAGCGTGGCTTCCCGCGTATTGGTGACTGGGCGTTTCCAGACAGCCATGCATCTCGATTTGCCGTATAGACTTTCATCGCTGCCACTCGATCACCGGGCGGTAACTTATAAAAAAGGACTTTTATATGAAGAACAAAAGAGCAAGGGATTCTGTCAGCGGGCGCTTCATCCCTTTGGAAGAAGCCAGAAAAAGGCCGAGAGAAACCACGGTGGAAACGGTCAAAAAGCCCGGGCGCAGGAAAAATGACAAGTAAAGCAGCATGCTCAGCCCTGTTGCGCGGCAGGTGCGCCGCCTCAGGATTCACCTTTACAGGCTTTCCAGCATGAATGATTACACCGTGAATGAGATAACCGGGCTTGCCGATACGCTTGGCAGGCTTCTGGGTGCAATGAACGCGCAGGTGACTACTGCCGAATCCTGTACGGGGGGCGGAATCGCTGAAGCGATCACGCGCATTGCCGGCAGCTCGGCGTGGTTCGAAGCGGGCTACGTGACCTATTCGAATGCCCAGAAGACCCGCCAGCTGGGAGTGCCCGAGATGTTGTTCGAACAGGTCGGGGCGGTCAGCCAGGCGGTTGTCGAAGCTATGGTGCGAGGCGCACAGCGTGAAAGTGGTGCACGATTCGCCGTTGCGGTCAGCGGTGTCGCAGGGCCCGGCGGCGGTTCGCCGGACAAACCGGTCGGTACCGTGTGGCTGTGCTGGGGCAAGGATGATGCGCTGATCGCCCGGCGTTGCCACTTCGATGGCGACCGTGATCAGGTCCGTCGACAGACGGTTGAAGCCGCGCTGCACGGGCTGATACAGCTTGCACGCGGAGAAATGCCAAAACAGGGGTAGGCGCGCGCTCACTGCTGTGGAATAATACTGTCTACTTATACAGGTGTTGTGGCCATCAAGGCCCTAATTGAATTTGATTACGTGAGGACTTCAATGGACGACAACAAGAAGAAAGCCTTGGCTGCGGCCTTGGGTCAGATCGAGCGTCAGTTCGGTAAAGGTGCCGTGATGCGCATGGGCGATCATGATCGCCAGGCGATTCCTGCCATCTCCACCGGTTCGCTGGGTCTGGATATCGCTCTCGGTATTGGTGGTCTGCCGAAAGGCCGAATCGTGGAAATCTACGGTCCTGAGTCTTCCGGTAAAACCACGCTGACACTGTCGGTCATCGCTCAGGCCCAGAAAATGGGTGCTACCTGCGCCTTTGTCGACGCCGAGCACGCACTGGATCCGGAATACGCCGGCAAGCTGGGCGTCAACGTCGACGACCTGCTGGTTTCGCAGCCGGACACCGGTGAGCAGGCGCTGGAAATCACCGACATGCTGGTGCGTTCCAATGCCATTGACGTGATCGTAGTCGACTCCGTTGCTGCGCTGGTGCCCAAGGCAGAGATCGAAGGCGAAATGGGTGACATGCACGTGGGTCTGCAGGCGCGTCTGATGTCGCAGGCGCTGCGCAAGATCACCGGCAACATCAAGAACGCCAACTGCCTGGTGATCTTCATCAACCAGATCCGCATGAAGATCGGCGTGATGTTCGGCAGCCCTGAAACCACCACCGGTGGTAACGCGCTGAAATTCTACGCTTCGGTACGTCTGGACATCCGCCGTACAGGCGCGGTCAAGGAAGGCGATGAAGTTGTCGGCAGCGAAACCCGCGTCAAGGTTGTGAAGAACAAGGTAGCTCCGCCGTTCCGTCAGGCCGAGTTCCAGATTCTTTACGGTAAGGGTATCTACCTGAACGGTGAAATCGTCGATCTGGCTGTTCTGCATGGTTTTGTCGAGAAGTCCGGCGCCTGGTACAGCTACCAGGGCAGCAAGATTGGTCAGGGTAAGGCCAACTCGGCCAAGTTCCTGGCAGATAACCCGGAAATCTGTAAAGCGCTCGAGAAGCAGATCCGCGACAAGCTGCTGACCCCTGGCGTCGATACCAAGGCTGTCGGCTCCCGTGAAGCAGTGGCTGCCGATGATATGTCTGAAGCAGATGTCGATATCTGATAGCCATGCCTGCCGTGCTCGATACACCCGTCGCCGTCAGGCGCACTGCAATGGACCTGCTCGCACGTCGCGAGCACGGTCGAGTCGAGCTGACGCGTAAACTGCGTCAGCGCGGCGCTCCCCCCGAGCTTATCGATGCAGCCCTTGATCGTCTGGTCGAGGAAGGTCTGCTCTCTGAATCCCGTTACCTCGAAAGCTTCGTTTCTTACCGGGCACGTTCGGGCTACGGTCCCGTTCGTATTCGCGAAGAGCTTGGTCAGCGTGGCTTGCAACGTGCCGACATTGAGCAGGCTCTAAGGGAGTGCGGCGTTGATTGGCAGGAGAAGCTTCACGAGCTCTGGCAGCGCAAGTTTGCCGGTGCTTTGCCTGTCGATGCGCGCGAGCGAGCCAAGCAGGGGCGTTTTCTGAGTTATCGCGGCTATCCGCTGGAAATGATCGGCCGCTTGTTAAGCGGCCGTGGCGGAGATGACTGATATATCCGGGGGCTTACTGTGGCGTCCGGTTCCGAGCTGCGTCCCTTATCGCTGAAGCGTCTTCCCAGTTTTCCTGTTTATTGATGTAATCCACCAGTTCCCGAAGTCTGCCCTGATTGCGCCCTGTGAAGGTGAACGCCAGTCGTGTCAGGTGACTGAATTGCGCTTCATCGTGCTCTTCGCCCTGATAACTGTGCTGATGAAAGTTTTCATTGATGCACAGGTCAGCGAACGCTTCCTGCATGTGCTCCAGGGCCTGTTCGTTCAGCGCATGATGCATACGGATCACGAACTTGTTTTTCAACCAGCGGCTGGAATGGAAGTTGGCGTAAAACCGGTTGATCTCTTCCACCGCTTCGTCGGCGCTGTAAACCAGCCTCATCAGCTTCATGTCGGCTGGCAGAATGTAGTGATTGTCCTGCAACTGATGCTTGATGAAGTTCAGCGCACCTTGCCAGAAACTCCCGCCAGGCGTATCCAGCAATACAACAGGCACCAATGGGCTTTTGCCGGTTTGTATCAGCGTCAGCACTTCCAGGGCTTCATCCAGAGTTCCGAACCCGCCTGGGCATAGCACCAGCGCGTCGGCTTCCTTGACGAAGAACAGCTTGCGCGTGAAGAAGAAGTGGAAGGGCAGCAGGTTTTCGCTGCCTTCTACCGTCGGGTTGGCGTGCTGTTCGAAAGGCAGGGTAATGTTGAACCCGAGGCTGTGTTTCAAGCCTGCACCGGCATGGGCTGCCGCCATGATGCCGCCGCCTGCGCCGGTGATGACCATCATGTCGGCGCGGGCCAGTTTTTCACCCAGCTCTGTGGCTTGTGCGTACAGCGGATGTTCCATTGGTGTACGGGCGGAGCCGAACACAGTGACTTTGCGGCGGCCCTTGAAGCGCTCAAGCACCCGAAAGGCTTTGTCCAGTTCGCGCAGGGTTTGCAGCGTTATCTTGACGTCCCAGCGGTTGCGGTCATCCTGGGCCATGCGCAGCACCGTGAGCATCATGTCGCGGTACAGCGGCAGGTTTTTCGTGCCCGGAGCCACCTCATTGATGTGCTCTTCAATCTTGCTGGTCAGGTCGAGACCGTCGCTTTGAAAGTGTCGGGATAGAAGATCGTCAGGTACATACGGCATTCGGGATTTTTCCTCCTGCAGGATCAATGGCCCAGTGGGGCGTGTTGAACCGATGATGTCCCGGTTTGCAGAGAAAGGCTACCCATTGCCTGTTCATTGCCAGGGTGGATTAGTTGCAGGATGTCTTGAGTATTGATCGACTGACGCGCCTGAGGGACAGGCGCGCGGGGGGCGGCTACATGTCGGGCGTGGCTTATTGCTTGGGCTTTACAGTGCAGTCGGAAGCCTGAAAGGTCTGCGTCACAACCGGGCGGTTGGTCTTGTACTCGGTGAACTGATACTTGAGTACGGCCCCCTTGGTCATCAACTGGCGGAAACCATTGTTGTGGCAAACGCTATTACCCAACTGGTTGCGCATCACGTCCGGATTGGCGCGCATCTGCTGAGCCTGGCCTTCACGAACGCTCAGGTGGTTGATCAACTGGTTGCCGCTGACGGTATAGCCCTGATCGAGGATGTCTTCGTTGATCGCTCGCGGCGTGCCGACACTGCTTTCCTTAGCGACTTTTTCCAGCATCTTGCTGAGTTCGAACTCCTGTTTCGACGCCGCTTGGGCGCACAGTGGAGCAACGAGCAAAAGCGTAAGGGTGGGTACGATAAGGCGCAGCATTAAACTCTCCTGATTAAGTCACTGGCCGTTGGACCAGCGACTTCAAAGTGCGTTCCGGGCAGCCCGCCGATAGCGCGGGGTGCTGTGGCGCAGCAGTATAGAGCAGGAGCCTTGATCGGGCCTAGGCTCTGTGCGAAAAGAGGCCTCGGTACCGAAAGCGCGTTGAAGTGCCGGGCCTCTGATAAACTGCGCGGACTTTAATCCTGCCGAGTCTTTGTGGTGTCGATGTCTTTCCCCCGCAGGCGTGTCCTGTAATGAGCCATGCCGTTTCCCGCCTGCGCGATGAGCGTCTGGCCCGCAGTACCAGGCCTTTTATTGCCCGTGGCTCGCGCGCGCCGCGCTGTCCGGAATGTCGGGTTATCTCCAGCTATTGTCTGTGCGAATGGCGACCCAGCGTCGCTGCCGACTCAGGTATCTGCCTGCTGATGTATGACACTGAGCCCTTGAAGCCGACCAACACCGGTTGGCTGATTGCCGATGTCATCCAGGACACTCATGCCTTCCTCTGGTCGCGGATAGAGGTCGATGAACAATTGCTCGCCTTGCTGGACGACCCGCATTGGCAGCCCTACATCGTCTTTCCAGGAGAATTTGTCGCCGAGGAGCGCGTGGTCAATAAGGTCTCGCGCCTGGATGGCAGGCGCCCGTTGTTCATTCTGCTGGATGCTACCTGGACCGAAGCGCGCAAGATGTTTCGCAAGAGTCCTTATCTGGAGCGGTTTCCGGTCTTGAGTCTGGAACCCGAGCAGATCTCGCGCTACCGTTTGCGTCGATCCAGGCGCGACGACCACTTCTGCACGGCGGAAGTGGCCGCCCTCTGTCTGGAGCTGGCTGGTGACGCCAGTGCCAGCGGCGTGCTGGATGCTTATCTGGACGTGTTCAGCGCTCATTATCTGGGCGCCAAGTATCAGAACCCGATTGATCCCGACGACGTGGCGCATACCCATTTGAAGGCCTTCATTTGAAGGCTGTTCATAACCAGTGGCGGTCGAACTGCGCGGGTTTGGCTAATTGCCATCTATGTTCCCGGGTATCGACGCTTCGCGCTTGACCGTCATGGCCATGCTGGGCATGCTTGGCGCCGCCTGGAAGCCGATTCATCTGGTCTGGCAGTGCGCCGGAGCCCGCTACGGGTTTCGCGCCGAGCGTTCGCCAGCCTCGCTGGGCGGCCGATTCTTCGGCCCCTCACTATAAAAACAGGATCATTACATGACCTACGACATCCTGATCGCTGATGATCATCCCCTGTTTCGCAGTGCGCTGCATCAGGCGCTGAGCATCGGCCTGGGGCCTGACGCAAGGCTGGTCGAGGCAGAAAGCATTGCTCAGCTCGAGTCGCGGCTGGGGGAAAAAGCTGATTGGGATCTGGTTCTGCTGAACCTGAACATGCCTGGTGCCTATGGTTTCTCAGGGCTGGTCCTGTTGCGTGGCCAGTACCCGCAGATACCGGTGGTGATGGTCTCGGCGCAGGAAGAAGCCTCTATCGTGGTGCGCTCCAGAGAGTTTGGTGCCAGCGGCTTCATTCCCAAATCCAGCTCGCTGGAAGTCATTCAGCAGGCGGTACGCACGGTGCTTGATGGTGACGTCTGGTGGCCGCCGCAGGTCAATGAAGTGATCAGTGTTTCAGACGAAGCAAAGGCTGCCAGCGCAGGCCTTGCCAGCCTGACGCCGCAGCAGTTTCGAGTGTTGACGATGGTCTGTGAAGGCTTGCTGAACAAGCAGATCGCTTCCGAGCTCAGCGTGTCCGAAGCCACCATCAAGGCACATGTCACGGCGATTTTCCGCAAGCTTGGCGTACGCACGCGTACCCAGGCAGCATTGTTGTTACAGCAGCTTGAGTCCATTTCGTCCAGCTGACGGCTTTCAGGTTGCGAGTATTCACGCTTTTTTGACCTTTATTGCCTTAGCTTTCCTCATCTTTTTTACACAGCAGCCTCTCTATGTCGCCCTTCAAAGGCCAAACCGGTCTGAAACGTATTCTTAACGCCGCTGGTTACTCACTGGACGGTATGCGCGCAGCCTTCAAAGGTGAAGCGGCCTTCCGCCAGTTGGTACTGCTCAACGTGGTCCTGATTCCGCTGTCGTTTTTCCTGCACGTCAGCAAGGGCGAGCATGCCCTGCTGGTTGCCGTGTGCCTGCTGGCGCTGATCGTCGAGCTGCTTAACTCGGCCGTAGAGGCGGCCATTGACCGTATCTCCCTGGACTTGCACCCGCTGTCCAAGAACGCCAAGGACATGGGCAGTGCTGCCCAGTTCATCGCCTTGAGCATGATCGGTCTGGTGTGGGCGATCATTCTGCTGGGCTGACGCCTTTCATACAGACTCGTCAATACAGGCTGGGCAGCACGATCTCGTCGCTGCGCTGCACCCCGGCGGTGAACGCGCGGCACAGCTCGAGAAACTCGCGCATGGCCGAGGTCTGGTATTTCTGTTTGTGCCAAATGAAGTAGAACTGCCTGGCCAGGTCCAGCTCCGGCGTGGCCAGTTCCACCAGATTGCCGCGACGAAAGGCATCGCGTAGCGCCAGTCTGGAGATGCAGCCAATGCCCAGCCCGGACTCGACTGCGCGTTTGATGGCTTCGGTGTGCTCGAGCTCCAGTCGGACATTTAGCCCGTTACGATGATGACGCATCGCCTGGTCGAAGGTCAGGCGTGTGCCGGAGCCCTGTTCCCGGAGAATCCAGGCTTCATGGGTCAGCTCTTCCAGGGTTACCTGGGCGCGCTTGGCCAGCGGATGCTGCGGGGCGCAGAACACCACAAGTTCGTCTTCGACCCAGGATTGCACTTCGATGTCCGGGTGGCTGCAATCGCCTTCGATGAGGCCCAGATCGATCTCGTAGTGCGCAACCTGTTGCACGATATGCGCGGTGTTCTGGACATGCAGCTTGACCTGGCTTTCCGGGTGGCGCTGCATGTAGCCGCCGATCAGCAGGGTCGCCAGGTAATTGCCGATCGTCAGCGTCGCCCCGACCGCCAGCGAGCCGAAGCCTGATTTACCATTGAGCAGGTCTTCGATTTCCTTGGCCTGATCGAGCAGCGCGACAGCTTGCGGCAGCAATTGCCTGCCGGTGGCGTTGAGGCTGAGGCGCTTGCCGGCGCGGTCAAACAGCTGGCAGCTCGACTGGCGCTCCAGCTCGGTGATGGAGGTGCTGGCAGCCGACTGCGAAAGCGAAAGCAGTACCGCGGCTTTGGAGACGCTTTCCTGCCGGGCGACGGCCACAAATACCTGGAGCTGACGGAGAGTAAATCGCATATCTATATAACCGATAACCTATATCTTGATAATTCATTTAACAGATATTGTGTCTGCCACTAGAATGTCGCGCAATAGCGCAGTGCTTCTGCGCGCACTTTTTTTTCAGGAGTCCTCACGTACATGAGCAACATGAACCACGAGCGTGTCCTCAGCGTCCACCACTGGAACGACACCCTCTTCAGTTTCAAGTGCACCCGCGACCCTGGTTTGCGTTTCGAGAACGGTCAGTTCGTGATGATCGGTCTGCAGCAGCCAAACGGTCGTCCGCTCATGCGTGCTTATTCGATTGCCAGCCCGAACTGGGAAGAGCATCTGGAATTCTTCAGCATCAAGGTGCCTGACGGCCCGCTGACCTCCCAGTTGCAGCACCTCAAGGAAGGCGATGAGATCATCATCAGCAAGAAGCCTACGGGTACGCTGGTGCTGGACGATCTCAAGCCGGGCAAGCATCTTTACCTGCTGAGCACCGGTACCGGCCTTGCGCCGTTCATGAGCGTCATCCAGGATCCCGAGACCTATGAGCGTTTCGAGAAAGTCATCCTCTGCCACGGCGTGCGTTACGTGAACGAAGTCGCCTATCGCGAGTTCATCACCGAGCATCTGCCGCAGAATGAGTTCTTCGGTGAAGCGCTGCGTGACAAGCTGATCTACTACCCGACCGTCACCCGCGAGCCCTTCGAGAACGAAGGTCGTCTGACCGACCTGATGCGCAGTGGCAAGCTGTTCAGCGACATCGGCCTGCCGCCGATCAACCCGCAGGATGACCGTGCGATGTTGTGCGGCAGCCCGAGCATGCTCGACGAGACCAGCGAAGTGCTCAACAGCTTCGGCCTTACCGTTTCGCCGCGTATGCGTGAGCCGGGCGACTATCTGATCGAGCGTGCGTTCGTCGAGAAGTAAGCCGGCTGCACAAGACCCGCCTCGTCCTTGAGTGGATCAGGCGGGTTTTTGTTGCGCGGATTTTTTCGCCCCAATCAGTTCAGACCAGCAGCAGCTTCAGGCGAGCAGTACTTCCAGCACGCAAATCACACCCGCTTGCGGGTAGTGCCAGCGCACGTCCAGATCCCAGAACTGAGCGCCATAGCGACGTTCCGGCGTGGGTAGCTGGTAGGCCGGGCGCGGGTCTTGGGCCAGACACTGCTCGATCAGTTCGACCAGCGGCTCATTCAGGCGCAGCGCGTGTTCACGAGCCTGTTGCAGCGCGGCGTTTTGCCAGTGCACCGGTATCAGGGCTGGCGCAGCACTGGCGATGTGATTGGTCGCATCGCCAATTGCATCGGCGTAGGGTACGTAGGGCTTGATGTCCAGCACCGGCGTGCCATCCAGCAGGTCGATGCCGGACAGCCAGAGTCGCCCAGGCTCGACCTTGTCCAGCCTAACCACCGACTGGCCGATGCCATTGGGGCGATGGGTTGCGCGGGTGGCGAACACACCCATCGACTGGTTGCCACCCAGGCGCGGCGGGCGCACCTTCAGGCGGGGCTTGTCTTCCAGCGCCAGGTGGAACAGAAACAGCAGCCAGACGTGACTGACTTGTTCCAGCCCCTGAACCGCTTCACCCTGATCGAAAGGGGCCAACAGCTCCAGCACCCCGCGTGCCGCCGGGGCCAGCTGTGGCTGGCGCGGGATGGCGAATTTCTCCTTGAAGCAGGAGCGCACGAAGCCGACAGGGGAAACGTTGTAGCTCATCGAGGCTGGTTCAGCCGCGCACGCGCAGGGTCAGGCCCTTGAGGAAATTGCGCAGCAGTTGATCGCCACAGGCGCGATAGTTGGTGTGTCCGACCTTGCGGAACAGAGCGCTTAGTTCTGGTTTGGAAACCGGGAAGTCGACCGATTTGAGGATGGCGTGCATATCGTCTTCTTTCAGTTCGAACGCCACGCGCAGTTTTTTCAGGACGATATTGTTGGTGATCGGCAAATCGATCGCCTGTGGCGGACGGCTTTCGTCCTTGCCACGCTTGAAGTAGACCAGGCCATCGAGGAAGTGCGCCATGATTTCATCGCTGCAATCCAGGTAGCCTTCTTCTTCCTCTTTTTTCATGAAAGCGACGACATCGCTCTTCGACACTTCAAAACCGGTCAGTGCGGTGATCTCGACAACCTTGCTGTCGCTGATATCGAGCATGTAGCGCACGCTGCGCAGTACATCGTTGTTCATCATGAGGCGTATTTCCTGATAAGTCGTAGGGCAGCGCATGACGGTGGTCATGCGCGCTGTAATAAGGTGGTTGGCGCGAGGGTCAGAACTTTTCCTTGGCCGTCATGTAGCGCCACTGGCCCTCGGGCAGTTTGCCCATGGACACGCCGCCGATGCGGATGCGGCGAATGGCGACGATCTTCAGGCCGACGGCCTCGCACAGCAGGGCGATGATGCCGGGCTGCGGATTTTTCATCGCAAAACGCAGGCGGTTCTCGTTCTGCCAGCTGGCTTTCACGGCTGGCAGCTCCTTGCCTTTGTAGGTCAGACCGTGGTTCAGCCGGTTGAGGCCATGAGCAACCATCTCGCCCGAGATCTCCACCACGTATTCCTGCTCGATCTTGCTGCGGTCATCGGTGAGCTTGCGCAGGATCTTCCAGTCCTGGCTGAACACCATCAAGCCGCTGGCATTGGCCTGCAGGCTTGAAATCGCCTCAAGGCGCATGAAATGACCCTTGAGCGGACGCTTGCTGTAGCTGTGCTCTACGGAGAGCGTGCCCGGCGTAATCATCTGCAAAGCCTCTTCTGCGCTTGCCGAGGCGGGTTTGTGCAGGATGATCGTCACAGGCTCCGGGGAGTCTGCCTTGGCGTCCGGGCTGAGCTCGATTTTCTGGGTGCTGACCTTGAAGTGCGGCTCTTCGATGACCTCGCCGTCCACAGTGACCCAGCCACCCTCGATAAACAGTTCGGCCTCCCGGCGGGAGCAACCGACCAGCTCGATAAGGCGTTTGGAAAGGCGAATGGGGTCTGTCATGACAAAAAAGCCGTTTGCTAAAATAAAGTCGCCATTGTAACCGCCCGGCGACGGTTAATCGCGGCAACATTGCATTTGCGCTGCAATCGGTGTCAGTGACGGCCGGTCAGGCGCATTCTGAGCATGGGGTAAGGCTGGCCCAGACCATCGACTTCAGAGCGGCTGACAACCTCGAAACCATGCCTGCGGTAAAACCCCAACGCCTGCGTATTCTGCTCGTTGACGTCCAGTTCACGGATATTGAACTGCTCGATTGCATGATTCAGCAGCTGTGTGCCCAGCTTCTGGCCGCGATGGTCAGGTTCGATGAACAGAATATCCAGACGGCTGTTACGCGTGCCTGCAAAGCCGGTGATGTTGAGCTGCTCATCCCGGGTACAGAACAGGGTCACACTGCCCAGATATTGCGGCAGCAGCACCTTGAGCCGGGTGATGTAGGCGTCTGGCAGAAAGTCATGGGTCGCGCGCACCGAGCGTTCCCATACCTCGGTCAATTCCGGGTAATCGTGGGTATCCGGCGTATACAACGGCATCTCGTGTCCTCCTTTCAGCTTGTCCTGGATAGACAGCAGCCAGAGACGAAAAAGCCCTGCCGGTTAAAGGGCAGGGCTTTCGCTTGCGACCAGGGAGAGTGCTTAGAGCACCTCGGCCCACAGGTCGTATTCGTCGGCATCGGTCACCCGGCACATGATCTTGTCGCCGGGCTGAACGGTGCTGCCGTCTTCCAGGCCGATGAACACGTTGCCGTCGATTTCCGGGGCGTCGAAGAAGCAGCGGCCCACGGCACCACGATCGTCGACTTCGTCGATCAGCACTTCGATCTCCTTGCCGATCTTCATCTGCAGGCGAGCAGCGCTGATTGCCTGTTGATGAGCCATGAAACGATCCCAGCGATCCTGCTTGACGTCGTCCGGCACGATGGCCGCGTCCAGCAGATTGGCAGGCGCGCCCTCAACCGGCGAGTACTGGAAGCAGCCAACCCGGTCCAGCTGCGCTTCGGTCAACCAGTCCAGCAGGTACTGAAAGTCTTCTTCGGTTTCGCCGGGAAAGCCGACGATGAAGGTCGAACGGATGATCAGGTCAGGGCACTGCTCACGCCAGTTCTTGATGCGTGCCAGGGTCTTGTCTTCGAAGGCCGGACGTTTCATAAGCTTGAGGATTTTCGGGCTGGCGTGCTGGAACGGGATGTCCAGGTACGGCAGGATCTTGCCAGCGGCCATCAACGGGATCAGCTCGTCGACGTGCGGGTACGGGTAGACGTAGTGCAGACGCACCCAGACACCCATCGAGCCCAGCGCCTGGCACAGCTCGGTCATGCGGGTTTTGACCGGCTGGCCGTCCCAGAAACCGGTGCGGTATTTGACGTCAACGCCATAGGCACTGGTGTCCTGGGAAATAACCAGCAGTTCCTTCACACCGGATTTGACCAGGCGCTTGGCCTCGTCCAGCACATCACCCACCGGGCGGCTGACCAGTTTGCCGCGCATCGACGGGATGATGCAGAAGCTGCAACTGTGGTTGCAGCCTTCGGAAATTTTCAGATACGCGTAGTGACGCGGGGTCAGCTTGACGCCTTGTGGCGGCACCAGGTCGATCAACGGATTGTGATCCTTGCGGGGCGGCACTACGTCGTGCACCGCGTTGACCACCTGCTCGTACTGCTGCGGGCCGGTCACCGACAGCACGCTCGGATGCACATTGCGAATGACACTCGCATCGACGCCCATGCAGCCGGTCACGATGACCTTGCCGTTTTCCTTGATGGCTTCGCCGATCACTTCCAGCGACTCGGCCTTGGCCGTATCGATGAAGCCACAGGTGTTGACCACCACTACGTCTGCGTCCTCGTAGGTCGCAACGACTTCGTAACCTTCCATGCGCAGCTGGGTCAGGATGCGTTCAGAGTCAACGAGTGCCTTTGGGCAGCCCAGTGAAACGAATCCAACCTTGGGGGCGGACGGCGTGGTGACGGTGGACATGGCAAACCTCGGCGTGAAGGGCGCCCGGGCGCGAAGCGCAGGCGCTGACTGGGCGCTTGCTGCGCCTCTGATCAAAAAGTGCGCAATTCTAGCGGCGAGTGGGCAGGATGACCAGCGTTTGCATGAGAATTACGACGTACGCGAGAGGCAGCCGGGGCCAGCGCGTGCTTGGCCGATTGCATCACCACCGACAATAAGTCGGTTACACGCAGTGTATCGAGGAGGATGGCCGATGTTGCAACGGGTGACGGTGACATTTTGAATGAAGTCCAGGCCCACCTGTGCAGGCCTGAACTGACTTTCACATGCTCTCAGCGGCGCGGCTCATGCATCGGGCAACCGTTGTGCTGACTGCGAAAGCCCGCCGAGTGTTCATAGGCCGGTTTGCGCACGCGCATGACGCCGCCCAACGGACGATGCGCCTCAAGGCCATGCCATGGGCTGAATGCCATGGCTTCGTCGATTTCCTGGATGTTTTGCTCCGACCACGATGACTGGCGGGGCACATCGATTCGAGCGACGGTTACGTAAGGGCTGAGGTCTTCCGGCCAGATCGCCGAGGCGTCCTCGATCGGCATTTTCTCCAGGTCCGTGGCCAACTGGACGCGGACTTCCCAACTGGCATCGTGTTCAATAAAGAACGCTTTGACCGCTTCGCGCAGACCGTCAGGGTTGTCTTTCAGGTCCACAGCCTTGTCGGTCAGCGCAATCAGCTCGGCGGAGACGGGCACGACGCTGAGCTTGGCGTAGTAGGGGCCGTATAGAAACGGTACGACGGTGTAGAATGTCTCGCCCAGGATGTGGGTCATCGGATGCCCGCCGAGACTTCTCAGTGTGCCACTTTCGCCCCCGGCAGCCTCGATCACCGACTCGATGCCGCGCAGGACGGCAGACAGCGCGCGTTTCATGCTCGGCGCCTTGTCGGTCGTCTTGGCCAGCAGCTTCAAGGTCTTCAGGAAGGCCTTGGGGTCCTTGGCGGTAAAGGCCTTGGCGTTTTGCATGACGAAATCCTGAGTGGTTGCCTCTGCGCTGCCAGGCAAGCGCGGGCCTTCGACGCCGACCAGTTTGATGGCCAGGCCTCTGGGCGTGGACACCTTATCGTCGAGAATGTCGCCCGGGTTGGTCGAGAAGCGCATGACCACCGGGAAGTTGCCGGGCCTGGCAAAGGCACCCTGGGCCAACGGCTCGGGCAGGTCGTCGTAAACCTGAATCTGACCGTGGAGCAAGCCATGGGCCTTGGCGTGCACACTGCGAATGGCGTGCCCTGTGTCTTGATACGTGGTCTCCAGGATGGAGTGCATGGCTTCGACCAGCTCTTTGCTGGTCTGCGCTTCATCGTCCGGGACGACTTCAAATGAGGGCTGGAAGGGCAACGGCTGGACAGTCAGGTTTTGTGTGGTCATCAGGGCATCTCGGTCAGAGGTAATCAGGGTGCCCGGGCGTCGATGCGGTTCTTGTAGACCCCTGATGCGGCAGGCTTAACTAATGACCGGCCGATATTTTTGTCGTTCCATGAGAAACGTTGCCTCGAAAAACTCCCTCAACAGGCAGTGATCAAGGTAGGGAGGCAGGCCGGATCGTTGCGATGATCTGCGTTTCACCAAGAATTACGACGAGTGCTGCGTTATGCTTCGCGCCATCGCGCCGAGGCATGTCAATGCCTGGCTGAATCTGAATTGTTACGCCTTGTGATGTTCTCAGTGTTGAACCTCATGTCTGGTTTCCGGGAGTAGTGGATGAGTCAAGCAAACAGTCATGCGGAGGCCGGCGGCGCTGCCAAGCCCATCGGGTTGCTGATCGCCGCGGTAGGGGTGGTTTATGGCGACATCGGCACCAGTCCGCTGTACACCCTCAAGGAGGTGTTTCAGGGTGGTTACGGTGTGGACGTGACCCATGACGCGATTCTCGGCGTGCTGTCGCTGATCTTCTGGTCGCTGATCTGGGTGGTTTCCTTCAAATACATGGCGTTCGTACTGCGTGCCGATAACCAGGGCGAGGGCGGCATCATGGCGCTGATGGCCCTGGCGCGGCGAGCGTCGGCCAAACATCCCCGGCTGCAAATGATGATGGTGGTGTTCGGACTGTTCGGTGCCGCGTTGTTCTACGGTGACAGCATGATCACCCCGGCAGTTTCGGTCTTGTCGGCGATGGAAGGGCTGGAACTGGCGTTCGATGGCCTCGATCACTGGATCGTGCCCATGGCGCTGGTTGTGCTGGTGGGCCTGTTTCTGATTCAGCGTCATGGCACCGCGCGCATCGGCGTGCTGTTCGGCCCGGTGATGGTGATCTGGTTTCTGGTGCTCGGCGCGCTGGGTGTCTACGGCATCATGCAGTCGCCGGAAGTGCTGAAAGCGGTGAACCCGGCATGGGGTGTGAATTTTTTCATCATCCATCCGGGCATCGGTGTGGCCATTCTGGGTGCTGTGGTGCTTGCCCTGACAGGGGCCGAGGCGCTGTACGCCGACATGGGCCACTTCGGCCGCAAGCCGATTTCGCGTGCCTGGTTCATCCTCGTGCTGCCTGCGCTGCTGCTCAACTATTTCGGTCAGGGTGCGCTGGTGCTGGGCAACCCTGAAGCGGTTCGTAACCCGTTCTACCTGCTGGCGCCGGGTTGGGCGCTGCTGCCACTGATCGGTCTGTCGACGATGGCGACCATCATTGCCTCGCAAGCGGTGATCTCCGGTGCCTTCTCGATGACACTGCAGGCGATCCAGCTGGGCTACATTCCGCGCATGCACATCCAGCACACCTCCAGCGACGCGCAAGGCCAGATCTACATCGGTGCCGTCAACTGGGCGCTGATGGCGGGTGTGATTCTGCTGGTAATCGGCTTCGAATCGTCTGGCGCGCTGGCGTCTGCCTACGGCGTCGCGGTGACCGGGACCATGCTCTGCACCACCATTCTGGTGTCCACGGTCATGCTGATGCTCTGGAAATGGCCGCCGTTGCTGGCCGTTCCGCTGCTGATCTGCCTGCTGCTGGTGGACGGTCTGTTCTTCGCGGCCAACGTGCCGAAGATCTTCCAGGGCGGGGCTTTCCCGGTACTGGCGGGCGCGGTGCTGTTTATCCTCATGACCACCTGGAAGCGCGGCAAGCAATTGCTCGCGGAGCGAATCGACGAGGGCGGCCTGCCATTGCCGATCTTCATCGGCAGTATTCGCGTCCAGCCGCCGCATCGGGTACAGGGCACGGCGGTGTTCCTGACTGCACGTTCGGATGCCGTGCCCCACGCGCTGCTGCACAATATGCTGCACAACCAGGTGTTGCACGAGCAAGTGGTGCTGTTGACGGTGGTGTATGAAGACTCGCCGCGTGTGCCGTCCGCTCAGCGCTTCGAAGTCGAATCCTATGGCGAAGGCTTCTATCGGGTGATCCTGCACTTCGGCTTTATCGATGAGCCCGATGTACCGGCTGCACTGGCCTTGTGTCATTTGCCGGAGCTGGACTTCAGTCCGATGCGCACCACGTACTTTCTCAGCCGCGAGACGGTGATCCCGTCCAAGATGGATGGCATGGCGCGCTGGCGTGAAGCGTTGTTCGCCTTCATGCTCAAGAACGCCAACGGCAACCTGCGCTTCTTCAAGCTGCCGTTCAATCGGGTGATCGAGCTGGGTACCCAAGTGGAGATGTAAACGTTGACCGGGCTGTCCGGCAGCGCAGATAAAAAAATCCCGGCAACCTCACGGTGCCGGGATTTTTTTGGTAGCAAACTGCAGCGTTATTGAGCGGCAGTCTTGCCCTGACGCTTGTTGATCGCGTCGATCAGGCGTTTGGCCAGCGCCGGATAGTCCTCGTCGAAGTGATGACCGCCTGGCAACTGAACCGCTTCGCCGACGGCGGTAGTGTCAGTGCAACCGCTGTCTTTCTTCTCTTCGACGCCGTAAACGCAGAACACCTTGGCGGCTGGCAGCTTGGCCATTTCCTGTCCTGTGGTGGCTTCCTTGCCCGCGTTGCCGAGCCAGCCGTCAACGTGAATCTCGAAGCTGCCGGTGCGCGCAAAGGCCAGCAGAATGATCGCGTCCACCCGGTTCTGATCGTCTGCGGCCAGGCGATTGTAGATCGCCGGCATGACGTCCGCACCGAACGAATAGCCCGCCAGGATGAAGCGCTTGGTGCCCCATTTCTGACGGTAGTGGTTCATCAGGTCGGTGAGGTCGACGGCGGTCTGTTCCGGCGTCTTGTGTTCCCAGTAGTAGCGCAGTACGTCAATGCCTACCACCGGGTAACCCATCTTGGCCATGTCGCCGGCCACGACTTTGTCCAGGTCGCGCCATCCGCCGTCACCGGACATGAACAGCGTCACGGTGTCGGAAGGCTGGCTGGCCGGGACTTCGACCGTCGGTATGCCCAGTCCGCCACTGTCATTTTCGCCGAGCAGCAGATGACGAAGTTCGGTGTTGAGCACCTGAGGCAGCGGAATGTCGTAGTCGCTGATGCTGGTGTCGGCGTTGGTCTGGTCGCGCACGAAGGCTGCGCTCGGATCATCCGGCGCGTCGTTCCAGGCGGCCAGCCAGTGCCCGTGCGCAGCCTTTTGTGGCAGCGGTACGTCGCAGATCTGTGGCGGCTTTTCGTCTTCTTCCAAAACGGGCGGTGGGTTCGAGGCATGCTCGAGCGCGAAATCTACTGAAATGGCCTGCGCCTTGTCATCGGTCTGTCCGGCCAGCCAGCGCCAGGCCAGTGTCGCGCCAGGGCCTATGCCACCGACGACCTTTGCAGGGCCGTCGAGCTTCGTCAGAGCGTCCTGAAAGGTCTTCTGCTGCAGGACGCAGTCGTCCTTGGGCAACACCACCTGAATGATGCGTGCCGACGCATCCTTGCTGATCGCCAGCAATTGCTTGTCGGTCAGCATGTCTTCAGCGGTGACGGCCAGTGCGATACGGGTTTTGATGCTGGTGGCCGGCGTTACGCTGGTCAGCGGCGCGCCACCGTCAAGGTTAGAGTGTTCCAGTGATGCGGGCGGAGCGGGGCGGGTCCAGACCCAGACTCCCAGCGCCACGATTAAAAGAACAATTACCAGAGCTGCGAGCAAAAGGCGCCAGGAGCGTCGAATCATCAGCGTTTCACCAATCCAGTCAGGCCGCCCGCAATCAGGGCGGCGGTGTCAGCCAGTGCCACAAGCGGATCGAGTCCGGCAGGCACGGCCATATAACGAGGTTCCCAATCGGGCTGAAACTTGTCCTTGAAGCGACGCAGCCCCTGGAAGTTGTACAGCTGTTCGCCACGGCGGAAGATCATCGAACCCAGACGCTGGGTGATGGGTGCGCCGCGTCGTGGCTGCAGGCCCGACAAAGGCACCATGCCCAGGCTGAAGCGCGCGTAGCCTTGGGCTTTGTAATGCAGGATCAGGCCGACCATCATGAACTCCATGGTCAGCTTGGGTGCATCCGGGTGAGAGCGCATCAGGTCCAGGCTGGCCAGTTCCGGGCTGGTGGTTTCCAACAGGTTAGAGAACGCGACCGGCTTGCCCTGGAAGTGCACGATGGCAATGCGGAAGTACTTCAGGTACTCAGTACTGAAGCGGCCCAGCGAGAAGCCTTTTTCACGGACATTCTTGCCCGTCAGCCAGGCGTCGGAAATCACTTTCAGCTCGTCGATCGGCGCCTGGCCCGGTTCGTAGATTTCCAGCGAAAGACCGTCGCGGCCACCCCGGTTCCAGGTGTAACGCAGGTCTTTCATCTCCTTGCCCTTGGCGTCGATGTCGAAGCGACGCAGGTCGACGCGCGCTTCTTCACCCAGCTTGATGGCCGTGAGACCGATGTCCATGTAGAACGGCAGGTTTTCTGCACGTACCTGGTAGAACACCGGACGCGCATGGTGCACGTCGCACAGGTCGCGGAATTGCCAGATCAGCTCGGCACGCTGCTGTGTGGGGCCGATCGGGTCGTAAAGCGCTACCAGGCTGCGGCCGCGATGCGAGTACATCAGGAACGCATTGCCGGCCGGATGGAACAGGATTGCCTTGTCGCCGGTCAGCACCAGGCCGCCATCCGGCTGTTTGGATGCTTTGAGGATCTCGGCTGCCTTGTCCAGGTCTGCCGCGTCGGGCAGCTTGATGACCGGTCTGGCGGTACGCAGCAACCAGGTCAGCGAAACCACGACCAGCAGCACTGCGCTGCCCAGCGCCGAACGCAGGCCGCGCGGGGCGTCTGCATCGAGGGTAAACTGCCACCACAACTGATGACTGTAGGGCACGTCCTGATAGGCGAACAGCAGCAGCCAGATCGAGGCACCGACCACACAGATGCTGGCAATCAGGTAGACCGGCGAGAACGGCAGCTCCAGCAGGCGACTTGGACGGTAGAACGAACGGCGGAAGGTCAGCAGCAGGCAGGCGGTCAGCAGCAGCATGCTGGCTTCTTCCCAGTCGAAGCCCTTGAGTATCGACAGCACTGCACCGACCAGCAGCAAAATAGAGGTCAGCATCCATGCAGCCGACAGTCGACGACGCAGGCCTTGGGCGAGCAGCAGGCACAGCACACCCACCAGACTGGCCCCGAAGTGCGACGCATCGATCAGCCGATGCGGGATCATGAAGCCGACGTTTTCCAGACGGGTGTCGATTTCAGGGGTGGCACCAGAGAAGAGCAGCACCACCCCCGACAAGAAAACCAGTAGTGCCAGAATCGGTGCCGCCAGCCCTGAAGCGACGCGCATGGCCTGCCGGGTCGGCAGCAGGCGCTGGGCCTCGGTAAACAGCAGGGTAAGGCAGGCCAGCAGCAGCGGCAGGATCACGTAGATCAGGCGATATAGCAGCAGCGCAGCGGCGAGCGGGGCGGCACCCAGCTCGTTGGCAAAGGCCGCAAGCAGAATCGCCTCGAACACGCCGACGCCGCCAGGCACATGGCTGAGCACGCCGGCCGCGAGCGCCAGCAGGTATATAAGGATGAATGCACCCAGCGGCGGCGCATGCGGCAGCAGCAGGTACAACACCATCGCTGCGGCGGCGACGTCCAGCGCGGTGATCACCAGCTGAATCAGCGTCAGCTTCAAATCTGGCAGGCGCAAGGTGCGACGACCGAGGCGAACCAGAATATTGTGCGGGATGTCCTGTTCCGGCAGGCGGCGACGGTAGACGAACACCGCCAGCAACAGACTTCCGATCAACACCGCTGTAGCGACTACAGCCAGCACGTCCACGGGAAGTTTGAGTGCCAGTGACGCGCCTGACAGGTTGCTCAACGTGGCCAGTGCAGCCAGTGGAGGCAACGCACAACCCAGTGACAGGCTGGCGAACACGGTCATGCGGGCGATTTCGATTGCGCCTACGCCATGGCGTGAATAAAGCCTGTAGCGCACCGAGCCACCGGACAGCATCGACAGGCCGACCGCATTGCCGATGGCAAATGAGGTGAAGCCGCCTAGAAGCAGCGTCTTGATTGGCAGGTCGACATTGGCGTACCGACTGGCGGACAGTTCATAGCCCATCAGGATGATATAGCCGACGATTGCCGCGAGCAGCGCACCGCCCAAGGCGGGCAGGGGGACTGCGAACAGCGAATCGTGCAGCGCATACCAGTCCATTTCGACCAGCATGTGGCGGCAGGCTATAAGGGCCAGGCTGAACAACAGCAGCATCACCGCCAGCCCTATGGGCTGTCGGTATTTGCTCAGCAGCTCCCGCCAGTTATGGCGCGGTGGGCTGACGGGTTGCTCTGCATCAATGGTTTCATTGGAATCGGACATGTTGTCGCGCATCAATCACTCCTTGGATCGTGCGCGACAGGATGGAGGTATGCAGCCAAGTTACCAATCCCTACGCAGAAAATATTTCAGGATGTTAGCGCGTCAACGTCTAACGAGCGAATAGCGAATCGAGCCGGGTGATGCTGTTCAGCTACGGTTCAGTCGTGATTCAGCTTAGTAACACCTATCGGCAGCGCACGCAAAAACTGTCGTAAATGCACGTATTACGTTACAGATGTGATGATAGGGTTTCAAAGGACTTTGGAAATAGTCTTTTTTGTCAGACAGTTAGTCGTTGTCCGCATTGCTTTTTTACCGGAAACAAAAAAGGCCACTCTTTCGAGTAGCCTTTCTTGATGTTTGGTTGCGGGAGCCGGATTTGAACCGACGACCTTCGGGTTATGAGCCCGACGAGCTACCAGACTGCTCCATCCCGCGTCTGTGTGGCGGCATTCTACAGCCGAACGCTGAAGTGTCAACCCTTAATCCGCAAAGTATGCAAATGAGTAGCGGATTTTGCAGATTTTGCACGCTTGGGGTCGGGTGACCGGTTTTCAGAGCAGCATGCCTGCGTGGAGCATTATCAGGAAAGCGTACGGCCAGGCCGTCAGGATTCGCCGCAGGGTGCCGGAGAGCGCTGTATATCTGCGCGAGGCATGGCCCGATGTCCGGGCTTGGGAAGGGTGCTTTTCAGGCGCGCACAAAAAAGGCCACTCTTTCGAGTAGCCTTTTTTGATGTTTGGTTGCGGGAGCCGGATTTGAACCGACGACCTTCGGGTTATGAGCCCGACGAGCTACCAGACTGCTCCATCCCGCGTCTGTGTGGCGGCATTCTACAGAGAGATGACGAGGTGTCAATGGTTAGTTTCAAAAAAGTGCTTTTTCTTCAAACGCTTAGCGGATCCAGATGATCGGTCTGCATGGTATTGGCGCTTGCATGACGGGGCTTTGCAGCTGTTTCGGTCATGCATGATGGGCGTTTGACTACTTTTCATGGCGACCTTTCGCATCATTGGATGTTACTTGGCGGTACGAATGAGATACTGCGCGGCCATTGATTGCAAAATCCCATCAGGTCATGACGCAGCGCAAAATCATCCACATCGACTGTGACTGCTTTTATGCAGCCATTGAAATGCGTGACGAGCCCGACCTCGCTGGCAAGCCGCTGGCGGTAGGCGGCTCTGCGGAGCGACGCGGGGTGATTGCGACCTGTAATTACGAGGCGCGCGCGTATGGCGTGCGCTCGGCCATGTCCTCCCGGCATGCGCTCAAGCTCTGCCCGGACCTGACCATCGTCAAGCCGCGCATGGATGCTTATAAAGAAGCGTCGCGGGAAATTCACACGATCTTTCGGGATTACACCGACCTTATAGAGCCGTTGTCTCTGGATGAGGCCTTTCTGGACGTGTCCGAGGCCGGGCACTTTTCCGGCAGCGCCACGCGCATCGCGCAGGACATCCGTCGTCGGGTCTCGAATCAGTTGCACATCACCGTGTCGGCGGGCGTTGCGCCCAACAAGTTTCTCGCCAAGATCGCCAGCGACTGGAAAAAGCCCAACGGCTTGTTCGTCATCACGCCGGATCAGGTCGAGGATTTCGTCGCTTCCTTGCCGGTCACCAAGCTTCATGGCGTAGGAAAGGTCACCGCAGACAAGCTCGGCCGGCTGGGTATCGTCGACTGCGCCGACCTGCGAAGCCGCAGCAAGCTCGCGCTGGTTCGGGAATTCGGCAGCTTTGGCGAGCGCCTCTGGAGTCTGGCTCACGGGATCGATGACCGACCGGTGCAGAATGACAGCCGACGTCAGTCAGTCAGCGTTGAAAATACTTACGATACGGATCTGCCCGATCTGGCGGCCTGCCTGGAAAAACTGCCCGACCTGCTGGAAACCCTGAGTGGCCGTATGGCCAGAATGGAAGGGCAGTACCGGCCCGGCAAGCCGTTCGTCAAAGTGAAGTTTCACGACTTTACGCAGACGACTCTCGAACAATCCGGGGCCGGAAGGGATCTGGGCAGTTATGAGCAGCTGCTGGCTCAGGCGTTCGCCCGCGGTGGCAAGCCGGTGCGATTGCTGGGCATAGGCGTGCGTCTGCACGATCTGCGTGCAGCCCATGAACAGCTGGAATTGTTCTCTCGATAATGACTGGCCGCGGTTATACGCCGCGGCCTTTCATGTTACAGGCACTTGTTACTGGCTCTGGGCAGGAACGGCGACCAGGCGGCCAGCGTCTCTGGCGAGTGACTTGAGAAATTCACCCTGCAACTGTGGATCGTTGCGCGTCAGTTCGATCAGGTTCTGTTCCAGCTCGCTGGCTTCTTCTTCCAGCCCCATATCAGAAAGACGCTTGACGCGATGCACCCACTGGCTGACCTCATCATCTTCAAGGTCGTCGTAGATCAGGGCGTGCGCCTCCAGCAGCTTGCCGCGTAGCGAATGGCTGATGGGCAAACTGGCGCTCGTGTGCGCGCTGTCCTGATCGTCTTCGACGTTGATATAAATGCGAGTGATGCGGCTGAGGTCCTGTTCGGCAAACGGACTGTCCAGCAGGTTCAGGCGCAGGATGCCGTTGCGGTCAGTGCTCATTTCGTGAGTTTCATTGCCGGCCTTGACCATCACCGGGCGTTCATTCCAGGGCAGGGTGGAGTTCTCGATTCGCTTGTCTTTCTGAACCTCGTCGATGCTCGCCAGATTCTGCTCGGCGCGACCGTGGGACGGGGCATTCATGAACGGGTTGAGACCTGCCACGCCATAGTGAATCCAGTCCTTGGTCATGCTTTCCGGCAAATTGCCCAGCGCAAACACGTTGACCACGTTGGCCCCGACACCTGCGACAACAGCGACTGCGCCGAGCGGGATCTCGTAGACCTCCCGCCACGGTTGGTAAGGCGTGTAGCGGTCATAGTGGCGGGTGACTTCAAAGTCGGTGACCTCGAACGATTTGTGCTCGTGAATCCGCACGCGGCGTTGCGGCAACTCCAGTGTCTTGGGTTCGCCGATATCGACTTGCAGGGTATGTTCGAGCAGTTTGCGTTCGACTCGCTCCTCGTGCTCGCTGCGCTGAGAGAGCTGGTTGGCACAGCCGCCGACGAGAAATGAGCCGCACAGAACGGCGCTGCCGAGGCTTAAGGTGCTTCGTTTGAGCATGGGATCTCTGATGCGGATTGGGCGAGTGAAGAGCGGCGCACCTGCGAGCAGGTGCGCCTTTTGACTCAGCGGTTCACTTTGCCCTGGATGAACGACAGCACGTCCGCGACCGCAATGGCTTGCGGTTGCGATTCGGTACGGCTCTTGTATTCCAGATTGCCTTCGGCCAGGCCTCGGTCGCTCACCACGATGCGGTGCGGGATACCGATCAGTTCCATGTCGGCGAACTTGATGCCCGGGCTGGTCTTCTTGTCGCGGTCGTCGAGCAATACTTCAAAACCGGCAGCCGTCAGGTCGGCGTACAGTTTGTCCGTCGCTTCACGAACGGCGTCTGTCTCGTAGCGCAGCGGGACCAGCGCAATCTGGAACGGCGCGAGGGTGTCATTCCAGATGATGCCGTTTTCGTCGCTGTTCTGTTCGATGGCAGCTGCAACCACTCGGGAAACACCGATGCCATAGCAACCCATCGCCAGATTGACCGGCTTGCCGTTTTCACCCAGCACCTGGCACTTCATCGCTTCGCTGTACTTGGTGCCCAGCTGGAAGATGTGACCCACTTCGATGCCGCGCTTGATTTCCAGCGTGCCCTTGCCGTCCGGGCTTGGGTCGCCCGCAACCACGTTGCGCAGGTCGGCAACGGTCGGAACCGGCAGATCGCGCTCCCAGTTGACGCCGAAATAGTGCTTGTCGTCGATGTTGGCACCGACGCTGAAGTCGCTCATCAGCTCGACAGAGCGGTCGATGATGCACGGCAGTGGCAGGTTCAATGGGCCCAGTGAGCCCGCGCCTGCGCCTATGGCGTCGCGCAGCTCGGCTTCGGACGCCATGACCAGCGGATTGGCGACCTGTTCCAGCTGACTGGCCTTGATTTCATTGAGCTCGTGATCGCCACGGATGATCAGGGCGATCAGCTTGCCTTCTTCGGCAGCATGCACCACCAGCGTCTTGACGGTTTTCTCGATGGGCAGACCGAAACCTTCGACCAGTTGGGCGATGGTCTTGGCGTTCGGCGTGTCGATCAGACGCAGCTCTTCGGTCGCGGCAGGGCGCGTCTTCTCGCGAGGAATCGCCTCGGCCTTTTCGATGTTGGCTGCGTAATCAGAGCCGTCGCTGAACACGATATCGTCTTCGCCGGATTCGGCCAGTACGTGGAATTCGTGCGAGCCGGCGCCACCAATCGAGCCGTTATCCGCTTCGACCGGGCGGAACTTCAGGCCCAGTCGGGTGAAGATGTTGCTGTACGCCAGATGCATGCGGTCGTAGGTGACCTGCAGCGATTCGTGATCGGCGTGGAACGAGTAGGCGTCTTTCATGACGAACTCGCGTCCACGCATCAGGCCGAAGCGCGGGCGGATCTCGTCACGGAATTTGGTCTGGATCTGGTACAGGTTGATCGGCAGCTGTTTATAGCTGTTGAGCTCATTGCGTGCCAGATCGGTGATGACTTCTTCGTGGGTCGGGCCCAGGCAGAACTCACGGTTGTGGCGGTCGACCAGACGCATCAGCTCCGGGCCATACTGCTCCCAGCGTCCGGATTCCTGCCACAGTTCTGCGGGTTGAATGCCGGGCATCAGAATTTCGAGTGCGCCTGCGGCGTCCATTTCTTCACGAACGATGGCTTCGACCTTGCGCAGTACGCGCAGGCCCATGGGCAGCCAGGTGTAGAGGCCGGAGGCCAGCTTGCGAATCATGCCGGCGCGCAGCATCAGCTGATGGCTGACCACGACCGCATCGGAAGGGGTTTCTTTCTGTGTGGCGAGCAAAAATTGACTGGTGCGCATGGTTGGCCGTTGTCGGTTGCTGAGACAGGAAATGACCTGGCATTGTACGGCGCTGTGCCGGTCGCGTACAGGGCGCGGCTGGCTTGCAGGTGGCGTTGAAGCGCTTTCATGGGCTCATGAAAAAGCCCGGCATATGCCGGGCTTCTTCTATTAACGAGTGCTGAGCGGTGATTACAGGATCGAGATAGGGTAATCGACAATCAGGCGGAACTCGTTGACGTCGCCATCTGCCTGGGCATCGTTACCACGGTGCCATGCCTGACGCATACGGAAGGACAGGTCTTTGGCCGGGCCAGTCTGTACAACGTATTTGGCTTCAAGGTTGGTTTCGTGGTGCTTGCCGTCAGCTCCATACATGTTGGCATAGGCACTGGACGCATCTACTTTGGTGCCATCAATGTTGTCACCGTTGAGGTAGCGGGTCATGAAGCTCAGGCCAGGAACGCCGTAAGGCGTCATGTTCAGGTCGTAGCGCACTTGCCACGATTTCTCGCCTGGACCGTTGAAGTCGGAGTACTGAACGGAGTTGGCCAGGAAAATCGAGTCGCCGCCACGATTGTTGTCGCCTATACCGATGTAGTCGAACGGTGTATCGCCGTCGACTTTCTGGTACGCAACGGTAATGGTATGCGCTGCCAGGAATGAATAGGCTGCCGATGCCGAGTAAGTGGTGTTGTTAATCGACCCGGCTTTAGCGCTGCCTTCGTCAAGGGTGCGGTACAGGTTGACGTCGAAAGCCAGTGACTGATCATTCCCCAAAGGTAATGCGTAGTTCACGTTACCGTAGTACTGATCCCAGATGTCTTCGAGTTTGGCTGCATAGAAAGCTACGCCCAAACCGTCGGTCACTGCGTACTTGCCGCCAACAAAATCTGCGCTGCTGGCTTTCAGGCCGTTGAAGCCATTTGCGTAAGTTGCCCAGATGCTGCCGTCGTGACTGGTGTCATCCTGGCTTGTGCCCGAGTAGAAGTGTCCTGCTTCAAGATCAAGACCTGCAATCTCACTGCTTTGCAGGCTTAGACCACTAGCGGTTTGAGGTAGCAGGCGTGATCCGCCAACCGCAAATACTGGACTGGTAGGCTGCATGTCACCGATTTTCAATTCAGTCTTCGATACGCGGAATTTTACAGCGCCGCCCAGCTTGCCCTGCGTAGCCTCGTTATCACCATTGGCGTCAGTGACCAGGTTTCCAGAGCCTGAGTATTTGTCGAGACCCCAAAGCCTGAGGCCTCCATAGCCGAATGCCTCAACGCCTACACCGATGGTGCCTTGAGTGTAGCCGGTGCTGAAGTTGGCCCAGATGCCCTGGGTCCAGTCTTTGTCACTGCGGCCGCCTGGAGCAGGGTTGTTTTTCTTGTCACGGTTGTAATAGTAATTGCGCAACTTCAGGTCAAGCGTGCTGCCTTCCACAAAGCCCTTGGCATCAGCCTGATCGCTGACGAAAGGTGCGGCTGTTGCCATTTGGGCGCTGGCTGCCGTAACGGCCAGTGCGATTGCGCTCCACTTCATCACTCTCATCGTGATTGCTCCTTTGGTTTTTAGAAGATTTGTCTGCCGTCCCACCTGTTTTTTTATCTGGGCGGCTCTTTCTATTTTTGTCGGCGGAATCTATATCACGCTGACTTGGGTTGCTATAGCTACAGCCTTATCCTTTCAGAATCTTTACGACGCGCTGCCGGGCTGGCCTGTAGTGGCATTTTGCGCATTGTCCGACAGGTCAACGCGCGGTCCGTCACAGCGTCCCCCGGGGTCGCAAGCCTTGTTTCCCTTGATTCTGGTACCCCTGTTTTCCGCCAGGGTTGCCGTCATCATATGGGTGATAAAGCAACAAGCGTGCACAAAGTTTCCGAAAATGAAAAAACTTTGTGAAAAATCAGAATCAGGATCGCCTTTTTGCTCCATCTGACTGTTTTTATTGACTATTTTTATTTTTTTAAAATACCTCTCGCTTTTCTTCGTCAAGAGTGGGTGCTGCCCTTATCGCCCAAAAACGTTACCGGTATCGGCTTGCGTTGAGTAGAAAACGAATCTGCTGTGTTGCTGTCGCAACAGCAGTGTGTGATTTTGGTGCAGTCCCCATTGAGCTTGCCTGAACCTGGAGCACTGCTCTGGCCGGCGGTCATGGTGAGGCAATGAATGTTTCATTTTCATGTACGCGAGGCAGGCAATTGTAAGGCGGTGGTTTAAGGTGAGGCTGTTTACAGCGGGATCCGCGGTCAGTCAGTGGCGTCAAATCGGTGCGGCGACCGTTGCAGTGGATGCATTCTGGTGCACAGGTGAAGCCTTGCGCGAAGCCTAGTATCCTGACTGCCTATCGCAGCACCCTGTTACCGACAGGGCAGGTGCATTCACCTGGCAGTCAGGAGCTATTTATCGTGTTCGTTCTGGATTCTCGTCTTCAACAAGACACCTTGCCGATTGGCGACTTTCCGCTGTGCCGGTTGCTGCTCTCCAACGACAGCCACTACCCTTGGTTCATTCTGGTGCCGCGCCGCGCAGATATCACCGAAGTCTTTCAGCTGAGTGCAGCAGACCAGATGCAGTTTTGGCAGGAGACGAGTGCGTTGGCCAAGGTGCTGAACGAGCTCTTCGATGCGGATAAAATCAACGTTGCCGCGTTGGGTAACGTGGTGAGCCAGCTGCATATGCACGTCATCGTGCGCAAGCGTGACGATGCCGCCTGGCCTGCGCCTGTGTGGGGCAAGCATGCTGCCATCGCTTATACTGACGAACAGCTCTCGGCAATCCGTCGACAACTGAAGCCGGTACTGACAAATGATTTTCGATTTGAGGAGGAGCAATCATGAGCCTTGAAGAGCGAGTCATGGAGCTTGAAAGCCGTATGGCCTTTCAGGACGATACGATTCAGGCACTCAATGACGTGCTGGTAAAGCAGCAGCGCGAGCTTGATCATCTGCAACTGCAGATGGCGGCGATGCTCAAGCGTCAGGAGGAAATGGGCAGTCAGTTCGAGACCTTCGAGGAAGATGCTCCGCCACCTCATTATTGATGGGCTGCCATAAAAAAACCGCGACCTCCGTCAGGAGGTCGCGGTTTTTTTGTTGCTTGAAACAATCAGCGGCGGGGCAGGGCTGCAATGACATCTTCGGCCTGCAGGCCTTTGTCACGGTTCATTACGGAAAACTCGACGCGCTGTCCTTCGACCAGTACGCGATGACCCTCACCGCGAATGGCTCGGAAATGCACAAAAATATCGTCGCCGGAATCCCGGGAGATGAAGCCGAAGCCCTTGGAGGTGTTGAACCACTTTACGGTGCCAGTATCACGATTTCCCATGTCGTGGCTTTGTGGCGCGGACGAAGGGGTGTAAGACCTGTAGAAGCTGACGCTCAGGTGCAGGGCGACGGCTACGATGGCGACAGCCAGACTCGCCAGAATAGCCGGTTGACCGGCGATGCCGGGTAGAGGAACAAGCAAGGTTAGCGTTTGTACGATTACCGCAATGACAAGCAATGCACTGACCAGATTTTGCAGATTATGACGCGGACCTCTATTCCAGTAAGGAATGACCGGAGCGAGTATCAAGTTAAGCAGCCCTAGAAAAGCCAGGCAGATCGCGTCAGGATTTTGCAGGTAGAGAGATGCCGCTTCACTACGCAGGCTCGGTATGAAAGAAAGCAACAGGGCTGCTGCTCCCGTTACCAAATGGACAATTTTCAACATTTTAAAAAGCTCACATGCAAGAAGGATTACAAGAAATAGCTGGTAACGCCCGGTACGCTTCTGAAAAAGATGAGGCGTGATGCACGGACGCTGGGCCGGCCTATGTGCCAGCGCTGGATCACAACTCGTTGGCGACACGGCGTGTATTTAACAGCAAAGCCTGATCCTACTCAAATCAGCAATCGATAATGGTGCGCGTGCCTGTCCGACGCTGGCAGCCCGCTGTCCTTTAGTCGCTCTGCCGCTAGCTCTGTAGATGCGCGAAACAGAGCGTCTCACGGATTTTGCTGACGACTCCTTCAGGCACGCAGGTATTTTCTGGCCCGGACGCCCGCTGCAGCCCCGTGTGAATAGCCCTGGCAGAGGCGTAGTTCGCTGCCAGCAGATAGCATCCTGCCAACGGAAAGCTGCGCCATTCGGGTTCTCTTGATAGAGTAGTCGTCTTTACTGCTTTTCAATCCTCACCAAAAGGGCATGAAACATGGCAATCGATATCGGTATCAGTGAAGAGGATCGCAAATCGATCGTGGACGGTCTGTCGCATCTGCTGTCGGATACTTATGTGCTTTACCTCAAGACTCACAACTTTCACTGGAATGTCAGCGGGCCGATGTTTCGCACGCTGCATTTGATGTTCGAAGAACAATATAACGAGCTGGCACTGGCGGTTGATTCAATTGCCGAGCGTATTCGTGCTCTGGGCTTCCCGGCGCCGGGTACTTATTCGACATATGCGCGCCTGTCTTCCATCAAGGAAGAAGAAGGCGTGCCCAGTGCTGAAGATATGATCAAAAGTCTGGTGCAGGGTCAAGAGGCTGTTGTCCGTACTGCTCGTAGTATCTTTCCTCTTCTGGATAAGGTTAGTGATGAGCCGACGGCTGACCTACTGACGCAACGCATGCAGGTGCACGAAAAAACCGCCTGGATGCTGCGCTCGATGCTCGAGTCCAAGTAACGGCCAGGGACGAGTGGCTTCAAGTGCCACTCGTCCCGTTCCTGAGTTGTTCTTCGCCCGTCACACCTGTCACTTCCTGCACCTGCTTTCATTGCGCAATTGCTCGGGCAAGCCGAGGCCCAACAGTCGCGCGCTGCTCTGCAGTTTTCCTCGCTTTTATTGGCGCCCCCTTCAAGGTTAATAACGATATTCCGTTGTTTCCTGTAGCCATCTCCTACAGTGATAACGTGTAGGGGCTTCTGGCTATAAAATCGCCAATCATGTTTTATACATCGGGACATTTATTTGTTTTTGAATATTTCTTTTGGTGTTTAAAATTCAATGATTCGAAGGTGGCAGTTATGATGTTACGAAGTGCTGAGCGAGAGCTTAAGTTGCTCCACCGAGAGGTGGAAATACGCCATGATCCTTTTGTCGAGGATTTCAATATGACGCTGGCGCAGCCGCACTCAAAATCCGTTCGACTTAACGGCCTGGCGACGTGCCTGCGTCTGGAGAAAGTGTACTGGAACATTCTTTCAGGTATCGCCAGTAGTAATGAGTGCTCCGTCAATGCGGTGCTGTCCTACATTGATCGGGAGGTTCACTTACGGTACGGGGGCGTGAAGAATTTCAGTGGTTTGATTCGTGTTGTCTGTGTGGCGCATCTTTTGAAGGGCGACTGCCTGGAAAATTCTCACGTCTAGCGTGGCTTTATCCTCATTCCTGTGGGCTCGCTCAGGTGGGCCTGCGCTTTCCCCCGCAGCGCGAGCGAACGGCTCGGCTGCGCGGGGGGATCATGAGCTTATCCGGTCGTTAATAGGTTCGTCCGGCTGCACGGTGCCAATTAACTCTATATAATCCTCCGTCTTGCTAGCGGGCGTGACTCTGCGTGGGCCAGGGCCGGCTTTAGCCTTGTGCCGGTGCCTTGTACCTCTGAGCGCAAGCCAGGAGCGAAATCGCCACCGAATTCGAATTACGAGAAGTGAAAACACCATCATGATGCGCAGCCATTATTGCGGCCAACTGAACGAGAGTCTGGAAGGCCAGGAAATTACCCTTTGCGGATGGGTCCACCGTCGTCGTGACCACGGGGGCGTTATCTTCCTCGATATCCGCGACCGTGAAGGCATGGCTCAAGTCGTGTTCGACCCGGATCGTGCCGACAGCTTCGCTGCCGCTGATCGCGTGCGCAGCGAGTACGTGGTCAAGGTCGTGGGCAAGGTTCGTGCTCGTCCGGCAGGTGCCGTGAACGCGAACATGGCGTCAGGCGCGATCGAGGTTCTGGGTTACGAGCTCGAGGTGTTGAACGAGTCCGAAACGCCGCCGTTCCCGCTGAACGAGTATTCCGACGTCGGCGAGGAAACACGCCTGCGTTATCGCTTCATCGATCTTCGCCGTCCGGAAATGGCCGAGAAGCTGCGTCTGCGTTCGCGCATCACTACCAGTATCCGTCGCTATCTGGATGACAACGGCTTCCTCGACGTCGAGACGCCGATCCTGACCCGCGCCACCCCGGAAGGCGCTCGCGACTATCTGGTGCCAAGCCGCACACACCCGGGCAGCTTCTTCGCCCTGCCGCAATCGCCTCAGCTGTTCAAGCAACTGCTGATGGTGGCTGGCTTCGACCGTTACTACCAGATCGCCAAATGCTTCCGCGACGAAGACCTGCGTGCTGACCGTCAGCCGGAATTCACCCAGATCGACATCGAAACCAGCTTCCTCAACGAAGAGGACATCATCGGTCTGACCGAGAAGATGGTTCGTCAGCTGTTCAAGGAAGTTCTGGACCTAGAGTTCGGTGATTTCCCGCACATGACCTTCGAAGAGGCCATGCGCCGCTACGGTTCCGACAAGCCGGACCTGCGCAACCCGCTGGAACTGGTGGATGTTGCCGATCAGCTCACCGGCGTGGAATTCAAGGTGTTCAGCGGCCCGGCCAACGATCCCAAGGGACGCGTTGCCGCACTGCGTGTACCGGGCGCCGCCAGCATGGCGCGCAGCCAGATCGACGACTACACCAAGTTCGTCAGCATCTATGGTGCCAAGGGTCTGGCCTACATCAAGGTCAACGAGCGCGCGAAGGGGCCGGAAGGCTTGCAGTCGCCGATCGTCAAGTTCATTCCGGAAGACAACCTGAACGTCATCCTCGATCGCGTTGGTGCGGTTGATGGCGACATCGTTTTCTTCGGTGCGGACAAGTTCAAGATCGTCAGCGAGGCCCTTGGTGCGCTGCGTATCAAGATCGGCAATGACCTCAAGCTGCACACTTGCGAGTGGGCACCGATGTGGGTCGTTGACTTCCCGATGTTCGAAGAAAACGACGACGGCAGCTTCACCGCGTTGCACCACCCCTTCACGGCACCCAAGTGCACGCCTGAAGAGCTGGAAGCCAACCCGGCGACCGCGCTGTCCCGTGCCTACGACATGGTGCTCAACGGCACCGAGCTGGGCGGCGGTTCGATCCGTATCCATCGCAAGGAAATGCAACAGGCGGTCTTCCGTCTGCTGGGCATTGCCGAAGACGAGCAGCAGGAGAAGTTCGGCTTCCTGCTCGATGCCTTGAAATACGGCGCGCCACCGCACGGTGGTCTGGCTTTCGGTCTGGACCGTCTGGTAATGCTGATGACCGGCGCGCAATCGATTCGTGAAGTGATTGCGTTCCCGAAAACCCAGAGCGCGGCCGATGTCATGACCCAGGCGCCTGGCGTTGTCGATGCCAAAGCGTTGCGCGAGCTGCACATCCGTCTGCGCGAGCAGCCGAAGGCCGAGTGATGCCGGGCAGGGCGTATCGTCGATACGCCCTGCATCTGCCCTTATTGAGTGAAGCTTTTTGCCCGGTCCTTCAGGGCGAAAGGTGAAGGTGTTTCAAAAAGAATCTGGAGCGAAAAATGGCAGGTCATTCTAAGTGGGCGAACATCAAGCACCGCAAAGAGCGTCAGGATGCCAAGAAAGGCAAGATTTTCACCAAGTGGATCCGTGAGCTGACCGTTGCCGCGCGTCAAGGTGGCGGTGATCCCGGTTCCAACCCGCGTCTGCGGCTGGCGCTGGACAAGGCGCTTGGTGCGAACATGACCCGTGACACCATTGATCGTGCGGTGGCGCGAGGGGTAGGGGCCTCCGACGGTGATGATGTCGAAGAACTAGGGTACGAGGGCTACGGTCCGGGCGGCGTGGCGATTATGGTCGAAACCATGACCGATAACCGCAATCGTACCGCGGCGGCTGTACGCCATGCGTTCACCAAGTGCGGCGGCAATCTCGGCACCGACGGTTCTGTTGCGTACCTGTTCGATCGCAAGGGCCAGATCTCCTTCGCTGCCGGTGTCGATGAGGATTCGCTGATCGAGGCTGCCATGGAGGCCGATGCTGACGATGTCGTGACCAACGAAGACGGCTCGATCGATGTGTTCACCTCGTTCTCCGGGTTTTATGCGGTGCGTAACGCATTGGAGGCAGCAGGCTTCAAGGCTGCAGATGCAGAGATCGTCATGCTGCCGACCACCAGCGCTGTGCTTGATCTGGAAACCGCTGAAAAGGTACTCAAGCTGATTGATATGCTTGAAGACCTGGATGACGTGCAGAACGTCTATTCAAACGCGGAAATCCCGGACGAAGTGATGGAACAGCTGGGCTGATCGCTCACAGGCAACACCAGGTCGGAAGCCGGGGGAACGAAGCTGTGAGCAACACGCAGCTATCGGCCCCCGGCTTCTGCCTTTATGCTGCACCTATTGTTTTGCGTGACCTTCTCAAGCTGCAGGCGTTATGACTCTTATTCTTGGTATCGATCCCGGTTCGCGAATCACCGGCTATGGCGTGGTACGCGACACCGGACGCGGCTGTGTCTATGTTGCGTCGGGCTGCATCCGCACTGGCAGCGGCGAGCTGCACGAGCGTTTACAGATCGTTTATCGCGGTGTGCGGGAGGTCATCAAGACCTACGGACCGGTGACGATGGGCATCGAGAAGGTTTTCATGGCGCGTAACGCCGATTCGGCATTGAAGCTGGGGCAGGCCAGGGGCGCAGCCATCGTGGCGGGTGCCGAAGAAGCGCTGGAAATTGCCGAATACACCGCAACCCAGGTCAAGCAGGCCGTTGCAGGAACCGGCGGTGCCAATAAAGAGCAGGTGATGATGATGGTCATGCATCTGCTCAAGCTGACCCAAAAGCCGCAAATCGATGCGTCCGATGCCCTTGCCATCGCCCTGTGCCACGCGCATACGCGCTCCAGTCTGATTCCTCACGGGTTGGCCACTGCGCGCAGTCGCGGCGGCCGCTTGCGGCTCTGACTGGCATTATGTGTCCGCATATTTTCTATGATGACGGTGTTCAACTTCTTCGCGCGAGCGACAGGCAACACGAAAGGATCTGAAACGTGATTGGACGTTTACGCGGCTCTCTCGCCGAAAAGCAGCCTCCGCATCTGGTGCTGGATGTCAACGGTGTCGGCTATGAGGTGGAAGTGCCGATGACCACCCTGTACCGGTTGCCGCATGTTGGCGAGACGGTGACGTTGCACACCCACCTGGTGGTCCGCGAGGACGCGCACCTTTTGTACGGCTTCTACGAAAAGCGCGAGCGCGAGCTGTTTCGTGAGCTGATCCGGCTCAATGGCGTCGGCCCCAAGCTGGCACTGGCGCTGATGTCCGGTCTGGAAGTCGATGAGCTGGTGCGTTGCGTGCAGGCGCAGGACACGTCGGCGCTGACGCGCATTCCCGGCGTGGGCAAGAAGACCGCCGAGCGTCTGCTGGTCGAGCTCAAGGATCGTTTCAAGGCCTGGGAGTCCTTGCCAGGCACCTTTACGCTGGTTTCCAATGGCCCCAATCAGGCTGAGCCTGTAGCGTCGGCAGAATCCGATGCGGTCAGCGCACTGATTTCGCTGGGCTACAAACCTCAGGAGGCGAGCAAGGCTGTCTCCGCCATCAAGGAAAAAGATTTGAGCAGTGCGGATCTGATTCGCCGTGCGTTGAAGGGGATGGGTTAAGTGATAGACGCCGACCGCCTGATAACCGCCACGGGTGGCCGTGATCGTGATGAACAGATGGACCGCGCGATTCGGCCACTGAGCCTCGCGGACTACATCGGCCAGCCGACTGTACGCGAGCAGATGGAGTTGTTCATCCAGGCTGCCCGTGGTCGCAGCGAAGCGCTGGACCACACGCTGATCTTCGGTCCGCCCGGCCTGGGCAAGACCACGCTCGCCAACATCATCGCCCAGGAAATGGGCGTGTCGATCAAGAGTACGTCCGGCCCGGTCCTCGAGCGGCCCGGCGATCTGGCCGCGATCCTGACCAATCTCGAACCCAATGACGTGCTGTTCATCGACGAGATCCATCGTCTGTCGCCGATCGTCGAGGAAGTGCTGTACCCGGCAATGGAAGACTTCCAGCTCGACATCATGATCGGTGAGGGTCCGGCAGCGCGTTCGATCAAGCTTGATCTGCCGCCGTTCACGCTGGTCGGCGCGACCACTCGTGCCGGCATGCTGACCAATCCGTTGCGCGACCGCTTCGGCATCGTGCAGCGACTCGAGTTTTACAACATCGCCGATCTTTCGACGATTGTCTCGCGCTCGGCAGGCATTCTGGGCTTGGTCATCGAGCCGCAGGGCGCTTTCGAAATTGCCAGGCGCGCCCGTGGCACGCCGCGTATCGCCAACCGCCTGTTGCGTCGCGTACGGGATTTTGCCGAGGTTCGTGGCAATGGGCAGATTACCCGGCAGACAGCCGACAAGGCCCTCAACCTGCTGGACGTCGACGAGCACGGCTTCGATCATCAGGACCGGCGTTTGCTGCTGACCATGATCGAGAAGTTCGACGGTGGTCCGGTGGGCGTGGACAGCCTGGCGGCGGCCATCAGCGAGGAGCGTCATACCATCGAAGACGTACTCGAGCCCTATTTGATCCAGCAAGGCTATATCATGCGCACACCTCGAGGGCGTGTGGTGACCCGGCATGCGTATCTGCATTTCGGCCTGAATATCCCGTCGAGGATGGGCGAGATACCGGTACCGGATGATTTTGGCGACGAGCCTGTGGATTTATAGCGATGCTTTGCAATTTATTTGCAGTCTGCGTGGTCACATTGCCAGTCCTGCCGCCGATACCTGTAACTAAGTGGCAAAACGTTGAAAAACAGTTGCCTGACCCGATTGGCAACCTGAGGAGTAAGCTCTAGAGTATGCGCGCGCAAAACGGGGTTCAGTCGTTCGCACATCGCTGTCGCGTTTATTACGAGGACACCGATGCCGGCGGCATCGTCTACTACGTCAATTATCTGAAATTCATGGAGCGGGCTCGTACCGAGCGGCTACGGGAATTGGGCTTTGCCCAATCCGAACTGGCGCAGGAAAACCTTTTATTTGTCGTGCACTCCAGTGAGGCTCGTTATCACAAGCCGGCGCGGCTGGATGACGAGCTGCTCGTCAGTGCAGAAGTAATCGAATTGAATCGCGTCAGCCTGCGCTTTAAACAGCAGATCAGGCGGGCGTCGGATGCAACGCTGCTCTGTGAAGGGCAGTTTCTGGTGGCGTGTGTACGCGCCGATAGTTTTAAACCCCGGGCCATTCCCGAAGCTCTGCGAGCGGCCTTCGCCGACCAGGGCGGCGCGGGCATACATTCAGAGCAGGAGATAAAGCGTGGAAGCTAACGTCGTCGACCATTCCTCCATGTGGAGTTTGGTCAGCAATGCCAGCATTGTTGTTCAGTTGGTAATGCTGATTCTGGTAGCTGCTTCGGTCACTTCGTGGATCGTGATTTTTCAGCGCAGCAATATGCTGCGCGCAGGTCGACGTGCATTGGACAGCTTTGAAGAGCGTTTCTGGTCGGGCATCGATCTGTCCAAGCTGTACCGTCAGGCGGGCAGCAATCCCGATCCGGACTCGGGCGTCGAGCAGATCTTCCGTGCCGGTTTCAAGGAGTTCTCGCGTCTGCGTCAGCAGTCCGGCGTCGATCCTGATGCGGTCATGGAAGGTGTGGCGCGCGCCATGCGTGTTGCCATCTCCCGCGAGGAAGAGAAACTCGAAGCTGGTCTGCCGTATCTGGCGACCGTCGGTTCTACCAGTCCTTATGTCGGTCTGTTCGGTACTGTCTGGGGGATCATGAACTCCTTCCGCGGTCTGGCGACTGCGCAGCAGGCAACGCTGGCTACCGTGGCACCGGGCATTGCCGAAGCACTGATTGCAACGGCCATCGGCCTGTTTGCAGCCATTCCGGCCGTTATTGCCTACAACCGTTTCGCCGCACGCAGTGAGACCTTGATCAGCCGTTATTACACGTTTGCTGACGAGTTCCAGGCCATCCTGCACCGTAAAGTGCACACCAGCGAAGAGTGAGCAGGTAATTCCCCATGGCTTTAATCGCTCGAGATCGTCGCAGAAAACGCAAGCCGGTCGCCGAAATGAACGTAGTGCCCTACATCGACGTGATGCTGGTGTTGCTCGTGATTTTCATGGTCACGGCTCCCATGATCAACCAGGGCGTGAAAGTCGACTTGCCCAAGGTCTCCAGCGAGGCTTTGCCGCAAGACAACAACAATCAGGTCCTGACCATTTCGATCAAGGCTGACAAGACCTATTACTGGAACCTTGGCAGCGAAGTCGATACCGACAAGCAGATGGACAAGGCAATGACCCTGCCACAGCTGACCGCCGCAGTGACCAAGATCGTCGCCGCCGGTCGTGACGCAGGCAAGCAGACGCAGGTTTTCATTCGTGGTGACAAGACCGTCGATTACGGCTCGGTCATGGGCACGATGGGCGGGCTGCAGAAGGCTGGGGTCGGGAATGTTGGCTTGATTACCGAGGCACCCTGATGCAGCCGATTCGAGAGCCGTCCGCCTCGGAAAGCTACTTCTGGCCCAGTGTCTGGGCCGTGGCATTGCATATTCTGATTTTCGGCATGCTGTTCGTCAGCTTTGCCATGACTCCGGATCTGCCCGAAGCCAAGCCTATCGTTCAGGCAACGCTCTATCAGCTCAAGTCCAAGAGCCAGGCCACTACCCAGACCAACCAGAAGATTGCCGGTGAGGCGAAGAAAACCGCTGCGCGACAAACAGAAGTCGAACAGCTGGAGCAGAAAAAGATCGAGCAGCAAAAACAGGAAGCTGTAAAAGCTGCGGAACAAAAGAAAGAAGAGTCTGCTCAAAAAGCCGAAGAGCAGAAAGCTGCCGACGAAGCCAAAAAGGCCGAACAGAAAGCAGAGGAGGCCAAAAAGGCTGACGATGCCAAGAAAGCCGATGAAGCCAAGAAGGTTGCCGACGCCAAAAAGCTTGAAGATAAGCAACAGGCTGATATAGCCAAGAAAAAGGCCGAAGAAGAGGCGAAGAAAAAAGCCGAAGAAGACGCCAAGAAAGCTGCTGCCGAGGAAGCCAAGAAACAGGCTGCTGATGAGGCCAAGAAAAAGGCCGCAGAAGACGCCAAGAAAAAGGCTGCCGAGGACGCGAAGAAAAAAGCCGCTGCCGATTCCGCCAAGAAGGCGCAGGAAGCAGCTCGCAAATCCGCTGAAGACAAGAAGGCGCAGGCACTGGCCGATTTGCTGTCCGACAAACCGGAGCGGCAACAGGCTTTGGCTGACGAGCGGGGCGATGAAACGGCTGGCAGTTTCGATGACCTGATTCGTGTCAGGGCTTCCGAAGGCTGGAGTCGTCCACCATCGGCACGTAACAACATGTCGGTAACGTTGCAGATCGGGATGTTGCCCGACGGTACGATTGCCTCTGTATCGATTGCCAAATCCAGTGGCGACGGACCGTTTGACAGCTCTGCGGTTGCTGCGGTGAAGAACATTGGACGTTTGACAGAAATGCAGGGTCTGAAGCCGGCTGACTTCGCGCCCTATCGTTCATTCAAGATGACATTCACACCTGGAGATCTAGCCTTGTGATCAACCTTTTTCGAGGACTGCTGGTCGTTCTCTGTTTCGCATCCGCAATGGTGTCGGCAGAAGAAAAGAACATTCTGGTCACCAGCGGCAGTGACCGTGCAGCGCCCATCGCTGTTGTGCCTTTCGGATGGCAGGTCGGTAACGTCCTGCCTGAGGACATGGCCGAAATCATAAGCAACGATCTGCGCAACTCCGGCTACTACGCGCCGATCCCGAAGCAGAACATGATCAGCTTGCCGACCCAGGCCAGTGAAGTCATTTTCCGTGACTGGAAAGCGCTGGGTGCCCAGTACGTCATGGTCGGCAACATCACGCCTGCTGGCGGACGTCTGCAGATCCAGTACGCACTGTTCAACGTGGCCACCGAGCAGCAAGTGCTGACCGGCAACGTGTCGGGTACCAATGATCAGCTGCGCGACATGGCGCACTACATTGCAGACCAGTCGTTCGAGAAGCTCACCGGTATCAAGGGTGCGTTTTCCACTCGTATGCTTTACGTGACGGCCGAACGCTTCTCGGAGAACAACACGCGTTACACCCTGCAGCGTTCGGATTACGACGGTGCTCGTGCGGTAACCCTGTTGCAATCCCGTGAGCCAATCCTGTCGCCGCGTTTTGCGCCGGACGGCAAGCGTATTGCGTATGTCTCGTTCGAACAGAAGCGTCCACGCATCTTTGTTCAGCACATCGACACCGGTCGTCGCGAACAGATCACCAACTTCGAAGGTCTGAACGGCGCGCCTGCCTGGTCGCCGGATGGCAGCAAGCTGGCGTTCGTGCTGTCCAAGGATGGCAACCCGGAGATCTATGTGATCAATCTGGCGTCGCGTCAATTGAGCCGCGTCACCAACGATTCTTCGATTGATACTGAACCTTTCTTCGGCAAGGACGGGTCTACGCTATACTTCACGTCGGACCGTGGCGGCAAGCCACAGATCTACAAGACCAATATCAATGGCGGCGGTGCCGAACGTGTAACGTTCGTGGGTAACTACAACGCCAACCCGAAATTGTCAGCCGATGAAAAGACGCTGGTAATGATTCACCGGCAGGACGGCTTCACTAATTTCAAGGTAGCAGTGCAGGATTTGGCCCGCGGTAGCGTAAAAATCCTCACAGATAGCAACCTTGATGAGTCGCCTACTGTTGCGCCCAACGGCACCATGGTAATCTACGCCACCCGCCAGCAGGGCCGGGGAGTCTTGATGCTCGTGTCCATTAACGGACGCGTAAGGCTCCCGCTTCCTACCGCTCAAGGCGAAGTCAGAGAACCTTCCTGGTCCCCTTACCTGAACTGACGCGGCGCTACACGATTTGCTTAACACACTGGGGTTCATTAGGAGTTTCAAGATGGAAATGCTGAAGTTTGGTAAATTTGCTGCGCTGGCTCTGGCCATGGCTGTAGCTGTAGGTTGCTCGTCCAAAGGCGGCGACAATGCCGGTGCAGGCGGTGCTGCTGTTGATCCTAACGCTGGTTACGGCGCCAACTCGGGTGCTGTTGACGGCTCCCTGAGCGAAGAAGCTGCTCTGCGCGCAATCACCACCTTCTACTTCGAATACGACAGTTCGGACCTGAAGCCAGAAGCCATGCGCTCCCTGGACGTGCACGCCAAAGACCTGAAAGCTAACGGCGCTCGCGTTGTTCTGGAAGGCAACACCGACGAACGTGGTACTCGCGAGTACAACATGGCACTGGGCGAGCGTCGTGCGAAAGCCGTTCAGCGCTACCTGGTACTGCAAGGTGTTTCCCCAGCTCAGCTGGAACTGGTTTCCTACGGCGAAGAGCGTCCAGTTGCTACCGGCAACGACGAGCAGTCCTGGGCTCAAAACCGTCGCGTCGAACTGCGTAAGTAATTTGACATGCGAACGTGCCGACGTGCTCTAACCGTTTTGGCCCTCGCCCTTCCGCTTTCAGCGTTGGGTGCGGCACCTGTGGTCGATAACAATTCTGGCTCTGGCAGCAGCAGTTATCCGCCAGCGGGTTATGGCACGTCCGGCGCCTATGCCGGGGGAGGGGTTACGGCCCCTGCCTCGGCACAAGGTCAGCTGTTCATGCAGTTGCAGCAAATGCAGGACGAAATCGCGCGTTTGCGCGGTGTTGTCGAGGTCCAGCAAAATGACATCCAGCGCATGAAGCAGGAAGCTCTGGAGCGTTATCAGGAACTCGATCAACGTATAGCCAGTGGCGCAGCCGCTCCGGCTACCAATAATTCCCAACCTGCTGGTGGCGCTATCGACGCCGGCGGGACGCCTTCGGCCTCAGCGGCTCAGCAGGCACCGGCAGCAGGCACTGAGCCTCCTGATCCGGCGAAGGAAAAGCTTTATTACGAAGCAGCCTTCGATTTGATCAAGGCAAAGGATTTCGACAAGGCCAGTCAGGCCTTCACCGCTTTCCTGCGCAAATACCCAAACAGCTCGTATGCGGGCAACGCCCAATACTGGCTGGGTGAAGTAAACCTGGCCAAAGGCGACCTTCAGGGCGCTGGTCAGGCGTTCGCCAAAGTCAGTCAGCAGTATCCCAAGCATGCCAAGGTGCCTGATTCGCTGTACAAGCTGGCTGATGTCGAACGCCGTCTGGGTCATACCGATAAGGTAAAAGGCATATTGCAGCAGGTCGTTGCCCAGTATCCGGGCACTTCAGCTGCACAATTGGCGCAACGAGATCTCCAGCGCCTTTGATGTTCTGACCCGCTGATCAAGAAAGCCGCGCTAGTCGCGGCTTTTTTCGTTAGAATCTCGCACCCGAAATTCCGGTACACCTTACGCTTTTCTGGATTCCGCGATTGCCGAGTCCCTTGAAGTGCCTGACGGAGGCGGACGGCCTGTTTAGCTGTTACGCCCGTGGCTGATATGCAAGACACATTACGCATCACCGAAATCTTTCACTCGTTGCAGGGTGAAACCCGTACGGCTGGCCTGCCCACCGTATTTGTTCGCCTTACCGGCTGCCCGTTGCGCTGTCAGTACTGCGACAGTGCCTACGCGTTCAGCGGCGGCACCATTCAGACGCTGGACGACATTCTTGGGCAAGTGGCTTCCTATCGCCCTCGGTACGTTTGCGTCACCGGCGGCGAGCCGCTCGCCCAGCCCAATGCCATTGCATTGCTGAAGCGTCTTTGCGACGCGGGCTATGAAGTGTCTCTGGAAACCAGTGGTGCTTTGGATATCTCGGCGGTGGATCCTCGTGTCAGTCGCGTAGTCGACCTCAAGACCCCAGGGTCAAAAGAGGTCTCGCGTAATCGTTACGAGAACATGGAACTGCTGACGGCCAACGATCAGGTCAAATTCGTGATCTGCTCGCGTGAGGATTACGACTGGGCCGTTTCCAAGCTGATTCAGTACGGCCTCGATCGTCGTGCGGGCGAAGTTCTGTTCTCGGCCAGTCACCACGAGCTCAAGGGTCGCGATCTGGCGGACTGGATCGTGGCTGACAACCTGCCGGTACGCCTGCAGATGCAGCTGCATAAAATTCTTTGGGATGACGAGCCGGGGCGCTGATATGAGTGAATTGACCAAGACTGAAAAAAGAGCCGTGATCCTCCTGTCAGGTGGTCTGGACTCTGCGACCGTCGTAGCCATGGCCCGTGCCGAGGGTTACGTCTGTTACACCATGAGCTTCGATTACGGCCAGCGTCATCGCGCCGAGCTGGATGCCGCTGCACGCGTTGCTGGTGATCTCGGTGCCGTGGAGCACAAGGTCATCGGCCTGAACCTCAACGGTATTGGCGGCTCGGCATTGACCGACAGCTCCATTGCCGTGCCTGAGTCGCCTTCTGAAGGCATTCCGGTCACCTACGTACCGGCACGCAACACCGTCTTCCTCTCGCTCGCCCTTGGCTGGGCAGAGGTCCTGGGGGCGCGGGATATCTTCATTGGCGTCAATGCCGTGGATTACTCGGGCTACCCGGATTGCCGCCCCGAGTTTGTAGAGTCATTCGAGCGCATGGCCAATCTGGCTACCAAGGCCGGTGTGGAAGGGCAGGGCTTCACTATCAGAGCGCCGCTGCAGAATCTGAGCAAGTCGGACATCGTCAAGGCAGGCACTGCGTTGGGAGTCGATTACTCGCTGACGGTCTCCTGCTACCAGGCTGACGACCACGGCCGTGCCTGTGGCAAATGCGACAGCTGTCGCTTGCGCGCAGAGGGCTTTACTGCAGCCGGTATCGCAGACCCGACTCGTTATTTTTAAAGTTTTTTAAAAAAGGTGTTGAATTACTGATAAAAATCAGTAATATACGCGCCACACAACAGAGGGTCGTTAGCTCAGTTGGTAGAGCAGTTGGCTTTTAACCAATTGGTCGTAGGTTCGAATCCCACACGACCCACCATTTCGAAAATCTGGAAGGCCCATGAAAATGCGGATTTCCAGGTTTTTTTTTGCGTTGCGGATTGTCATGTTCGGATAGCTACTCTGTGCTTCCGTCATGGGGTTGATGCAGCGATCTGTAAAGCGCCTGACAGGTCTTTCGAAGCGGAAGGCAGGTAAGGCCGTTCAAGCGTGAGACCCGTTCAGAAACGCAGCCACCTGTCGCGAAACATGCGCCGGCAAGCGGTGATGTCAATTGCCGTTTCTGATCCCTCCGATATCAAACTCAATGCCCGAGCTTTGGTGTCGTGGGCGCTGATAGTCTTGCCAAAGCCAACGGCGAGCGTGCCAAACGACAGCAGCGTTCCTTACGTCTTTTTAAAATGAGTGCGCCAGCGATGGCAATAATGCAAACTGTTTGTTTGATAATAAAGTTAATTGTCGCTGCCTCTCTGTGTAACTCATTATTATCATGAGCTGTGGCTTTCAGCATTGAGATGCATGTGCCGAGACGAATTTTATTCGTCCGTTCGTCGACATGCCTCAAAAAAATTATAGAAAATGAAAAGTGTGACGACATAATGGCTTATAGCCATGGACCGGCCTTTCATCTTTAATTCGAGATCCTCGGTTATGAACAGGTTTATCCTGCCTCGGCACCTCTTTGTCCAGAAAACACCTACAGTTCGAGTATTTACTCAAGTACTTCAATGGCCCTCCGGATGACGCCGCAGTGAGTTCAGATCTGTGACGTGACCTTTTTACCGAGCGTGTCGAGGGTTTCAGCAGGTTCACATTATCAATTCATCCTGATGCGTATCGGACTCTATGTTCCGCTACCTGTCCGGCGGACTTTTGTTTTCAAAAAAATCAATGAGTAAAGATATATGTCCAGCGCAACATCTGGTGTGTTAAGTAATATGACGGTTCGGGCGAAGCTATTGGTGGGTTTCGGACTGTTGATTTTAATGATTCTGTTAATGGCTTACACGGGAAAGGACGCCACCGATACATTGAAGCGTCGAGCTGATTTGTCTGGAGACATTGCTCAGTTCAGTTCAATCGCACGAGACATGCGTATCGAGCGTTTGGTTTATTTTTTAAAAGCGGATGATGCACAGGCTTCAAAGTGGTTGGAGGCACTCGAGCGGACGGAGCGTCAGCTGGTGAGCATCTCGCCACGTTTCAAAACAGCCAATAACATCGCGCTGCTCAAAGAAGCCCAAACGACGATGCAGCTTTACCGTGGGTTCTATACTCGATCAGTCGAGGCTACTCGAGAGCGTGAGCAACTGCGGACACTGGCCGGCGCTTCGGGCGAAACGATTAACGGTTTGTTGCTGAAGATCGCAGACGCTGCCAACGACGAGAGCGGGAATGCAGCGGATCGTCAGAAACTGCCGGCACTGTTTATCTCGGTCCAGAAGATGCGTACCGCGTTTCGCTCTTATACGGCATCCCCGAGTAAAAGCGGGGAAGACACTGTTCGTCAGGCGATAGCGCAGGTCGTGGCCAGTATCGACATGCTCAAAAATACCCGTTTGCCCAGTGCTGACGTTCAAGCGTTGGCCGCAGGAATGGCCACCTATAGCGGGCAACTGGAAACATTAGTCGCCGCTCAAGCCAAAGTTGATGAGGCTCAAGGCGGTATCACAACGTCGATCGCTACCATTCTTGGCATTACGGACAAGATGACCGCTATCCAGAACGAGCTTCGTGCCTCCGATGCAGAGAAAGCACAGGAGAAGATTTTGCTCTGGCTGGCCCTCTCTGCCCTGTTGGGTGTTCTTGCTGCCTGGTTGATCACCCGATCAATTGTTCATCCTCTCAAAGAGACTGTTGAAATCGTTGAAGTCGTTGCAGAGGGAGACTTTACGTACAGAACAGAAGTGACTCGAAACGATGAACTTGGCGCGTTGCAGGGCAGCATGTTGCGCATGACGTCCGGGCTTCGAAGCTTGATTGGGGAAATGAAAGACGGAATCGTGCAGGTGGCAAGCGCGGCAGAGCAGCTTTCAGCCGTAACGGAGCAGACCAGTGCGGGCGTGAACGCGCAGAAACTGGAGACTGAGCAGATTGCCACTGCGATGCAGCAGATGACAGCCACTACTCATGAGGTATCTCGTAATGCAGCTCAAGCCGTAAATACTGCGCAAATCGCCAGTCAGCTGGCCCAAAAAGGTGGGCAAGTCGTTGACAGGACTCGCACCCAGATAGAGACCCTGGCGCGTGAGATGAACATGACCAGGACGGCGATGGCGGCGCTTAGAGGGAATACTCAGAGCATCGGTGGCGTACTGGATGTGATAAAGACGGTGGCTGATCAGACGAACCTTCTGGCGTTGAACGCGGCCATTGAAGCTGCGCGTGCCGGGGAGGCAGGACGTGGTTTCGCTGTCGTCGCGGACGAGGTAAGAGGCCTGGCCGTGCGCACCCGCACGTCGACAGACGAGATCGCGCTGCTTATAAACGAACTGCAAACCAGTACCGATCATATGGGCCAGGTTCTAGAGCAAAATCTGGCACTGACGGACAGCAGTGTCGAACTGTCCACGCAAGCCAGTGAGGTGCTGCAGAGTATTACCGCATCTGTTCATGAGATTGAGGTGATGAACGAACAGATCGCCGTTGCTACTGAGCAGCAAACTAACGTCGGTGAAGAAATAGGCAGGGGCGTCACAAATGTCAGGGACATTTCAGACCAAACGGCTTCCGCCAGTGAAGAGACAGCGACATCAAGTGTTGAATTGGCCAGAGTCAGCGCCAGGCTGCAGGAGATGACCAACCGATTTAAAGTCTAGCCTGAAGGTCTGGCCCAATGTGTTTGCAGCTTGGGTCAGGCCTCAAATTCAATGACCCAACGACCGCTTCATTGCCCCCGCTGTCCTCGTAAACGCTCACTTCTATTCAACAACCATGACATCAGCAGCCCTGGAATCAGGAAGCCTGACGAGACCAGAACCCCGTGAAGTATATGCGTCAGAGGTTCATCGAGAGTGGCAACAAACTTCATGGGCGAAGCGAACGGGGATAGCTGCAAGAACAAGACAAGCAGCACCACACAAGGCCAGGTCAAACTCACGCCACGTTGCCTACTTAGCCGCCATGCATAGGCTGCCAGCACGGCTGAAAAAGCGCCTTCGAGAATCCAGGAGGCAGTCCCCAGCTTGCCCCATAGGCCATAACCGTAATGCTCAACTGCGCGGGGATAAAGCGCCAGATCGCTGTTGTGCATCGGCCAGTCGGCGATGAAGTGAGAGAAAGCTGCCAGCGCTGCCACAATGGCTACTGGTCGATGCTTTACGAAAAGCAGTCCCCAAAGCACTGACCAGAACACAGCGGCAAGCAATGAGTGATCCCAGTCGATAAAGGTCAGATCAAAGAACAGATACGGCCCGCTGTTTAAATTCGGGGTGACGGTGTTGAAGCCAAGAATGATGAATATCCCATCCAGCAGATCCAGGAAGCCGACTCCCATCATGATGGGGAGCGCGGGGATCCTTGGATAGCGTGCCTTGATTGCCAGGCCTATGGCGAAGTGACCTACGTACATTCTACGTTCCTGATTCAGGTATGCCTGTCGTCTACAGGCCAGATGCGTCTGATACTATCCGAGCCTTCAAACCAAGATTGTCGGGTTTTGGCAATGTCTGAGTTGTCTGCTAAAGCTATTCCCTCATCCTTTTCCCTCCCCCCGGATGTGGACGCGATTTTGCTTGAGGCCTCGCGGGTCAGGACGTTGGTAAAATCAGAGGCAGTCTTCCCTCAAGGCTCTGAACCACTGGGAATGTTTCGTCTGATTCAAGGCACTTTGCGAGTGAGTAGCCTGGGCGTTAACGGACGCCAACTCTTTCTTACTCAACTGGTGTCCGGAGATTGGTTCGGAGAAGTGCCACTTTTAGATGGCTTACCCAGGACGTATGACGTTCGAGCCGCCTCGCAAGCGCGTATTGCAGTTCTTCCGGCAAGCGCATTCTGGCAAATCATTGAGCACCGACCGGATGTTCT